>JACRIR010000266.1 GCA_016215705.1 Candidatus Poribacteria bacterium | reverse complement strand
GTGACGCGCCGCACCCCCGTCAACAAGATTGTAAGCGCCATTCCTCCTCTCCAGAGCGACCCGAAACCGCCCAAGGAGCCAAAACCACCACGGGTGACCGAACTTCTAAAAAAGGCAGTCGAGTGGCAGGCCCTCCTGGATTCCGGAAAGATGGCCAGCCAGGCCGAAATTGCCCGGCAGGAGGGGATCACCCGGGCACGCGTGACCCAGGTCATGGGCATGCTGCGCCTCACCCCGGAGATCCAGGAACAGATTCTGACCATGCCCCACGGTATCTGTCGTCCCCCGATTTCAGAGCGAATGCTTCGCCCGGTTGCAGCCATCATCGGTTCCCATAATCAGGTTCGGGAGTTTCACAAGCTCTTGGTTTAGCCCCACCCACCGTCGCTATTCCGCTGGCTCCAGAATTTAAGTATACTGAAGCGTCTCCCGGGTCCTCCGCCTGCAAGCGATGCTCGCGCGCCCTGCCCAAGCGCGAGAGTGTCCAGCGCGGTGTTGACCCGGGGAGGGAGGTGTCGCCGTGAAGGCAATAGTGACCTCCTGGCCCAAAAACCCATGAACAGCGGGATAACCACAGGCCGGGCTGTTGGTTTCCTCAACCTGGTGACCGTCCACCAGAAAGGCCGGAAAAAATGTGGGAGCGCGGCAAGGAATGGCACGAGGGTACTGGAGGCGGGTCCGGTACTCTCTTCTCTTGCTATCATATGCCACCTACCGGGTGCCTCGGATTTGGCACGTGCCCGCATTAAAGGATGCAAAAGAGCCCTGCCCATGGCGCAGAAGGGAGGTTGGAAATGAAGAAATGGGTATTTTTAGTTAGTGCTATAGTTCTTTTCTCGCTTGGTTGGTTTTCAAATTATTTTTTCCCGTTTGAAAAAGCAATAGCAGCAAAACCTGTTGAGTACAAAGTTGTCAACATACAACACAGTGAAGACCTAGACGCGAAGAATATGGAAAGAATTTTAAATACTATTTCAAAAGAAGGATGGAAATTTCATAGCATTTACGGCAGTATTCTAATCTTTGAGAAATGAAGTTATCATCCTATCAGAATATTTCGGAGGACTCTAATGAGACGATTCAGAAGGGTTCCGGGCCATTCATGGATGCTTGTGCTAATGCTAGGGCTTTCTGGCTGCCAAGGGCTTCTTCCAATGGTTCCTCCGAAGCCGTCCCAAAGTGAATATCTAGCCGTAGATTATCAACGGTTCGTCTCTGGTGTTTACGTTGATGAATTGGCCAACAAATATCTGAAGCTTGAGTGCCGCTTCTCGTCTATTATGGCTGGCACTCTCCCAGGAGGATATTCAACTGCCAGGTATATGTCCTTTCTTGCAATCTCGCCAGGGGGCTACGGCATTGAATCGCCAGGGCACTTGACGGTAGTAGTGCCGAAGGACATTGCAGATATCGTTTTCACGCTGCGCCACGGCGAGCAGATCCAAGTGTATGGCCGCGCCGTTCCGGTAATTGTACAAAGGAAGTTTGGGGGCGGCGTTTTCAAAAGCCTGGTCCTGGAAGCCGATTTGATCCAGAAGCAATAGGGTATATCTCGAGATTCGCGTCAAAGGGCGGTAATGGACTTCCCCTGGTTTTGTATACACCTGATCGGGCGACATTGAGGATCACACGAACCTCCTCGCAAATTGATCGCTGCGGCTGAACCAGATATGATCGAACTCGCGATTGATTCCGATATCACGTTCAGTATACTGACGGCAAAAGACAACCCGGAACTGCGCCGGCTCACCTAGCGGAATTAGTAATGTCGGGCAGGTAGATCCGGCACGGCGTCGAAGGGTAGGAAAGGAACTTTCTGCTGACCGGAGGTGAGCTGTCTGTTTAGTCGCTATCACCGTCAGCAGAAGGTAGCCTGCGAGCCAAATGTTATCATAAGCGGCTCTTCATGCTGGTGACGCCGTAATGCATATTGCCCGATTAACAATCGTTGGTTTCAGAGGTGTTCGATCCGCGGACATCGCGCTCGGGCGTCATGTTGTTCTGGTCGGTCCGAATAACAGCGGCAAGACTACCATAATCGAAGCACTGTCTCTTCTTTTCGGGCGCGACCGCTTGGTGCGTCGCCTCACGGAGCATGATTTTCATGGCAGCGCCCCTGATGCGGCCGCCCGTATCACGATCGTCGCAACTGTCACGGGATTTCCACATAACGATCCGCAGCACAATGCTGCGTGGTTCGGTCTGGAACGCGGCGTCGAGAAATGGATCGATCCGAACGTAAAGACCTTGAGCGCAGCCCCGGATGCACAGCACACGGAGCTTGCCGTTCAGATTGGCTTTGCCGCCCGGTTTGATATCGACGAACTCGAAGCCGAGACCGTCCGATTTTTCGTGGACGATGAAGGCACTCTCGGCGATCCCTTCGCTGAAAACGCCCATCTCCGGACGGTGCACACCAAAACCTTGCAGGAACTCGGTTTCTTTCTTGTCCCGGCGTCGCGGACGTGGGACCGCTGGATTTCCTTCTCCTCCGAACTATTCCGCCGCGTTGTTGCCACGCGCGGCGGTATGCCTGCGCAGGCCGTGCGCGCGGAGCGCGACCGGCTTTGGAACCCGCCCGAGGCCGAACGGATAGAGAACCAGCCAGGCCTCACTGACATCGTGAATTCAGCCAATGAGGAATTGCGCCAGCTATTGCCGACCGCCCCCCAACTCAAGCTCCGCCTGACCAGAACCGACAGCGATAGTGTGTTAGAAACTGTTATCTCACATTTCACGCAAGGGACCGGACCGACGCTCCCCGCAACGCGGCAGGGGACGGGGCTTGTGTCGCTGCAAAGCCTTCTCCTGCTCCTACAGTTCGGCAAGGCCCGCGCGGAAACCGGCAAGTCATTCGTGCTCGCCGTCGAGGAGCCGGAACTGCACATCCAGCCTTCCCAGCAAAAGCGCCTCGTCAACCGCCTCAATGCTTTGTGCGACCAGACCATCGTGACTACGCACTCCCCCATCGTGGCAGCAATGTTCCCGGCTCCAGATACGCTCTTCATCGATACAAGCAGCGGGACTCTGACGGCCAAACCCCTCATGGACACCGTTCCGGCGGCCCCGACGAACCACCAGCAGCATCTTCTCTATGCGTGGCGTCAGAAGCTGGTTGCCTCCCTCATGCAAGAATGTGTTCTTATACCTGAAGGCGTGTCGGACGTGGCATGGCTTGAAGCGCTCCAAACCGCGCTCGAGTTGCAGCAGGGATGGGAGGACACGCAGGGTAACCGGTCGCGGTTCTCTACATTCGTGGGGATTGTACCCACCATCGACGCGAAGGTCACCGATACATTTTCGATCATCAACAAGGTCCATTCGCGGCCCTGCATTCTCCTTGACGGTGATGCGGACGGGTGCGCCTATTTCGAGGCTGTGAGGGTTAGCGCGCCGCCCCCGAAGTGTGTTGTCTTCTGGCCCCAGGATTGGGTAATGGAGGACGTTGTTACTTGGATTGCTCGCGCGGACGAGGCAAACGCGCGCGCATCTCTTGCCACGGCGCTCAGCGGGAATTTTCCGACAACGGACGAATTGACCGCCTTCCTTCTGACCCATAAATCCTACGCGCCGACGCACGAGTCCACCGCAGTTACCCTGATGGGCAACCCCGCCTGCCGCGTGCGGATTGGGGAATTGCTCGGCGCGCTATGCGATATTCTTCGCGATCCCGCGAATGCCAATCCTCGCCTCTTTGCGCGCGTCCCCGCGGACTCCACTGCCACGATGCAGGTGTTCAGATTCGTGCCATGACGCTGGAGCTTTTCGAAGGCGCAGCGGGAACGGGCAAGACGTACAACGTAGTGGGCCGTGCGGCCGAACTCGTTCGCGATGGTGTTCTGGGCGACGACCGCCGCGTGCTGGCGCTAACCTTCATGAACGGCGCGCGTCGTCGTCTGCAGTCGCGTCTTGGCCAGAACGTCCTGTTCCGCCGCCGATTCGAGTGCCAGACATTCGATGTGTTCTCACGCACACTGGCCGCACGGCGAAGAAGCCTCCTGACCGGCAACGCAGCAGTGCTTCAACGAACTGCCACCCTCAATCAATTCGACGGGCCGTGCTTTCAGGCAGCTACGCTTCTTGAAACGCCCGCTGTTCAGCGGTGGGTTGCGGCCAGTTTTCCGCTCGTTCTCGTGGATGAAGCGCAGGACCTCGACGATCACCGGCTACGCATCCTTCAGGGGCTTGCTGGTTCATGCAGCATCGTCGCGGCCGCAGATGCATTCCAGTGTCTTGCCGATGGGCGGGACACCGCTGGCGTTATGGGCTGGCTTGAAGGAGCTGGTCAAACCCACCGCCTCACGCAGCCCATGCGCACAGAGCAGCGGGGCTTGCTCACGACAGCCAACGCCGTGAGAGAGGGGCGTGACATCAAGGCTGTGCTCACGCAGAGCCAGCATGCACAAAACCCGTTATGGGCTGCTCAGGGCTTTCGGATTCTCGAAATCCACGCCCGCAACGCACAACTTGTTGCATGGGCGATTGCCAATGAAATGTCCCAGCGGAATGGCCAGACCGCGATCCTCACACCGGATGCGGGGAATGCGTCGCTGCGCGCCGCGCTCGATATCGTTGGGACCCGGACATGGCAACGTAAGAATGGACAGACCTTCGGGCCGTTTCCCTTCACTTGGGAAATACAGGATGTCGAAATCGCCGACGCGCTGCTCGCTGACATCCAGTTGCCTCCAGCGGCGACCTATGCCGACTTCTGCGCCGTACTCCTACCTTTCGCTGTCAATGTGCCCGTTGCTCAAGCAATCAGCCGCATGGACCGCCTGCGCCGGGTGCGGGGGCAGAACGACTTCACGTCCGCACACGTGGAGGAGTTTGTCCGGGATGCCGTGCGCAATCAGTCGCGCCTCGGGTTCCGGCAGCACAGGGGCCACCTTGCGATGACAATCCATCGCGCAAAAAACCGCGAGTTCCAGAATGTCGTAGTCCTCTGGCCCCATACAGCCGTGGGCAGTCCCGAACAACTGCGTAGGCTCCTCTACAACGCAGTCACGCGTGCCATCAATCATTGCACTGTAATCGTGCTCGGGCGGGGTAGGCTTGACGCACCGCCTTTTGCGCCGTCTGCCGTACCCTGAGTCTTTTCCGTGGTTTGTCGGGAATTCTTGCATAGGCTAAGATCGGGCGATGTGGCGATGGTAAAAAATATATTTCCCGAACCTTCGTCAGCGCCGGCACCGAAACAACCGACTTCTCCCCGGACGATGGGGACTGGATCGTGGAGGTCACCTTCCTGCAATTCGTAGACGGCGAGGTGGTAGAAAAGATTATCTCGCTCATTCACCCGCAACGCCCGCAATGGCCCTTTGCGCGAATATCTGGCCAGGGTCTCCATGGACGGCTTCGTCCCCTTCACCGATGGGCTACTCGCAGCTATTGAGGCCGACCCCGAGTTCTCCTCGGCCGGCACGGCCTTCTGCGGCTCGACGGATTGTCAGCCTTCTCCGGGAATATTCTCCCTGTTTCCGAATTTTCGTAGGTGATACGATTCCCCTTGTCACGCAGGGCCTCTCGGACATTCCGGAGACGCCCAGAACCGGTAGATATTGACTTGGATTGAATATCAGCAGGAGACCGCCATGGATAGCGCGAAGACGCCGAAGTATGAAACGCTTCCAGTCCTGGAGATCGCGCTCGACATCGCCAATCCCAGGATCGCCAAGTGGCTCGAGATGTACGGTGGCACCATCACCGCGGAACAGATGAGCATGGCACTGGGAGCCGCAGATGATTCAGAAGGGGAAGGGGGTACCACGTTTCACAGCCTCCGCGAGGCGATAAAGACAAGTGGGGGAATCATCCACCCGATCATCGTCAATAAGGACGAGCGCGGACAACACATGGTGATCGAGGGAAACACGAGAACCCTCATTTACCGGGAATTCCTCGAACAAAAGGCCAAGGGGAACTGGAGCCAGATTCCCGCGATGGTTTATGACGGCCTATCGCAAACGGACATAGACGCAATTCGACTCCAAGCTCATCTTGTAGGTCCCCGGGCATGGGACCCATACTCAAAAGCAAAGTACCTCAACCACCTTCGGAACTCCGAACACCTGACGTACAGCCAGATCGTTGACTTGAGTGGTGGTCGAACCCGGGAAGTGCAAGATTACATCGCTGCTTACCACGACATGGAGAAGCACTACCGACCCCTCCTCGAAAGTGACGACCAATTCGACCCAACACGTTTCAGCTCATTCGTGGAATTCCAACGCCGACGCATCACCGAAGCAGTGTTCGCTGCCGGGTTCACGAAGGATGATTTCGCCCGGTGGGTCAAGAGCCATCTCCTCTCTCCTCAGTCCACGGTCCGGAGCCTACCAGGGATCTTAGAGAACCCGAGGGCAAGGGAAGTCTTCCTGCGTGACGGTGCACAAGAAGCGATAAAACTTTTAGACGTTCCGACCCCGGACCAAGCTCTTCGTGATGCCTCGCTCATACAATTGGCGCGGGAGATATCCCGGCGCGTCTTGAACATGCCCTACGGGGAGCTTCAGAGACTGCGATCGCACATTGACGGACCGGAAAACGAAGGGTTCTGCGAGGCCAGGGACAACTTGACAAGGCTTTGCGAGGACATCGCATCGTCCGACTAAAACGATGGGGGAATCTGAATCCCACACGAGGTTAGTAAGATCACTTGTCGATTGGGTCGCAGCGATGCACTTCAACGGCGAGGCCAGGCACATCCTCGTGGACTTACCAGACAGAAACGCATATTCGAAGCCCCCTCAGGTAGGTGAGGCTATCCCAGACGTGTATGCCCCGCTTCATGCTGGCGGAATCGTGATCGGTGAAGCAAAGACGTCCGCGGATCTTGAAAACCGACATACTGAGGGTCAGTTCCGAACCTACCTCAAATTCTGCAAGCTAAACCCACAATCCTTTCTTGTTGTCGCCGTTCCATGGCCCGTAGAAGCACTGGCGAAGGACCGATTAAAATACATCAAAAAGAAAGAAAACCTTGAGGACGTAAAGACCATCGTTTTAGAAAAATTACGGGGTTAAAAATATTGCATATTTCTCATCAACACTGTGACCATAAAGTATCGGCACAGAAATAATGACGAAGATACATCTCCACCGCGAACCTAAGCTCCAAGCAAAACTAAGCGCTTTTTCCTACCAGCACGAGGCATTCGAGGCGATCAAGGATCTCGAGTATGCCGCAATCTTCCATGAACAGGGTCTTGGCAAAACAAAGATCGCGATCGACCTTATGATTTATTGGTTGGAAAAGAAGGTCGTCGATACAGTGCTATTTGTCACGAAGAAGCACCTCTTGGTCAATTGGCAGCGTGAGTTGACCATGCATAGTCATATTTCCCCTCGTGAATTAACGCAAAATAGAGCAGCAAACTTCTATGCTTTCAACAGTCCAGCTCGGGCAATGTTGGCACATTATGAAGTATTCCGATCAGAATTGCGTCGTCTCAAGCTGTTTCTCCGGACTCGGGATGTCGGGGTGATATTAGACGAATCCACAAAGATAAAAAATCCCGATACTGATCTTACCAAGGCATTTTTTGAACTGGCTCCCTTTTTTAAGAAAAGAGTGATCATGACTGGTACTCCCGTCGCCAATCGGCCGGAGGATATCTGGGCACAAGTGTATTTCCTCGATCAAGGGGAAAACCTCGGTAATGACTTTTCACGTTTCAAGCGAGAGGTCGATCTCTCGAACAAACTTGTCTACGATGAGGGATTGCAAACCGCATTCGAGGCCGGGCTGCAAAAGGTCCAGACACGAATATCAGCATTCTCTGTCAGAGAAAATAAAAATAGCGGAGTGATATCCCTTCCGAAAAAACATTACCAAAACATCTACTGCGACTGGGAACATAAACAGTTCGACCTCTACAGACAGGTTCGGGATACTCTCAAGGCTGTCGTAATTAAGGAAGGTGTTCCTACGCTAGACAGATCTGACGACATCCTGAAACGATTACTTCGGCTCGTGCAGATCGCCTCAAACCCAGCGATGATCGATGGTGCATATCGAGGGGAACCAGGAAAACTCGACCACCTGTTGGACTTGGTAACGCGGATTAGGGCGAAAAACGAGAAGGGAATTGTCTGGACCACTTTCACAGAAAACGCCGACTGGTTGTGTGGTCAACTCGGCAAGTACAATGCTGTACGTGTACACGGGCACCTCGGGATACAGGCGCGCAATTTAGCGATCAAACGATTCCTTGAGGATCTCGACATCGGCTTTCTGGTGGCGACCCCGGGGGCGGCAAAAGAGGGGCTCACACTCACTGTCGCGAATCACGTCATTTTTTACGACAGAAACTTCAGTCTGGATGATTATCTTCAAGCCCAAGATCGAATCCACAGAATTTCTCAAGCCAAGGAGTGCTATGTATACAATCTGCTCATGCCTGATTCCATTGACGAGTGGATAGGTGCTTTGATTCATGCGAAGCATTTATCCGCTCAATTGCTTCAGGGTGATATCACAGAAGAATTCTTTCGCTCCGAAATGACCTATGACTTCGGACACATTCTTAAATCAGTGCTGAAAATCGACAGGGAGGGAAACGATGACCGTCCCGAGTGACCATTGGGTGGACGATTTTCTGACTATTAGCAGGCGGAAGGTTCCTGTCAAAGTTGGATTCTTGCGACAGAACGAACTCAAGTTCTATCCAGAAAATCCAAGAATCTACTCAATAATTTCATCGGATGGCAATATACTTGGTCAAACTGATATTGAGAGAAAATTGGCGGACTTAGAACATGTTAAGCGTCTTGTTCACTCGATTCGCGCAAATGGAGGGCTTATCGACCCTCTTATCGTCCGAGATGGGGACTATGTAGTGTTAGAAGGAAACAGCCGACTCGCCGCATACCGTATTTTGAGCCGATTTGACGCAATCCAATGGGGTAAAGTAAAGGTCATGTTGTTGCCAAAAGATATTCCGGACGAACTCGTCTTTGCTCTGCTTGGGAAATATCACATTATTGGAAGAAAAGATTGGGCACCCTACGAGCAAGCAGGTTACTTATACCGGCAACATAAGAATTACGGAATTGACCCATCCGAAATCGCAAAGGAAATGGGACTTGGCCCAAAGGAAGTGAGCCATCTTATTAACGTATATAGTTTTATGGTTAAGCACAACGACAACAATGTGACACGGTGGAGCTTTTATGATGAATACATAAAATCAAGAGATATAAGAAAGGCAAGAGAAGGTCACTCGGATATGGACAGAACTGTAGTACGAAAAATAAAGACAGGAGAAATAAGGGAAGCCATAGAAGTAAGGAAAAAGCTAAAGATTATAGCGAAGGCAAGCGGCAGTATCTTGAACGATTTTCTTGAAAAAGAGGGCTCATTCAATCGTTCTTACGAAAGAGCGTCCGCGAGGGGTTATGATAATGAATGGTACAATCGCCTTCATAAATTTCGAGAATTTTTGTTAAGTGATGATGCAAGGAGTGATTTTTCTGAAATGGAAGACGGACACAGAAAAAAGTGTGTATACGAGTTAAAAAAGATCAACGAGGCTATTGAGAAGATCCTAAAGCGACTAAAATAGCAAATTCATAATTACAGGAAAACCATCGGTTAATCAGATTTCCTGTACCTCATGACCCTCATGGGAATCCCCTCTGTCAGTCCGTCCGTTTTTTTTCGACAAGGGATCGACAAAACGCCGGAATGTTGGTAAGATGCCTGCAAGAATATCCAGGCATGGGACATGGGAACGATAAGAGGCTGAATATATTGTGAAAATCCTTTTGGTCGAGCCTGATTTCAGAAGAACGTCCGCAAAGCGGTCTTTCGTGACCGACAAACGGCCGGACGACGAGACACTATGGTACCCCCCCTTGGGGTTAATGAAGTTGGCGCGGTACCATAAAACCCTCGGGCATCACGTGGAATTCGTGGTTGGCCGCGACCCCAAGATCCTTAAAGAAGCATACATAGATAAACCTTTATTTACCAGGTTATGGGACCGAGTTTATATAACGACTCTTTTTACTTTTCATTTCAACAACGTTGTAAAAACCATAAATTATTATAAAAACGCTGTGGGGGGTACCACTTCCAAAATATTCGTTGGCGGCATTATGGCGACTTTGATGCGTGACGAAATATTTAGGGAAACTGGGATCTTGCCCGTACCAGGGATATTAGATTCAGCACGACAGATTGGACTGCCGGATAATACATCAATAGACTTGCTGCCACCTGATTACAGCATTTTGGAGACATACCCCTACGGAATAGGAAATACTTTTTACGCCTACACCACACGAGGATGCAAACATAAATGCGCCTACTGCGGCGTGCATAAGCTAGAGCCAAGGTTCATTCCTTATATCGATATTAGGAACACGATCCGGACTCTGCGCGATGAACGCGGGGACCTTCCTGTACTTAAACTAATGGACAACAATCTTCTGGGTAGTTCAGAGCTCGAAAGAATTGTCGACGACCTTGTTGAGTTGGGTTACGGCAGAAATGAATACACCAACACGTTCCCACGACGCCAGCGGGTAATTGATTTTAACCAAGGTTTAGACGCCACGCACTTCACCGAGAAAAAAATGGCCCTTCTGGCCAAGTTGAATATAGAGCCAATGCGGATTGCCTTTGACCACGTGCGCGAGCAAAAGGAATACGCGCGTGCCATTCGATTGGCGAATAAGCATGGTGTTCAGAAATTTTCCAACTACATGCTGTACAATTTCCGCGACACTCCCGAAGATCTTTATCAAAGGCTGAAAGTGAATATCGAGCTGAACGAAGAGATGGCCAAAGAAGGAGTCCAGAAGCGTTCCGGGAAAATCTACAGCTACCCCATGCGATTTGCACCAATTGCTGATCCAGAGCGCAGGGGGGTCCATAAAGGTCGGGACATCATTGCCGGCGATACGGATGCCCGTCGAGATTGGCTGAGGGAACCCATCTGGACTAAGCGGTTCCTCCGTAACGTCGAGATCATGAAAGGAGCCGCAAACGGAGCGATCTCTCCCACTCCATCGCTGGCATGGCGTACCATCGGGCACACGTTTGAGGAGTTTCTCTCTAACCTTTACATGCCCGAGGAATTGATCCGAAACAGAAACCTTCACGAACGCAAGGTTCACAAGGAAGAACCAAAGAGAAAACCAGGATCTGGGAAAGTCGAGGGATTTAGGGCGTTCATCCTAAAACTTCTCAAAGAAAACGGCGACCGGTTTATGACTTTTCATAAAGCGGTAAGCTCCAATTCGATCGATGACGTTAGAGCCACCCTACAAAATATTCAAGATGGAGAGATCAAAAAATGGTTAGAAATGTACCTGGCACGGCCAAAATCAACCCCGAGCCCGGACTCGTCGTTGGGAGCCAAATAATCGACGTTGTTACCGCTGGGATGTACAGCAATCCCCTTGCGGTTGTTCGGGAGTACGTTCAAAACGCCGCAGATTCAATAGATGCGGCCTGCGACCGCGGCCTCCTTCTTCCTGGCGAAGAGCACATTGATATCAATATTGATGGCATCCACCGCAGTATCTCGGTGACAGACAACGGTGCCGGGGTTCCCCAAAAGGATGTGGGAGCCCTGTTACGCTGCCTAGGATGCAGCCCAAAAGAGCGTCTTAAGCAACGTGGCTTTCGTGGTATCGGACGACTGGGAGGCCTGGGATATTGCGACCAGGTAGTATTCGAAACACGAGCCGATAAATCGGAACCTCTGTCGATTTTAATTTGGGATGGTAAAAAGCTTCAGGAATTGATTTCCCAAAATGGAAAGGGTCTATCGGCAGAAGAAGCCATCGAGAAGGCAGTCTCTGTTGAAGCGACAAAACCCCGGGTCGGTGATCCCCATCGGTTTTTCCGCGTAACCATGAGGAGCGTTCACCGATTTCATCGGGACGAATTGATGAACCCAAAAAGCGTTGCGGGTTCTTTGGGAAAGGTGGGTCCTGTTGATTTTTGCGACGAGCAATTTGAATTTGCGAAGATGGTTAGAAACCATGTGTCCGATGTGCCGGGGTATCGCACGTACAACATCTCATTAAATGGAGAAAAGATTGCCCGTCCCCATACCAATAAGGTGCCCCTACACGGTCAGGACATAGACGAGATAAAGGGGGTAGAAACCTTTGGTATTAGAGGACCAGAAGGTCGAGAAATGGGACGTGGATGGTATGCGGTTACGAAATTTCAAGCAGCCCTACCTCCGCAGGTGTCCATGCGAGGGTTGCGGGTCCGGCAAGGAAACATCGAAATTGGGAACGAGTATTTCCTCGCCGATTTGTTTAGCGAAAGACGCTTTGCCGCTTGGCATATCGGAGAGATTTATCTCGATTATTCGGTAAAAGCCAATGCCAGGCGCGATGGCTTTGAGCAATCCTCCGAATACGAGATGTTCCTTGAGCAGATGCATTGCCTATGCAGACATTTAAGCGGTCTATGTCGGGTTTCATCGAAACTCCGAAGCAAAGAAAAATCTATCGAGAACGCTCTTGACAGGCTGGAAGAACTCATCAGCATGCAGCTTATCCTCGACAAAGATGAATTGGCGCAATTCTGTGACCAAACTCAGGCTCGGTTGATGGAGCTCGAAAGAACCTTTGGGAAATCTGTTAACGTCCATCATCTGGAGAAGCGATTGGAATCGATTAAGAGCAGAATAGATGGAGGCTTACGTGGAAAACCCGCCATTGTAGAGCTTATTGATGGGAGGTGCATTCACATCGACCCGAAGGAACTCATCCAAGAAATCGCCAAGTCGATTGTGAATATATACGATGGAAGTATGTCCAAGGACCGCCTCCTATTTGAGGTGTTCGGGCGGTATATGAGAAAGAAGGCTCTCGGCAAACTGAAGTCCGATTAGCCTTGGCATCCTAAGCTATCCTGTTTCCCCTCCATGATGCACCCGGTGCTCCCGCTCCAGCCCCTCGTGCTTCCGCTCGACCGTGTTCACAGAACTTCGACACCTTGCCATCTGACAGCATGCTCAACTCTCCGATATCAGTGAACAAACTTGATTCCAGGCGGCGTTGTACGTAGTGTATTATAAACACAATATATTGCTTGACAAGGTGGATGTATTGCTATATGTTGTAGCCTATGTTCGTCCGCCTTCATCGCCAGCGGCACGGAGGAAGGGAGTACACCTCCGTCCATCTGTGCGAGAGCTATCGGGATCCGGAAAAGGGTGGCAAGCCCCGCAGTCGTGTCGTGTACAACCTGGGCTCCCTGGACAAGCTCGGTATGGACGCCGTCCGGAAGCTTGCCGGCGGATTCCGCAAGATCGCCGGCGGAGAGACGCCCGACAAGACGGTCGTCTCCCTCCCGGACGGGCAAGATTTCGGCCACGTCTATGCGCTGGACCGTACCTGGAAGAACATCGGGTTCTCCGAGGCGTTGCTGGAAGCGGGAATCGCCGGTGACGCCGAATACCCGGTCACCGAACTGGTGCGGCTGATGGTCATCAACCGGATCTGCGACCCCTGCAGCAAGCTTGCGCTGCTCGACTGGATGGGGGATGTCCACGTCCCGGGATTCGTGGGGAAGAAGCCCGCGTATCACCACTTCCTTCGGGCGATGGACCGGCTGATCGCCGTGAAGGAGACGGCAGAGCCGTTGGTTGCGAAGTGCCTCCTCGAATCTTCCGGTTCCTCTTCGGTGGACCTGGTCTTCTACGACATCACCTCGACGTACTTCGAGGGGGACCGCTCGATCGAAGACGACGGCCTCCGGCGTTTCGGCTACAGCCGGGACGGCCGGTTCGACCGCCGGCAGATCACGATCGGCATGGTGATGGCAGGGAACGGGATTCCACTGTGCCACCACGTCTTTCCCGGGAACACCCTCGACAAGACCACGGTGGTCGAAGTGGTCCGGGATCTGAAGGAGAGGTTCGATCTTCGCAACGTGATCTTCGTGGGGGATCGCGGGATGCTCTCCGACGAGAACCTCGAGGCGGTCCTTGACGAGGAGCTCGGTTTCATCGTCGCCCACCCGCTGCGCCGGAATGCGCAAGCTACCGAGGTGATCGGAGAACTCTGGAGCCAGTTCGACCGGAGCAGCGAGAAGGAGCAGTTCCTCTCCGACGAGCGTGCTTCGCTCCGGTTCGCCCTGGCCTACTCTCCCGTCATCGCCAAGGAGGCGCGGCGCAACCGCGAGGAACGCCTCCTTGGCGCCGACGCGTTCATCCGCCAGGTTCTGGAGAAGCTCGCCAATCCCTCGGCGCGAGGGAGAAGGATGACCCCGCAGGGTGCATACGACCGGATCCGGGACTATCTTCGCGATCGTCGTCTGCTCTCCCTCTACGATGTGTCGATCGACGACGGGGAAGTGAGAGTCCGCCCGAACAGAAAAACCCGCGCTTGGGAAGAGAAGATCGACGGGATGCTGCTCGTCGAAACGACGGATCTGAAAAGTCCCCCCAAGGAGGTGATCCGGCGATACAAGGAACTGGCCGAGATCGAGCGCGGGTTCCGGGCGTTGAAGAGCTCTCTCAAGCTTCGGCCGCTCAATCATTGGACGGAAAGAAGGATACGGTCGCACGTCTTCATCTGCATCCTGGCCCTGCAGATGGAGCGGTGGATGCGGAAGAAGTTGGTCGACATCTCGGTCCTGAAGGCAATCGGCATGTTGCGGCGGATCAAGGCGGTCATGCTGACGTCTCCCGAGAAGAACACCCTGATGGTGACAAGGGCGAAGGGGGAGCAGAAGGAGATCCTGCGACGGCTGGGCGTTCCCGCCCCGTCCGAACTGTTCCCTGAGTCCTGTAGCGTATAAATCGGGGGATTGCAGAAACTGACTCCTTATAAATCAATGACTTACGGAGATCAGGTGTCAAACTCAAGTGTTCAGCTGCGCGTCATGATCTCCCCAGTCGCGTCCAGTTTCTTGGCCTCAGCCGTGGTGCCCCTTCCCGCGGCGGCCGGCTTTCCGGCCCTTCCCTTCTTCTTGCTCATGGCTCCTGCCTCCTTTCTTGGTTGAACCGGCGCGCACCTCCGGTACCACGCCGAAGGTCACGCATTCCGAAACATCCATCGTTTGACAGTCGGCGCACAGCCGGCATTGGATGGCATCCAGCAGCGAGGCTGTCCACTCCAGCGAGTTCCAGATCTCAGTAAGGTCCTCGTAGTCCTGCCGCCCAGGCGAGGACTCCAAGCTGGCCCGGCCGACAAGGGCCAGCCCGTCGTTGCGGAGTCGGCACGCCAGACGGCTTAGCCACGAAGCCAGGTCCGTGTGGTTCAGCTCCACGCTGTCCGGCTGCTCCACGCGCATCACCCCCTCTTGGGACACATGAGGGCTCGCGGTCAGGATTAATTCAAGTCTTTTCATGCGCTTATGTGGGGAGCCCCAGGAGTCGGAAAGCGGCGGGAGAAATAGGGCTGTAAGATATGCAGAGGGGGATTATGGATCATGTGCGGACGGTTCACACTCTTCGATTCTGACGCCATTCTTTCAAAGGCCTTCGGCGTTCCAATCTCATTCGACTTAACCCCCCGGTACAACGTCGCTCCTTCCCAGCCGATCCTCACAGTGCGTGTCTCTCCGGAAACCGGGAAGAGGGAATTTGCCTGGCTGCGCTGGGGACTCGTTCCGCACTGGGCGCAGGACCCTTCGATCGGCAACCGGATGATCAATGCCCGCGGCGAGACTGTGGCAGAGAAACCGGCATTCCGGGACGCTTTCCAGCGCCGGCGCTGTCTCGTTCCCGCAAGTGGGTTCTTCGAGTGGAAGAAGGGGGAGCGCAGGAAGCAGCCGTACTACATCCGCATGAAAGATGGCCGCCTCTTCGTTTTTGCCGGGCTGTGGGACCTGTGGAAGGGACCAGACGGTTCACCCGTGGAAAGTTGCACCCTGATTACAACGGATGCGAACAACGTGGTCGCCCAGCTCCATGATCGGATGCCCGTGATCATGCCGCACGCTGCCTATGATCTCTGGCTTGGTACGGAAATCCAGGAACGAGGTCACCTGTTGTCGCTCCTCCATCCTTATCCAGCGGAGGAAATGGAAGCTTATCCGGTGGGGTTCTTCGTCAATGATCCGAAGACCGAAGACCTGCGATGCATCGCCCGCCTTCAGGAGTAGATTGCAGCGGTTTCAAGGGGACTCTCCTCCATGATGCACCCGGTGTTCCCTGGTCAGGACGTTATGCTCCCGTTCGAGCCCCTCGTGTTTCCGTTCAACCGTGTTCAGCCGAGCGTCCTGTTCCCCTTCTTTTTTCCATAGCTCCCGGAATGAGGCCGCCGTCTCCGCCTTGAACTCCGTGAACGACTGCCGCAAGAAGGAAACTGTGGCAATCGCCCCGCCCACCGATACGAGCCCCGCCACGCCTCCCGCGATGATCGCGCCGGTCACCATTCCTGAGATTGATTGCTCCATGGCGACCTCCCCTACCGCTTGAACTTCAGGTACATCCGGTCCCCGAAGAGGAACGCGAACACGCTCCCGGCAAGATTCCACACTGCTTCCTGAACGTCCTGCGCCACAGGCGCATAAAGCGTCGAAACCGCCCCGAGGATGATGAGCCCGCCAGCAATATACCGGAACGACGCCCGCAAGTCCGCTACCCACAGCGAGATGTTCTCCGCCGGCTTATCGAGCTCCGCAAGGGCCTTGAGCCGCTCGTTCTCCGCGGCCATGAGCTTGATCTGCTCCTCGACCGTCTGGGGTTTTGCTCCCGCCCCGCCCGTGAGCCTGCTGAACACGCCCCGAAGCCCGTCCGCCAGCGCCGGTATGAGCGCCGGGATCACCAGTGACAGTACGCTTCCCATCGATGCACCTCCCGTATCGTTCTTTGCAGAGCAAACAAACTTCTTCCGGCCCGAACGGCGGGAACCAGCCGTCGAACCCGGGCCAGCACAAACCCTGCTTCAAGTGAACTTGAGCTCGCCGGAAAGCAGCGACCGAAGCGTGTCCATCGGAAAATATTTCCCCGGGCAGCTCTTGTACTGGCCCTTTTTCCAGTCGAACCCAGCCATCGCCCCGACCTCCCGGTGCCCGAGGACCGCCTGTACCGGAATCCCGTACTCCATGACCTTCCGCCGGACGATTTCGGAGAGAAACCGCAGGACCTCCAGGCCCGGCGGGGCCAGGTCGAAGTTCCCGACCACACAGATCCCGATGGACTTGGAGTTCATGTGCATCTCCTTGCAGTGGGCTCCTGGCTGTGATTCCGGGCGACCGACCTGAAGGAGAGTCCCCTGCCCCACGCGCTCGATCCCGTAGTGGTAGCCGATGTCGGACCACCCGTTGACTTCGCGGTGGTACTTCCGGATTGCCTCCCAATCGACGACGGTCCCGTCTTTCGTCAAGCTGTGGTGGATGCAGATATATTGCGGGTTCATGCAACCTCCGTGGTTGTCACAGCATTCAGCCGAGCGAAAGGACCGAACAGTTGTAGCGCCGCCTCGTTGTAGGCCAGCGCCGCCTGGTTCTTGTCGCGGAACCGCCCGAGGTAATGGTTCTTCCCGGAAGCCGATATCTGCGCGACCCACGCGTTCTTCTGCCGGGAAACTCCACGGAGCCCGGAAGTGTTTCTTCCGACCCTCGCGTTCGCAAGGTTCTGCGTCTGGTTGCAGGGGCGAAGATTCGCTTTGCGGTTGTTGAGCTTGTCTCCGTCGATATGGTCTACCCCGCGGCAGCCCAAGATGACCTGATGGAGCTTCGGCCCTTTGGCTCCGGTCCGAGGATAGCCATCGCCGCCGAGTCCCCACTTCCTGCCGTGGACCTTCGGAAGGTCTTCGGCGTCAATGACGGTCCGGGAAACCAGCTTCCCGCTCATGTTGTAGAGGCCGATGTAGCAGGCATCGCCGCGGACGATGATTTCATTGGGGTCGTATTTCGTCCTTCTGGTTGGGTCGCCGTAGCTTCGCCAGCGGTAGTAGTGCTTCCCGCACCACCCCCTTTTTGTGGCAGGAGATTCACACCCGGACACTCTGCATATTTCGTGGACCATCTCGTACTGCGGGTGCATGGAAACACCTCCAAACAAAAAACCCCGCCGAAGCGGGGTCTCGTCGTAACGCGGAATTCCGGCAACGCTTACAATGCGTGTCCCTGCAATTGCTCCATTCCCTGGCCTGCCTGTTCGCGCTCTTCCGCCTATACCGCAGGCTTTACGTACGTGTCGGCCTCGGTTCCCGCCCCGTGGTCCACGTCGCGGAAGTTCGTCGCGTAAAATTTCCTTAAAGAGGCAGGAGATTCGAACCATCCGTTGCCGAGGCCTTTCGCCTGGAAACGTAGCTGCTTTGCCCCGGACATGCCGCCGATATTGAGCACGCAATTGCCGGTCACCGCGGTCGCGTTCGGAGACGACACCACCGAGGAATACGCCGAGTCGATGTAGCACCGGACGTCCGCTGGGTACGCTTCCTCCATTTCACCTGTCCACCCCACCGCCCCTGAGACAGTTACCGGGACGACGAGCCATTGGTACTTCCCTGCGGGAATGCTGATGTTAAAGACCGATCCAGCGGCCGACCATCCCCACGAATAAATCCAAACTCGCGGCTGGACGATACTCTCAGGAACCGTGGCTCTTCCCCCGTACCCTTCGACTCCGATGGCATCGAACCATACCGATCCCACGACTCCCGCCGGGTCCACGGCTCCGCCGATAAACCGCAATTTCACGTATTCCGTGTCGTTATAGGTGCTGTTGATGTGGTGGATGACAACGAGGCTCCATCCCGAGAGGTGCGTGACCGTGTTCCAGATGACCACTTCCCCGATGTACGCCTTGGTCTTGTTGAAGCACCGGGCGACGACCTGCACGCGCGAAGTGCCGGAAGATGCGCTGGTCTTGTACGCCAGCCAGATGGGCTTGAAAAAAAGTCGGTTGGCGAAGATGTAGTCCGTCTCCAAGTATCCGCCACCGGTGTTCGCCCCGCCGTGCAGATCGAATCGCCAGGACTTGGTCCCGTGCACGTAGTCGGTCGTGTCGTACCCGCCGGTCCCGCCGGGATAGTAGTTGACGAGGAAGTTGTCGGGGACGCCGTCCCCGTCGGCATCCGCCTCCAGAGAACCGTTTAGGATCTCACCCACGGCTCCGGCAGACGCTCCCCCGCCGCCTCCGGCGATCTTCGCCTCGTGGTCGTCGAAGTTGTCCTTGATCTTCTGCATCAGGGACTGGGAGATCGGCTCGCCCGACTGGATCTCCGAATCGGTTACTGCGATGTACGGCATTGCTCACCTCACCAGATGAAGTACCCTTCGTCCTCGTTTTCCATCAGCCCCGTGGGAAGCGATATGAACCCGTACTCGCGCTGCGCGTCCGTGGCGTTCAGATAATGCGGATAGCCATTCGGAGCGATCAACGCCAGGCGCCGCGTCGAGACTTTCAGGAGCGACACCTTGACCGAGAAGTCGTCCTGCAGCTCGCGCTTGACCACCTGGAAGATCTCGTTGGCGATGGAGTCGCCGTTGAACCGGACCAGTTCGTCGGTGTCCAGCCGCACGTACTCCCCGGTCTTAAGCGAGAGGTCTCGCAGGGACAGCGACAGGGCAATCAATGGCTGCGCGTCCCGGCACCGGCGCACCTGCCGCATTCCAAGGTTCTTTATGTACCTCTCGGCGGCGTCCTCTTCGTTCGTGACAGGGTCGATCCACCGGCAGAAGACCTTCTTCTCGACGACATCCCCGTAGGCGGCCTCGGCATCCGCATCGACCGCGATGTCCAGGCGGTCGTAGGCAGCAGGGTCGTCCTTTTTACCGAGGACGTCCTTGTGCCAGTAGATCAGCATCCGGGTCAGACGAGACTTTTCGTTCAGGTCGACGGAAGCCGATTCGTCGACGATGTTCGCCTCATCGGTGATCCGGTAATACGCCCTCCCGGGGGCGTTTGTGAGGTTGCGCCGGATGGTGATCCGTAGGTCCTCCGCCACCCAGGCTTTTGCATCGAGCAGGTCGGTGATCTCGAAGAAGAGCTTGTCCAATTTCTCCGGCTCGGAGACCACCGCCCGGAAGAGCAGGTCGTTCCCCGGCGTGCGCTTCCCCCGTTCGAACGCATCGAGATCGATATCCGCGTCTGCGATCTCGGCATCCTCTCGCAGCATTTCCAGCAGAATGTCCCAAGGGTTGGAGGGGGCGAAGTATCGGACCTTCTGCACCTTGTCCCTTGCGGCATATGCCGCGGGTATCGTGCCGAACGCCCCCCTCTCGATCGTCCGAAGGGCCTTCGCAGACGAATAGAGCGCGTCGTACCCGATGATCTCGTCCTTGATCCGGATATAGCCGGACGGGTCAAGCCCGTCCACACCGGTCAGCGTGACCTGCCCGGTCTCCACCTCGGAGAGATCCGCCGCGAGTTTCAGATCGAGCTTCGGCGGGACGTCTACCTGGGAGAGGTCTTTCAGGAGGTCCGTCGACTCGAACGTGACCTCTCCGTTTTGCATCGTGACGTTGGTCAGTTTCCCGACCCAGGTCCTTTGGAACTCCCCTTCCGCCATCCCGACCTGGCCCTCGTAGATCTCGAGGAGCCGCCCCTTGTAGTTGGGATTTCGCGACATGAACCGCTTCCAGTACGGCCGCACCGTGACGGCTCTGGCCGACGAAGCCGGCGGACCGGCCGGGGTCGCGTTTACCTCAACGCTTTCCGCCGATTCGAGGCCAGTTACAGTGTCGTAGGCGGTGACGACGTAGTAGTAGGTGACCCCGTTGGTAAGCCCGGTGTGCTCGAACGGGGACGTGACGTTTTCGATCTTCGTTCCGCTACTCTTGCTGACCCCGGGCGAGGTGTTCCAATAGATGTTGTAGACG
>JACRIR010000039.1 GCA_016215705.1 Candidatus Poribacteria bacterium | reverse complement strand
GACGGAACCTTGAAGGAAATAGAATATTCGTTAGATGCGCTTAAACTCGACGGCGTCGGCATGCACAGCAACATGGGAGGAATATATCCGGGCGATGCGAGATTCGATCCTGTGTTCGACGAGCTGAATCGCCGCAAGGCCGTTGTGCATCTGCATCCAACTGACGTGCCGGAAGGCCGAAACCTTCGTCCGCAATGGCCGCCGTACATAGTCGAATTCATGTTCGGGACCACGCGCGCGGTCGCGAATCTGGTCTACAGCGGGACAATGGAGCGATGCCCGGACGTCTCGATCATTCTCTCGCATGCAGGCGGGACAGTCCCGTACCTGGCGTGGCGGCTGTGGACGGGTGAGTTCACCGTGCCCGGTTTTAGCGAGCACGCGCCGTCCGGAGTCTATGTGTCGCTCAAGCGCTTCTACTACGATACCGCAATGGCCGCGAATCCGGGAACCTTTGCGTCGCTCACGCAATTGGTTGATCCATCGCGAATTCTCTTCGGGACGGACTATCCGTACATGCCCGACTACGCCATCGGCGAGTTTGCGAGACAAATAGCGGAATATGAGGGTTTCGACGCGCGCGCGACGGCCGCCATTGAGCGCGGCAATGCTCTGAGGCTTTTCCCGCGATTTGCATAGCACAGGGAAATTGCAGCCAAAAAGAAGAAACAACAAAAGGCATTCTTAACCGCAGATGCACGCCGATGAACGCGGATAAGGGAAAAAGAAGAGACATTTTCAACCACGGGGAGACGGCCTCAGGTCCTCGGGTTCGAAGCCCTTCCGAAGCCGTTTCTTTTCCTTTCAACCGCAAACCGTGAACCTACTTTCTCAGGAGATACCATGACTGCGAAAGACAATGAAAATAGGGCCGGAATCGTTCTGGAGAACACGAAAACGCGGTGGAGCTGCCGCGTGTTTCGAGATGAGCCAGTGTCCAAAGACGTCGTTGAAACCCTCCTTGATGCGGCCAACTATGCGCCCTCGCCCATGAACACACAACCGTGGGAGTTCGTGGTTCTTACGGGTGAGCCTCTGATGCGATTTCGCGAGAATGTAGCGGAATGGCTGAAGACGCCGGAACAGAAAAGCGAACACGAGGTCAGTCTCCTGCCCACGGGAGACTATTACACCTCGCTGCCCAAAGACCTTTCTGACCGCAAGAAAGAACACCTGGAGAGAATGGGGAAACAGGCCGCCGCCGTGGGGATGTCGCTCAAGGAAGCATATCCATTCACATTCTATTGCTACAATGCGCCTGTCGTGGTGACGGTTATCGGCGATGCCGTCAAGCGGGACCGCCACGGTCTCGAGGTTCATCAGGGAATCGCGGCAGCCATTCAAAATATTCTGCTCGTGGCTCACGCTATGGGATACGGCGCGTGCTGGATCGGCGACATCATGCGTTTCGGAAGACGACTCCATGAGCATCTCGGGCTGGATTCCAAGAAAGAGGTTGTGGGCGCTGTCGCGCTGGGGCGTCCTGATATGGATTCGCCGGTGAACCGGCAGAGGGTCCCCAAGAGACCGCCGAAAGTCGACTGGCGGGGATACTGATCAAAAGATTGGGGGAAAAGGGGCAAAGCTGAAAAGGGGAATCAAGACGAAAATGGTCATTGCGAGCGGAGGGTCGCAGACCCGAGCGAAGTAATCTCGTTAAACCGTCAAACTGACGAACCTAATTTCTTAGGAGGGTGAATACCATGACTTCAAGACACGGATTGAGCCGAAAAGCATTCATCGCCGGAACCGGCGCGACTCTCATTCTCGCAGGCGGTGGCATGCTGTGGCGCGCGGAGGGGGGAATCTTTACGGCAGAGGAAGGACCGGCATATGAATTGTGGAAACAGCCGTGGCCGGAGAAGCCCGCAGCCAACGACCTTATCGGGATCGTGAGCGCGGCAACGCTCGCGGCGAACCCGCACAATTCACAGCCGTGGCTCTTCAAAATGGAAAAGGATAGAATTCAACTGTTCGCGGATCGCTCGCGCAAACTCAAAGCGATCGATCCCGACGAGCGCGAGTTGATGCTCGGGCTCGGGTGCGCTCTCGAGAATCTGTCCCTGGCTGCGCAAGCGCGCGGCTACAAAGTGGACATAACGCTTCTCCCGCAAGGACCGGAAAACGATCTAGTCACCACGATCCTATTGCAATCGGCTGAACCGTCGCCGAGTCCGCTCTACAACATGATTCCCAAGCGCCGGACAAATCGCTCCAAGTTTTCCGGCAAACCGATTCCGGAAAAAGACCTGGCGGGTTTGTCACAACTGGGTCAAGCCGATCCCGCTCTGCGGCTGCATCTCTATGTCAAAGAGATTGAGAGACGACCGGTTGGAGACCTGCTTGTGAGGGCGTGCGAGATTCAGGCCGGTGACCGCGCGCAGCATGCGGAGACGGCCTCATGGTTCAGAAAAAATGATGAAGAGATTCTGAAACATAAAGATGGAATCACCATTGATGCGGGCGGAAGTCCCTACCTGATGCGAATCATCGCGAAGCTTGTCATCTCAGACAAGATGATCCACGGCCCTTCGTTCGGCAAAGTGTTTGTGAAGAACACCAAAATGCAGGTGGAGTCCGCGTCGGCGTTCGGGATAATCTCGGCTGAGACCAAGACCCATGAGGCGTGCCTGCGCGCGGGCCGTTTGTTCCAGCGCATCCACCTGTGGGCCACCAGCCGAGGCATCACACTCCAACCAATGAACTATTTCCTAGAGAACCGGCCCGACATGAAAGACGATGTCGCCGCCCTGATCGGGTCATCCGATCGCGCAGCCCTGATTCCCTTCCGCCTGGGCTACGGCCCGGATGTCCCCCATAGCCCGCGCAGGGGGGGAGTCAAGGATGTAGTGATGGCGTAAGAAGGGGAAAGGGCGACAAGGGAACGTCAGAAGAGATGGGGCTCGAGTCAAAATAAACTTCTTGCCTCGATTTCACACTTCGGCCGATTACTCCTCCTTCTTCCTGCCCCGTTCAGCGTTAGCAAGAGTCATGATGAAACTCTTCACTTTTTTCGGAGTAGGTCAGGGTGTAGTTTTCGGTTCAAATTTACACTTATCCGAACTAAGATTTAGTCAAAGAATTATTGTGTATTGGTAGACCATGAAAGTGTCCTCTTAGGGTGTCGCCTTTTATGAAAAAAGGCGTCTCCATGACGCCATCCTACCATGGATATAAGGAGATGTCTGAAGTTTCTGGGGATAACTGTCGCTTTTTAGGGGAGAAGGCGAAAGCTTGCAACGGTGAAGAAGGATCGGGCAAGAGCAAGAGAGTTGATGCTTAAATTTTGGTAACCAATTATTCCTTAGCTCCTGCCGCCTTAAGCAGTTGTACGATTTCGGTGTGACCATCCTGTGCGGCCATGAACAACGCTGTCACGCCTTCTTTGGTTCTCGGGGTTACGTCAGCGTCTTTGGCTAGCAAGGCTGCGACGATTTCGGTGTGACCTTGCCACGCGGCCATGATCAACGCTGTCGCGTCGCCTTTGGTTCTCGCGTTTACGTCAGCGTCTTTGGCTAGCAAGGCTGCGACGATTTCGGTGTGACCGTTCGCCGCCGCTATGGTCAACGCTGTCGTGCCTTTCTTGGTTCTCGCGTTTACGTCAGCGTCTTTGGCCAGCAAGGCTGCGACGATTTCGGTGTGACCGTTCGCCGCCGCTATGATCAACGCTGTCTCGCCTGCTTTGGTTCTCGGGTTTACGCCAGCGTCTTTGGCCAGCAAGGCTGCGACGATTTCGGTGTGACCGTTCTGTGCGGCCAAAAACAAAGCTGTCGCGCCATCTTGGCGTTTCACATTAGGGTCTATCCCAGAATCTAAAAACAAATTCACGGTTCCAGCGTCACCCTGCTCCGCGCGTTTTATGAACTCGTCCGATGTATATGGCACATTTGACTTCTGCAACTCCTTGCGAGCTTCTTCTGGGCTCATGCCGAAGACTCGCATAGAAATGAGCATTACAAGTATTAAGCTGCCAATTAGTGAGCGATACATGGCCTGCTCCTCCTGTCGGAAATGACCGTCGCCTTTTTATGACGAAAGGTGACACAAAGATTTGACCATCAGTGGAAAGTATATCACATGAAACGATAGCCTGTCAATCGGTTCCAGCTTCCGGGGATGAATTGCGCAATCTTTACCGAATTACGCAATAGTTCAGGCAGGCGCCATGCTTGGTGGAAGTTACACTAATTTGGTCCTTCCAATGCTGAAGGTTTCGCCGGAATTCTTTAGTTATTCCGGTCTCCGGAAGAGTGAAGAGTTCGTTTTCAACTCTGCACCTTAAGGAAGCCTTTCCTCCAGCTTATCTGCGCACCCCACATCGTGAAAAGTGATCTCTTATGCTACGGCTTCGACATGTTGTTCCAGCACATCCTCGATTATTGACGAGGCGTGTTTGATTTGGTTCGCAAACGGCCCCCCTGTTCTGCTTGACGAATCCTCAATATGGACATATAATATAGTCATAATACATGACCATGAAGGAGGCTATATGAAAGCGATTACTGTGACCGTGGCCGAGGGGAAGCGAGACTTCAGTGCGCTCATAAGAGAAGCCGTCGAAAAAAATGAAGATATCATCGTGACCAAGAGAGGCAAGCCCATGGCGGTGATTGTCCCCTATGGCGAATACCAACAATCAAGAAAGGCGGGGGCATACCGGAAAATACTGGAAGCAAGGGCGGCCTTTGTGAAGGCCGGAGTTTCGGCCTCTGATGTCTACAGAAAGTCCAAGAGTGAACTCGAGAAGAGAGGATGAAGAGCATCGTTATTGACGCAAGTGTGGCGCTAAAATGGTACCTCTCCGATGAGGAGCACGGCGCCAAGGCTCTTGACATTCTTGAAAGCCATGTCACGGAGCGTATTTCTCTTCATGCTCCAGCGCTCCTTGAGTTTGAGGTAGCAAACGGCCTTGCCATAGCAAAGAGGCGGGCCAGGGTCGGAGACAATGATGTGCTGAAGGCAATTGAGGGCTTTGTTGCCCTTGGCATAGCCCTTCATCCGCTCTCGCCTCTTTTTCAGAAGGTTCTCGACTACACCGAAAGGCTTAATATTTCTGCTTATGACGCCGCTTATGTGGCCCTTGCGGAAGCCTTACAAATCCAGCTTGTCACGGCTGACAAGCGTCTCTTCGACTCTGCCCGGAAACTCAATTTCATAAAGTGGATTGGGCAGTTCCGTGTGTGATCGCTCGATGAAGCGCGGCACTCGGGTCTCCCGCATCTGCGGTTATCGGCGGTTTGATCAAGGCTTCCTATCCGCGTGATTCGTTCCATTGCGATTCGTGTTCCCGTTTCTTCTTTTTCTTTGCGCTCTCTGCGCCTTTGCAGTGAATGCCGGCTTTCAGTGTTCGATATCAATCGCCTTTTCCGGCGAGAAATCCGGCGAGCGGAAGAAGTTAATGATGACGCGCTCGTTCTTTTCGACTTCTCTTGCGGCGGCGGCAACCTCGGCGGCGATTTCGTGAGGGATGACAGTGACTCCGTGCTGGTCGGCGTGGAGCAGGTCGCCGGGATGAACGGTCAATCCGCCAACCCTGACCGGCTTGCCGAAATCCACTATGTGTTCGTAGGCATGAGACGGGATGACGTGTGATGCGAAGAAGTGGAACCCCATCGCGCGCGCTTCATCGAGGTC
>JACRIR010000265.1 GCA_016215705.1 Candidatus Poribacteria bacterium | reverse complement strand
TTGTGACGCTCGAGTAAGCCCGCGTTGTGAAGCTCCTTCAAATGCTGAGATACAGTGGACTGAGCCATCTCGAATTGCTTCCCGATTTCATCCACGCAACAGACTTCGTCGGCGCAGCAACCGCTTCCTACCTTCGCGTTTAGCGATTCTAGTCCCTCGGGGCAACAGTTGGTGTGGACTTGGTAATTCCTGATAGCCTCAAGGATTCTCAGCCGGTTTTCATTGGCAAGCGCCTTGAGAATCTTAACAACTTGGTCCTGGCTCATCGCTATCCCTTCGTCATTTCCAAATTTCTCTATTTCTCGATATGTATTATACCATCCCTTGCCTATCTTGTCAAGCCTTTTTCAGCCTTTTTCAGCCTTTTTTCACAGTGATGGATCAAAAAGCCAACCATTCCATATAACTTACTAATTTACAATGACATACAAACCTTGCAGCAGCCAGCCGCTCAGAGGACACCATGCGGCATGTTGTCCCCAATCAAAAGCAGCCGCATTCCTTGCACAAACAACCCGCTTTTTGTCGGTCGTGCACTCAAAAGCAACTACTTCTGCTGCAGAGAGCTCAGCTCTTCGATGGTGGCCTCGTCAGAGGGGTCGAGTTGATGAGCGCGCATAAACTCGCCAATGGCGGCGTCTCTCATGAACTTGCGCTTGTAGAGAATGCCGAGATGATAGTGGGTGGAAGGGTCTTTGGGGTTCTCCTTTGATACAAGGGTGAATTGCTGAATCGCCTCGTCCGTCCGCCGCATGCGTTCGTATGCGAGCCCGAGATAATAGTGAGCGAGTGTGTATGAGCAGCTTGATTCGGAGACCTTTCGGAATGCCCCGATGGCCTTTTCGAGGCGCCCAATGTGGAAGTTGGCGATGCCAAGTTGGAGGAGCGCCGGCACGAAGTCGGGCGCGGTGGAAAGCGCGTCGGAATAGGACTTAATCGCTTCCTCAATCATACATTTATGGTAAAGGCAGAGTCCCAATCGAAAGTGAGCGTAAATGAACCTTGGGTTGAACTCGATGACCTTCCGGAATTTCACGATCGCATCGTCGAGATGACCCAGGTCGTAGCAAACCATTCCCATCTTGAATAGGATTTCCTGACTTTTCGGCCTCTTTTCGAGCAAGCGGTCATATGCCTCGAGCGCGCCGCTGAGGTCGCCTCGGGCCTCGCTCTTGAAGGCCGCCTCGAACAAATCGCTGATGCTCGCGCCACCCAGCGGCCCACCGCAATTGCCGCAGTATTTCTGGGACTCATTGTTTTCGATTCCACACTCAGGGCATTTCATTGAATGATCCCTCCCGTGAAAATATTTGAAGTCGCCCGCGCAATAACATCAAGAATGGTTTGAGGAAAGATTCCCAGGACGACGGTTGCCACAGCGGACGCTCCGAGCGCGAGGTTTAATGCGAACGACCTCACGTCCGAAACATCGCGTTCCTGTTTCTTCATGAACATATATACGACTATTCGCGCGTAGTAGAAAAGTGACACGACTGCGTTCAACACGCCCGCGACAGCCAGCCAGTACAATCCTGAGCGGACCGCCGTCGCGAAAATATAGAACTTGCCGAGGAAGCCGATGGAGGGCGGAATGCCGGCGAGCGACAAGAGGAATATCAACATCGCTGCCGCCACGACGGGCCTTCGCCTCGCCAGACCCGAGAAATCGGCCAGGTCCTCACCGAAGCCCTTGTCACGCCTCATGTACATGAGCAGGCTGAATGCGCCGACATTCATGATGGTGTAGGCCACAAGGTAAAATATCACGCTCGCCGTACTGCTCGGGAAAACGCCGCCGGCGCGATCATCGACCGCGATCGAGGCTACCCCGATCAGCGCATATCCGGCGTGCGCTATGCTCGAGTATGCGAGCATCCTTTTGACATTTGTCTGCAAAACTGCCCCCACGTTCCCCACGGTCATTGTCAGGAAGGAAAGCGCCGACACCAGCATCAGCCAGTCCGAACTCATCGCGTGAACTGCGCCAAGAACACGAATCAGGCCGGCAAATGCCGCAGCCTTCGGGCCAACCGCCAGGAAGATTGTCACTGGCGTTGGAGCGCCTTGATAGACGTCCGGCGCGTACATGTGAAACGGAACCGCTGTTATCTTGAACCCGAATGCCGCGACGAGAAAAACCAGCGCGACAACGGCTGCGAGCGGTTGACGCGTCGTGAGATCGCTCCCCCGCGAAGCGATTTCGCCAAAATTGGTCGTGCCTGTTGCGGCGTAAACGATGGATATCCCGAACAGGAGAATCGCGCTGGCAAAAATGCTGAGCAGAAAATATTTTATGGCCGCTTCGTTCGACCAGAGGTCTTTCTTCGTCAGGCCTACGAGTATATATGTCGCCAGCGAAGAGAGCTCCAATCCGACGAAGAGCAGCATGAAATCGTACGCGGAAGCAACCAGCATCATTCCGACAGTGGAGAATAATATGAGCGCGAAGAATTCAGCGCAGGGAATGCCGCGCGTGCGAAGGAAATCGTATGAGACGAGGACGGCGAGAATGCCGACCACGATGAACAACATCTTGAACACGAGCGCCATGCCGTCGTGCGCATACATACTCGAATAGGCCGGATGAAACGGGTTCGAACGAAGAGTCATCAAATAATAGCCTGTGACGGCGAGGGCGGAAAGCGTGACACATGCGAGCCATGTTCTTCCCCGTTCACGCACAAAAGTTCCGAGAATCAGGATGCCCATCGCCGTCACCGAGATAAAGATTTCAGGCAGAACCAATTTCAAATCACCGCTCAAGAGGTTCACCCTTTTAACCTCCTCCAGTCGGCGGCGCTCACGGTCGCCCGCGCCCGGAAAAGCAGCATCAGTATTGCCAACCCGACGGCGGCCTCCGCCGCGGCCACCGCAATCACAAACAGGGCGAAGGTCTGGCCGGTGGGATTCCCCCACTCCGTCGAATATGCGATAAGATTCAGGTTGGCTGAGTTAAGCATCAGTTCCGCCGACATGAACATCACGAGGATGTTGCGGCGCAAAGTGAATCCGACAAACCCGACTGCGAACAGGACGGAACTGAGAACCATGTATTCAGAAGCTGTCGCCACGGTTACTCCTTCTCTGCCTTTCCGATGAGGACGGCGCCAATGAGCGCCACGAGCAGAACCAGCGACACGGCTTCAAACGGCGCTGTCGCATTAAAGAAAACGGCCTCAGCTATTCTCTCGGTCGTACCATATCCGGCACGGATCACTCCGGCCGACTGAACCGGCCGCAGGCTGAGGGCGACCGGCACAAGGGCCACAAGAAGAGCCGCGGCAAGTCCGAGGGCGCTCGCTGTCATCCACAGCGGCGCCGGTTCTTCGCCCGTAACCTCCACGTCGACAAAAATTATGATAAAGACATATAGCACCATTATGGCGCCGGCATAAATGATGACCTGAACCGCAGCAAGGAACTCTGCCCGTCTCAAAATGAAAAGGACTGAGACACACAAGAAAACGGTGACGAGCCACACGGCGCTATGGACGGGATTCGGTTGACTGATAACTCTGACGGCGGAGACAACGCATACCAGCGCCACGAGATAGAAAAGGAAGTCGTGGAAGCTGCTTATGCCTCGAAACGCCCCCCACACCGCTGCAATCAGAAACGCTCCGGAGGCCGCGCCCCAAATGGCCACATGGGGCATGGCTCTCGATTTTGCCGCCCGATACGCCGTCAGCGCAGCCAGCGTTCCGAAGGCAAGATAAGCCACTAAATCCATTTCTTCATGCCGCCCTTTTCTTTTGTCCGGTCGTAAATCTCCAGAAGCATTTCCTTGTTGTAAATGAGGTCCTTTCGCGAAGCGCCTACCATGTCGTATATTTCAGTCAGTTCGATTGCTTCGACAGGACAAGCCTCCTCACACATCCCGCAGTAGATGCATCGCAGTTCGTCGATATCAAAGCGCACCGGATACTTTTCGCGGTCGGGCCAAGGCGCCTCGGCGCCCACGATATAGATGCAGCGCGCGGGGCAGATCGTGGAACACATGAAGCAGGCGACGCATTTCACGCGCCCAAGCTCGTCCTTGTTCAGCCGGTGGAGCCCCCGGTAACGGGGATATACCTGCCTCTTCTGTTCCGGATACTCGATGGTGAACTTTTCCTCGAACAAATGACGAAAAGTGTCGGCCAATCCCTTGAGCAAAGCGGGCAAGTAGAGACGATCAATAAAGTTCATCTCGTGAGCTTCTCTCACGATCTCTTCCCGCTTGCCCTCGGTGTCGGGTTTCTCATCCATGAATCAGCTCCGTATCAAATGCTCCACTCACCTGTTTCGTGATCTCTCTACCAAGGCCGCCTCGCAATTCTTCGTAGGAGCGACCCGGCGGGGCGCCCCTACGATAGATTTCATCACTCATCACTCTCCGCTACATCGCCATCACAATGCCCGTCACAAATATGTTTGCAAGCGCCAGTGGCAACAGCACTTTCCAGCACAGGCGCATAAGCTGATCGTAACGAAAACGCGGAAACGTCCAACGAACCCATATATACAGAAAAAGGAAGAAACTCACCTTCAATACAAAAGCGCCCATTTGGACTAGTTCCTTCACAATCTGCGGCAGGCCAAGCGCTTCGAGACCCGGCACAAGCCATCCGCCAAGAAACAGGATTACGACCAGCGCCGAACTTGTTATCATCGCCGCATACTCGGCCATGAAAAACATGGCGAACTTGACGCTGCTGTATTCGGTATGATATCCGGCCACGAGCTCTTGTTCGGCCTCCGGCAGATCGAATGGCAGGCGATTGTTCTCCGCCATGGCCGAAGTAAGAAAAAGAAGAAACGCCAGAGGCTGAAAAATGATATTCCAACGCGGGATCACTCCCCAAACATACGTCGATTGTGCCTCGACGACTTGTTCAAGCTTGAGCGTGCCGGTCATCATCAGCACTCCCATGACCGATAACCCGAGCGGAATCTCATAGCTTATCATTTGCGCGCACGAGCGGAGGCCGCCCATCAATGCATATTTGTTTGCTGACGCCCACGAGCCGAAGATAATCCCATATACGCTGATGGAAGCCATTGCGAGAACATACAGAAGTCCGATGTCGATGCTGGCAACCTGAAGATCAATCTTGATGCCCCCGAAGGTAAGGACGCCGCCGAAAGGGATAACGGCAAAAGTCATAAGCGCGGGCAGCACAATCATCGCCGGCGCAATTACAAAGATAACCTTATCTGCGCGTGAGGGAATGATGTCCTCCTTAAACAAAAACTTCAACCCGTCAGCGATCGGCTGAAGGAGCCCTTCCCACCCCACCCGGTTCGGACCCAACCTGTCCTGGATAAACGCGCTAATGCGTCTTTCGGCAAGAACCAAATACATGATGGTAACCTGCAAAGCCGCGAAGACAACAACTATTTTCGCGAGCGCCACGCCGATTATCACCAGAGTCTCTGCCACTGTTCTCAGCCTTTCGTTGCGCCCGCGACTCGAGAGTACGGATTCACCCAGCCGGTATCGCCTGTCTGTTCCATCGACACATAGCCGCGAAGTCTTCGCGCAAGCTCGGCCGAAGCCGCCGCGACCGTCTGAAACGGAAGCGAATTTCCGATCGCCCCGGCAATCTGAAGCACAATGTCAAAATCGTGACCGGCATCACCCGGCGGGTCAAATGCAGGATGAATTCGCTGGATTACCCCTCGCAGATTCGTGTACGTGCCTTCTTTCTCGGCATATGCCGCGCCCGGCAAAACCATTGTCGCCGCTTCAGTCAATGGAGAAGAAACATTCCCATGGACAAGCGCAAAATCAGCGGCTGCGGCGGCCCGTGCCAGCAATTGAATCGATCCCCTGTCAGAATGCGAGCCGCAAAAGATGTATAGACCGCGCTTACCCGCGAGCGATCCCAGGTCGGTAACACGCTCTTGCGATTCGCGCGGCATGAATTCCTTGAGAACGTCGAGAACTCCATGTTCGTTCGGAGAACGGTCGCTCTCAATGACGAACCCGCCCGCAAACTCAATCCGTTCACCGCGCTTGCCGGATAGCAACCGGAGATTTTGCAGCGAGCCCGTCTTTTCCGCAAGTTTTGCGAACGTGAGTGCCTCTTCGTTTGTCGCGTCGGAAGAAATAACAAAGGCGAGCGCGTCAGCGCCGTGTCGTGTGATGATTTGCCTGATACGGCCCGAAGCATAAGCGATCACGTCGCTCCACGATATTTCTTCGAGCATCCCATTTTTCCGCGCCAAGGGCTTCTTGAGGCGGTCGGCGCTGCCCACCATTTTATAGTCCATGCGCCCGATGTCGCACATCCAATGGCCGTTGACGTTCGGATTGTGGCGAGGACGCAGGCGATGAATTCTGCCGTCGGCATGGTCCAGAAGCACGCTGCATCCGACTGAACACGCGGGGCAGACGCTCTTTGTGCTCTTCAGTTCCCACACACGGCGCTTGAACAAGAAGTCCTTGCTCAGGAAAGCGCCTACGGGACAGATGTCGGCTATGTTGCCCGCGAGAAGGTCGTCGATTCGAATCCCGGGAAAGACGCCTATCTCCGTGTGAGCGCCGCGATTGAACACGCCCACCTGGTCGTGGCCCGAAACTTCGTGCGCAAACCGGACGCACCGGGTGCACATGATGCACCGGTCAGCATACAGAAGCAAGTCGCGGCCAACGTCCTTCTTTCGCTGTTTGATTTTCTGTTCCCGGAACCTTGACTCGCCGAATCCGTAGGTGAAACTGTAATCCTGAAGGACGCATTCCCCCGCCTGATCGCAAACAGGACAATCGAGGGGATGGTTTAGCAAAAGGAATTCCTCCACAGCGCGCTGGCCCATCTTTACGCGTTCGGTGTCGGTTCTAACAACCATGCCTTCCTTGACGGGAGTTGCACATGCCATAAGCAGCTTGGGAGAATCCTCGACCTCGACCCCGCATATCCGGCAGCAGCCTGCGATGCTGAGGCCGGGATGATAGCAGTAGCGGGGGATAAAGATACCTAGCTTGTCCGCCGCCTGCATGATCGTGGTCCCTTCGTCCGCCTCGATTTCACGCTGATCTATTCGGATGACCGGCATCGCAAACTCCTAGGAAGAACCCGCTTGTTCGGGGACACTTGTCATTCCGAGCGATCCATTTGTCATTCTGAGCGAAGCGAAGAATCTCCGCCTATAGGTCGAAATTTTTCAGGAAAACGAGAGATTCTTCGTCGCTTCGCTCCTCAGAATGACAATCCTGACAGCACTATGAAGCGCAATTTCATTCGGGCAACACGCTGTACCATTTTCTCTTGGCCCCGAACGGGCATGCGCCGTCGCGGACGTGCCGCTCAAACTCGGCCCTGAATTTCTGAATGATGCTTCGAATTGGAAAGACCGCTCCGTCGGCCAGAGCACAGATCGTCTGCCCGAGCATATTGTCACAGATTGTAAGAGCCATATCGATGTCGCCGGGCTCGCCCTGGCCTCGCTCGATACGGCCCAGGATACGAGCCACCCAGTTTGTTCCTTCGCGACAGGGCGTACACTGCCCGCAGGATTCATGGGCATAGAAACGGGCCACGTTCCAGCAGGCGTTCACCATGCACGTAGAATCATCCATGACAATGATCCCGGCCGAGCCGAGCATGCTGCCGGCCTTCGACATCGAATCGAAATCCATCGGAACATCCACCTCTTCTGCAGTAAGCGCCGCCGATGACGATCCTCCCGGCAGAACGGCTTTGAGTTTGCGGCCGTTCGGAATCCCTCCGCCACTTTGGTCAATCAATTGCTTCAGTGTGGTTCCCATCGGGAGTTCATAGACTCCGGGCTTGTTGACATGGCCGCTGAGGCAGTAGAGCTTCGGGCCGTAATTGTTTTCGCTGCCCATGCCCTTGAACCAATCGGCGCCGCGAAGGACAATGTGGGGAACACAAGCCAATGTCTCAACGTTATTGACAACGGTCGGCTCGTAGAAAAGTCCGCGAGTGGCGGCATAGGGCGGCTTCAACCTCGGCCAGCCACGGGCGCCGCCGAGTGACTCAAGCATAGCCAATTCCTCGCCGCAAATATAAGCGCCCGCGCCTACGTGGACGTGGATGTTGACATTGAAGCCTGAGCCGAGCACGTTGTCCCCGAGAAATCCGTGCTCGCGGGCCTGCGCAATTGCTTTAGTGAGAATACGGAAGGAGTTGGCGTACTCGCCGCGCAGAAATATGTAGCCCGCATGCGCGTCAATCGCATAGCAGGCTATGATCATCCCCTCGATGAGCATGTGCGGGTCGGTCTCCATGATCACCCGGTCTTTGAACGTGCCCGGCTCGCTTTCATCGGCATTGCAGCATAAGTAGCGCGTTCTCTTCGGGTTCTTGTCAAGGAATTTCCACTTGAGACCGGCCGGAAATCCGGCGCCGCCACGGCCGCGAAGAACAGCATCCATGACCTCCTTGTGAACCTGCGGCGGCGACATCGCCGTCAAGACTTTTTGCAGCGCTTTGTAAGCGCCTTCCCCGATGGCAATATTGATGTCCGTTGAGTTTTCAATGTGTCGCTTCGCAAGCAGAACCGGTTCCACTGAGGTTACTCCCACTCGAGACCGCCCTTGCGCCAGACGTAAACGAGGCCGACAATCAACACGATCAGGAATGTAAACATCTCCATAAGTATCAATGGAGTATCCGCGACGTATTTCTTGAAAATGACCGCCCATGGATACAGGAAAATCACTTCAACGTCGAATATGATAAAGAACATTGCGAAAAGATAGTATTTGACTGATGTCCGCCGATGCGTTTCGCCAAGGGGAGGCATACCCGACTCATAGGGCTCGAGCTTTTCGCGGCCGGCCCTCCGCGGACCGAAAATGTGAGTGATAATCAGGCTGAATGCGGCAAACCCGAACACGAAAACGAACATTACGAGGATCGGAATATAGTCACTTAGCATAGATATCGCACCGTACCAAAACGGCGTCTCCTATTGCAGTCCCCCTAGAATCTCTTCAATTCGCTCCTTGTTCAGGTTCCCGTATAGCTCATTATTGATAAGTATCGCGGGCGCTTGCTCGCAAGCGCCAATGCACTCCACTTTTCCCAGCGAGAACTTTCCGTCACGGGTGACCTCGCCAAACCCGATCCCGAGTTTCATAACGAGATAATCAGCGAGCGAATCGGCCCCGCGAAGCGCACATGAAATCGTCTGACAAACCTCGATGTGGAACTTGCCGACCGGCTTCATCCGCAACATGGAATAGAAAGATATCGTGTCTGCGACGCAACTGGGCGCCAACCCCATGTGCTCGGACAAAGCAAGCGCCACGCCACCGGGAATGTGCCCGAAATGGTCCTGACATTTGTGAAGCGCCGGTATCAGGGCCGCACGCTTGTTTGGATAGTGTCTGAGAAGCTCGTCTATTTGCAGCACAAGCCCTGCAGGCAGTTCCTGCCTCTCAGGTTTCACTGCTTCGGTTTCTGAAGGCCAGACCATGAATCCGCTTCCTCGATGTCATCTCACCGGTCGAGTTCAGCCGCGATGATGTTCAGGCTACCGAGCACGGCAACGGCATCTGCGACAAGGCGTCCCTCGACCATTTTCGAAAATGCCTGGTAATTCACAAATGACGGTGGACGCGTCCGCGCCCGATACGCATTCTTGCTCTTGCCGTCACCCACTATGTAATAACCCAACTCGCCATTGGGCGATTCCGTCGGAACATAGACTTCGCCCGCCGGCAGTTTCGGGCCTTTCCCCGGCATAATGAACTCGAAATGGTGGATGAGCGATTCCATTTCGGTGTAGACTTTCTGTTTCGGGGGGAGTCGAATCTTCTTCGATTGATCGACGTCGACCGGTCCGGACGGCATATTCCGAACGGCTTGCTCGGCAATTCGAACGCTTTGCCGCATCTCTTCCAGGCGCACCAGGTAGCGGTCATACACGTCGCCATTCTCGCCATAGGGAATCTCGAAATCAAAATCCTCGTATGAGCTGTATGGCTCCGCCTTGCGAACATCCCACACCACGCCCGAAGCGCGAAGACAAGGACCGGTAAGCCCATAACTGACGGCTTCCTCGCCTGAGATGACGCCGATTCCCTTGGTCCTGTCGATCCAGATGCGGTTGCGCGTGAGCAAGTCTTCTATTTCTTGCAGACGTGCGGGGAATTGGGCGCAGAACTCGAGAACTTTGTCGTCGAAGCCTTTCGGCATATCAGCCCACAGACCGCCGGCGCGGGTAAAGCTTGTGGTCATTCTTCCGCCGGTAATCATCTCGAAGATGTCGTAAAGTTTCTCGCGCTCGCGGAAGCTCCAGAGAAACGCGGTAAAAGCGCCAAGGTCAAGCGCATGCGTGCCGAGGAACACAAGGTGATCGGATATCCGGCTCAGTTCAGCAAGAATCACGCGGATGTACTGACAGCGCTTCGGGACTTCGACGGCGAAGAGCTTTTCGACGGCGAGATGCCACGCGATGTCGTTGTTGAGAGCCGACATGTAATTCATCCGGTCTGCCACGGTGACATATTGATTGAAATCCAGATGCTCTCCCAGTTTCTCGAACCCGCTGTGGAGGAATCCGATGTAAGGTGTCGCCTTGGTAATAATCTCGCCGTCGAGTTCCATCTTTATGCGCAGTGTTCCATGAGTGGCCGGATGCTGCGGGCCGAAATTGAGCAGCATTGCCCGAAAAGCGGCCACAGGCAGTTCAATGGTCTGTTTTTCCGCCATGTTCACCTCGCCCTCGGCGAACGCGATTTCTCGATAGTCCTGCCGTCGCGTGTGACGTATGGGAAAGATTCTCTTTCCCCTCTCCCGGTCAGCGGATAGTCTTTGCGAAGCGGAAAATGAACTGAATCCTCCGGCATGAGTATGCGCCGCAAGTCGGGGTGATTTCGGAAGACCACACCGAACATATCGTAGACTTCCCTCTCGAGCCAATTCGCAGTCTGCCACAGCGGCACAAGGGAATCGATATGAGGGTCTTCCGACGGAAGAAACGCCTTGAGACGGATGCGGTCGCCATACCTGAAAGAATAGAACAGATATACGACCGAGAACCTTCCGAAAGCGGATTCGAGATGAAGATGATCAACGCAAGTTATGTCGGCCAGATGCCTATAGAGGAGTTCCGGCGTGTCTCGCAGGAATTGCGCCATGTCGAAAACCGAGTCGCTCTTGACCACAAGCGTCATTTCGCCGCGAAATTCAGTCTGCTCAAGAACTGCATCCGGAAAACGCGCCCGCAAGCGTCCCACGGCCTGCATCTGGTGCTCTGCGAGCGCTTCCCTGCACTTGGGCGTCAGGTAGACTTCCAATCTGCTATGCCCCCGCGTTATATCTCTTGTCTCTCTTTCGCTATGATTTCCTGAATCATGAGAACCGCTTCTATGATGGCTTCGGGCCGGGGCGGACAGCCCGGTATATAAACGTCAACGGGCATGAAGTTGTCAATTCCCTGGATCACGCTGTATGTATCAAAGACGCCGCCGCTGCTCGCGCATGCGCCCATGGCGATAACCCATTTGGGTTCGGGCATCTGCAAATAAATCCGCTGAAGGACAGGCATCATCTTATTGCAGACCCGCCCGGCTACGATCATCAGGTCGGATTGCCTCGGCGAGAAGCGGATCGCCTCGGAGCCGAAACGGGCGAGGTCGTATCTGGATGCAAGGACGGCCATAAGCTCGATCGCGCAACAAGCCGTTCCGAAAGGCATCGGCCAAAGCGAATGTTTTCTGGCCCACTTCACAATTTCGTCGAGCTTGGTGGTCAGAACTTGTTTGGAGATTCTGTCGCTCAGGTCCATGTTTCGCTTTTCCGGCGTTGCCACGCGTCAACTGTCAGGGAACTGGCAGAATAAATCAATCCACAACTATTCGCGGCCTGAGAAACACACTAGGAGACATTCAAGAATCGCCCTTGTCGAAGTAACTCAACAACCTTGTCAGTCAACGCAACTCTATAAGCCAGACCTCCCGAGCCTGACGCCAACAACCTGTCTCTTATTCCGGTCTGAAGTTCCTCGATGCTGACTTGTCTTACCTCGGCAATCTCTTTCGTGTCGATGGGCATCATCTCGCCCGACAAATATTTCGCGGTGAAGACGTGGGACGTCCATTGAATCTCGCGCTCGCCATAGACGAAAGTGACATGCGCGCGCAGAATATATCTATCTAATTGAACTTGAAGGCCCGTCTCTTCATAAGCCTCGCGCAGAGTCCCTTCCTCAAAGTCTTCTCCGGGCCGCAAGCCCCCGCTGGGCGCTCTGAAAACCCCTGCGGGATGCATATGTTTCCGAATCGTCACCAGTTCCGAACCATAAAAAATGAAGAGTGTGACGTCATGCGCGCGGTCATGTTTCATGCTGTTCACGAGTAGCTCGAATTCCGGCCACACCATGCGCTGGTGGAAACAAGCCACATCAGGGCTCCCGTATTTAAGCTCGACTTGCTTCAAAATGTCTTCTGTAACGTACATAGGGGTGACAACCTCTCTGTAAAAATGCGGCTGGGAACTTGTTCCGAAGCTTTGGTTGCGGCTACGCCACCCGGCGATAGCACTTACATTATGACATACTGCTGACTAAAGTTAAAGCCCTCACACCTTGTCCTCACAAACCCTATGTTGCCCCCGATAACGACCTCAACCGCTCGCAATGGCGGTTCGGCCAGGCCGCTTGGAGTGGAGTCGCCCGATACTGTATACTGGGGAAAAACGCTGGAACTTCATATTCTTAAGGATTCCCTGGATTACCCGTGACAGTGAACAATTCCTCGACCCGTTGCGCTGAAAGTGGCAAGGCGCTGTGCTTTGGGATTCTGGCGCTAATCTTTTTGGCTTTAGGAAAAGCGCTGTCGGTCGGCTTTCTGGCCGAAAGGCTTTCGCCCCGGGGAGCGTGGCAACTCTCTTCGCTGGGATTCCTGCTTTTCTGTTTCGGCGTGGCGTCCGGCATCTGGCTCCTGAGCGCTTTGGCTCTCCGCCGTTTTTCCGATTCCGCCATGATTCAGTGGGCGCTGACAGCGTCCGGGAAAAGTTCAAGAAAGCCGTGGGGGCTCCTGTTTCTGGCCGGCTTCATCTTCTACGAGTACAGGCAGGCTATATCCTTCACGTTCTACGCTGATGACTACTATATTCTAAATATGCTCTCAAAGGGTCCGCTAAGGGCGCTACTTCCTTTTCGCGAGCTTTACCACTACTCTCCTGTGGCTATGCTGGCTGTGGGGATTCCCCGCTGGATATGGGCGGCCGGACCGTCAATATACCATTTTGCAAACATCTCGCTTCACGTGGTGAACTCATGCCTTGTTTACTTGTTGGCTCTGCGGTTGTCCCGAAGCCGACTCCAGGCATACGGTTCAGCGATTCTGTTCTCGTTCTTCTTTCTCAACTACGACCCCGTAGTCTGGCCACTCGTGGGCAATAACTATCTCCTGTCAACGCTTTTTGTCTTGCTCTCTTTTCTTTCGTTCCTGCAACGCCGTCCGGACACCGCCAGGCAATATCAGTGGGGCTTCGCAGTCTTTTACATCCTTGCCATCTTCACAAATGAGATTTCACTTCCTCTGATCGGCGCGTGCTTGTACTACGGTCTGACGCAAAACGGGGAAACGCGGCATCTCAGTTCCCGTCCGGGGTGGCTCGACTTTTTGAAGCCATATGCCTTCCCCTCAGCCGCAGTTGTGATACTCATGCTCATCAAGTATTTCTGCACCTCGCAAATTGTGGTCAGTCAAAACGTCCTCCCTCTCAAGTTTCTCCAAAATTTCGTATCTGCATGCTGCTTTCTCTCACCGTTCAACAACATGACCCTGTATTGGGTTTTCAGCAGGTGGGGTCAGAACCCGACATTGTCAATTCTTATATCCGCATCCGCTTGTGTGTTGGTTTTCTTTCTGTTCTTGAGGGCCGGCCCGCAGGAGCGAACAATGCTCGTGTGGTCGGTACTCTTTACCGCGCCGGCAATCCTTGTGGCGGAGCCCAGCCCGCGGTATTTCTATCTTCCATCCATAGGGTGGTCGATATTCTGGGCGGGTACGCTCAGCGCGGCCTCATCTCGAATCGCGCGTCTCTTCCTTTCCGGCCCAAGTCCCGTCACCGATTCGGGAAGGCGCCTCGGTCAACTTGGGGCGGCATTGATCTTTGTGTGCATGGCTCTGCAGGGGCAGCGGCACGTTGCGTCGTTAATTGATGTGTGGCGACAAGGCAGTGCGATGATACATGGCGCTGTCACTTCGGCCGCAGAGCTCATTTCATTGCATCCGGAAGAACAGCAGATTCTCGTAGTGAATCAACCCGCGTGGCTTATGGGAAACGACTTCTATGGCGCGCCGCTGTTGACCACTTCGATTGCCTATCCACTGGCTGCTATTTCCGGCCTCGAGGGCAAGAACGTGGAGTCGGTCACGCTCGACGGCGGAACCGCATTCCTTTCCTTCCGGGCGGTCACACGCGAAGAACTCGCACGCGTACTTGAACAAGCCGACACGCTTGTTATCCAATATGATCGCGAACGGCAGCGCATGATGCCCTATCTTCCACCAGCCGAATAGAGCGCCGCCCCGACGGACCGCGCTTGACTTCGATAGAGCGGGTGCGCTAATCTTGCGGCAACCGAACTCAAGAACACGAAGTGAAGTACTCCGAAGAGAAACACTCCACGATGCGATTTCTGCGACAGTCAATCCGTAATGAGTATGTTCATGCCACAATCATTCTGGCCGCGATACTGTGCATCGCCTTCTCAGACGTGGTTTTCGGCGGAAGAACTCTTGTGACGTCAGCCTATATGGCGGGTGTCATGCCGCAGGGCGCATACGGCTATCCACATCGCCACTTGCTTGAAAAAATCGACGGATTCCCCAGGTATGACCCGGCATCCTCGGCATGGCTGCCGGAGCCAAACGCAGTTCTCACACACAACATTTACGCATCAGGCCAGCTTCCGCTTTGGAATCCATGCGTGGGCGCCGGACAGCCGCTGGCCGCTGACCTTTTCAGCGGGATATTCTATCCTCTGCAATACATTCTTTATCTGTGGCCTCGCTCCCTCACATGGGACTTCTACTATTTGCTGCGACTGCTCATCGCAGGCGTTCTCACGTATGCCTACATGCGCGAAATCAGAGTCGGCCGGATGGGTTCGCTCGCGGCGAGTATGATCTTCATGCTGAACGGCTACTTCCTCGGATACTTGAACATGCCACACCTCAACGTGGAAATCCTGATTCCGGCGCTCCTTCTCGCATGCGAGAAGATTCTCGGTGGCGCTAAGAAAACCGGAATACTGTGGGGAATATTCACAATAGCGTCGTGTATGGTAGGCGGGAATCCGGAGGCAGCCTTCTTCGCGCTGCTCTTCATGTCCTGCTACTATCTCTGGAGAATGGTCCGACCCGCCGAAGGTGAGTTCCGGTCGGCTTTCCGCCTCGCAGAAATCAAGGCTTTCTTGCTTATGGTTATTCCGGGACTCGCCTTATCAGCGTTCCTCATAATTCCATTCCTCGAACTGGTCTCACTCGGCTCGCACGCCCATCATAAGACGGTTGGTCACACCGTCAATTATCGTCTGTTGTCATTGATTACGCTCTTCGTTCCGGAATTCTTCGGGCGCACAGGAATACTATGGCCGCAAAATCTCATCACGTGGTGTCCCGCCATCGGAATGGGGCCTCTGCTGCTGGGGCTGACGGGTTTCTCAAGCGAAAAGAACAAACGGAGGTTGTGTTGCTTTTTTGGGGTGGCGCTCATGATTTTCTTGTTGAAAGCCTACGGCGCGCCTGTCATCAATTGGATAGGCTATCTCCCGCTTTTCAATCAGTCATACATCGACAAATATGGCTTCCCACCCTCTATGTTCGGCCTTGCGGCAGCGGCGGGAATCGGCCTCGAGACCATTCATGCACGTGGTCGGTTGAATTGGGTGCTCGCGCTGATCGCCACGTCCACATTCTTCCTGATCCTGTGCTTCTACTATCAATACATCACGTCGCTGAGCCCCCTGGATGCTCAGGCTGTCCTTATTCCCGGAATAACCAAAGAAAGCGTCATGATTTATACAACCGTTATAACCATTCCTTTCGCTGTGTTATCGCTTGCCATGCTCGCTCTAATGCTGGCGATACACAAGAAGTTTCTCCACCCTGGACTTGGGGCGGCCGTCTTCTTCTTTTTGCTTTTCATCGAGGTGGGAGCATACCTCTTCCGACTGCAAAATCAGATTCGCTACGAGACCTTCACGAAGGCGCCTTATATCGAGTTTCTTCAGAAGGACCGCGCGCTGACCCGGTTTATCGGCATGGACCTCATCCTGCCTCCAGCCAATTCCGGAGCATTCGGGCTTCATGATCTCGGAAACTTCAACGCCGTGTGCGTGGGCCGGCATACGGATTTCATGAACCGCTATTACAACTCGGGAGACGAACACATAATCGCGATGCTGAGAAAAACAGGCGGAAAACCGGACCTTCTCGATATCTGTAACGTGAAATATGTTCTAAGCGACAGGTACTTCGCGAACGCTTCGAGATTCCTGGTTTATGACAAAGAAATCAGAATATATGAGAACCCGGATTTTCTTCCCCGGGCTTTCCTTGTAGACGGGGCAATTTCGGTCGAGACCCCTCAGCTAGCCCTTGAGGCCGTCGGGTCTGACTCCGTGGACTTGAGGAAAACAGTGGTTCTGGAGAACGCGGACTCCGGCCAAATCCACCGCACGGAATCAACTGCGGTTGAGAGCTCCATAGACGCGGCGCAAATCCCGGCGATAGAGGACTATCGCATTAGTCGAATCCGCATCAAAACCGCGAACGCTTCGGAATGCTACCTCGTTTTGCTTGACACATACTATCCGGGATGGAAAGCGTTCATCGACGGTGTTCCGACGAAAATCATGCCGGCAAACTATCTCTTCAGGGCGATTCGCTTGCCGGCGGGCAAGCACGAAGTGCTATTCAAATACAGCCCGGAATCCTACAAGATAGGGCTCCTCGTTTCCATGTTCGGAATTCTTGCAACTGGTTGGATTGCGCTTCGAACCCGATGATTGCCCTCAGACCCCACGGCCTACGCAAAGCTCTTCACGAGCGAGCCCACCACCAGGAACCACCCATCGGCGAGAACGAAGAGGATAATCTTGAACGGAAGTGAAATAAAAATGGGCGGAAGCATCAACATTCCCATTGACATGAGCGCGCTTGCCACCACCATGTCGACTATGAGAAACGGAATGAATATGACGAATCCTATCTGAAACGCAGTCTTGAGTTCGCTTATCATAAAGGCTGGTATGAGCACGTATGTCGGCACATCGGTCGGATTGCGAGGCGGCGGCACTTTTGAGAGATGTACAAATAGTCCCAGATCCTTCTCGCGTGTCTGCTTGAACATGAATTCCCGAACAGGTTTCACACCCCGATCGAACGCCTCCTGATGGCTGATCTTCTTGGCAAAATAAGGCTGCAGCGCCTGCTGGTTGACTTCGCTGTACGTCGGCGTCATTACGAAGAACGTGAGGAAAAGCGCCAATCCGATGAGAACCTGATTGGGAGGCATTTGCTGCGTTCCCAGAGCCTGTCTGAGGAGCCCGAGCACTACTATGATGCGCGTGAACGATGTAACCATCACCAGAAGGGCCGGCGCAAGCGACAAGATTGTCAGAATGAAAAGCAACTGAAGGGTGGTTGAGACTTGTTGGGGTGTCTCTGCGCGCCCGACTTCGATGCCCACTCGGGGGATAACTATTCCCGGCTGCTGCGCCAGCGCGACACCTGCGAAGACGCAAGCGACCAATGTCGCCAATATCAGGACCCGCCTTATCTTCCTGGCTCTCATACCCTTATTTTTTTCGCGTGAGCCCTTTCAGCCGACCTATCTGCTCATTGATTTTGCGAAGTTGGTTGTCAAAAACGCTTTCTTCTTTATCCAACGTTTTCTGGAACCGGGTCATCGATTTGTCGAAGAGCCTGGAAAAAACGAGGTTGGGCGCTTGCGCATGAGTATGCCGGAGCGCCTCCTCGATTTGGGCCATCTCATGCTCGTCCTTTATCGTCGCCAGCAGAGAGATATTCCCTGCATTGGCCCCGATTACAAGCAACTCATCCACGAGCTTCAGAAAGTACACGACAATCTTCGGGCTGAGGTATATACGTCCTATGACCCGCACCGGCCCTTGTGAGAATGGACCAGTCGAACCGCCGACAACTTTCTTGATGCCCCAAAGAGCCGCGTAAAGCATCCCAATTACAATTGCGAGCGAGAATATCGTTCTTACGATCGCGCCGAGAAACCCGCCGGAACCCAATGGAGTCGGCTCGGAATAGGGCAGGTAACCGGCTCCTTTGTCCTCGGTCGTGGTGGACGCCGAATTTGCCGCGCCTTGTGACTCGGGCTGGCCACTAGCCGAAAACGCAGGCAATAGCGTCAAGAAAAGCAGAACGAGGCACACAAACGAGGCCATGGCCGGACTTTTCTTCATTCGCCCTCCGATTTGTCACTCTCCGCCGTTCTTGCACCCGGAGACGGCGGGGTTATCTCGAGCACGCGAATGCGAAGTTTCTCCTGAAGCACTATAACCTCTGCTTTTCCAAGCCTCTGTCCTTCGAGGAATATGTCCAACGGGTCACCTGAAGGTTTGTCGAGCTGGACAACCGAGTCGGCGCCAAGCGCCAGGACGTCGCCGACCGACATCGTTGTTTCAGCAAGCACGACGTTCACCTTCAGGGTGATGTCCCTGAGAAAATCGAGCGCATCCGCCCGCTTTGCGCCCTCGGCGCCAATCCCATGAACACGCGATCTCCGATGCGCAGTCGCATCGATAATCGCGCCGCGCTCGGGTGTCTTCCCGTCCTTTGGATTCTCTTTGAAATCGTTTGCGTCGCTCATTGATATACGAACTCTTCAAAATATACGTTATACACCTGACCACCCACCAGCAACCCATTCACCCTGTTCTGAATCTCGCGTCTCAACCTCTCGCGGTCTTCATTCGTCTGTATCTGTAAAATCGTTTTCGAGCTGAGCACGTTATTTATTTGATTCTTTATCTGAGGGAGCCTCTTGTCGATTTCTGTCTGAAGCTCCGGATCGTGCATCTCCAGCGCAATCTTCGCCTTAAGATAACGCTCTCCGTTCGAGCCTGCGGGATTCACGACCATTGGCTCGATCCTGTAAAAAGTGAGGTTATCCAACTCCTCACCGCCCGAGCCCGAAGAAGAGACTGTGCGCCGGTCCGTGTTCCGCTGTTCGAGGGCGGGCGCAATATAGTTTCCCACCGCGAATATCGCGAGGAGTGACGACAAGACAACGCCCGATATCAGAATCGCAATATTCTTCAGGGTAAAAATGCTTGCCTTCGGCTTTATCCGCCCGATTTCCGCCTCTTCGCTGGCGCGAGAGCGTTCTGGCGCTTCCCTTTCACCCATTACGCTCCTCCTCCTTTGCTTGATGCGTCCCGTTCAGATCAATGTTCTTGAGTAGTATTTCGACGCGTCTGTTTTTTTGCCTTCCCTCCGGAGTATCATTCGTCATGATCGGGTGATATTCGCCGTAACCTGCTACGGAAAACCTCTCCGCAGGCAAGTTCCCCCTCTGGAAAAGATATTTTGTCACGCTGATGGCCCGCGCAGTGGAAAGCTCCCAATTCGAGTCAAACGACGGGGTATGAATCGGAATATTGTCAGTATGCCCTTCAACCACCACTACATTTTGATTCTCTTTCAGGATTTTTGTCAACTCATCGAGCACCGGCAACGCATCGGGTCTGAGAGTGGAACTCCCCGAGTCGAACAGTATCGGACTCTGGATAGTAATGCGAATACCTTCATGGGTCTGAGTGACTGTCGCGTCGCCCTTCAGGCCGGCCATATAGATCGAATTGCGAATACGCTTGATTACCTCCGCGGGCGGAATCGGAGGAGTCATCTTCACCGTCGGTATTTGCTCGAACTCGACCACACTCCGGTCATGCGGCAGTATCCCGAGCGCTTCCTGGAACGAAGCGATAGCCTGCCTGAACTTAGCCTCTTGTACCGACGAGAAAGATATCAAGAGAACGAAAAAGGTCAAGAGCAGGCTCATGATGTCGCCATACGTGCACATCCACCCTGGAGCCGAAGGCATCGCGAATCCACCGCCGCCACCGCCGCCACCGCCATTGTTTCGGTATTTGCCCAAAGATGATTCTCCTCGCCCCTATCGCGGCGCGGCCTTAAGAGTCGTCTGAATGTTCTCACGAATCTTTGGCGCTATGAACGCCTTGAGCTTGTGCTCCACAATCCGAGGGTTGTCACCCGATTGGATTGAGAGAATCCCCTCGATGACCATTTCCTTTAAGAGCATCTCACCCTGCGTGCGCGTCCTTAACTTGCCGGCAAGCGGAAGAGCGACAAGATTGGCTATTACCGCGCCGTAGAAGGTCGTAATGATTGCGGTGGCCATGCCGGGACCAATCTGCGTCGGGTCATCCATCGAGCGAAGCATGGCGATAAGACCGATGAGGGTGCCTATCATTCCGTACGCGGGCGCGTATGTGCCCCACATCGTCAGGATGCCCTGGCCGAGCGTGTGCCTCGACTCCACATACATAAGCTCGGTTGTGAGGATGTCCTTTATCAGCTCGGGCGCTGTGCCGTCTATTGCAAGGCGCACTCCCCGAACAAGAAACGGGTCCCTCGCAGATTCCAACTCCGATTCCAAGGTGAGTATCCCCTCACGCCGGGCCTTTGTCGCATATGTGACGAGCGTCTCGATCATTGTGCCGGCGGACTGCACTTCGGTCGTGAACGCGTTTCGAACCGTTCCCACGACGCCGGCCACGTCGCGCAGGTTATAGTTGATCAAGAGCGAGGCTATCGAGCCTCCCACCGTAATCATCATTGAAGGAAGATCATAGTATACAAGTATCCCCGCGGTCCCAAGCATCATTGATACTATGATGAACGCCAATCCAGAGATTACACCGACAATTGTTGCTATATCCACAGCGCCGCTTCTCTCCGCTTTTGCGCCCGTCCGCCTTCATGCCGCGCCGGACAGACAGACTATCGATTCCCGTTGTTACTCTTCGCCGCTCCGAACAACTTTCTGCGGCTGGCTTGTGTAAGCAAGCCGCTTGTATTCTATAACTTTTTCGATCACCTCGTCGACTGTCTCGAGCACTAGTAGCTTCTGGTCGCTTGTCAGGGTGACAATGGTGTCGGGAGTCGCCTCGACAAACTTCACCATTTCTGCATTCACGGCAACCACGGAACCATCAAACCGGGTAAGTTTAATCATTGTCCAATCCATGTCTGTGAGCGGCGGAAGTCTCGATCAGACAAAAGACCTGACCGAGACGTCCCGCGCACCCACGTCACTTGAATCTTACCTCACGAGCGATATGACCTCTTCCAACAGGCGATCAGCCGCCGTAATAGTGCGCGCATTCGCCTGAAAGCCCCGCTGTGCGATTATTATGTTCGTGAACTCAGTCGCCATGTCCGTATTTGAGCCTTCGAGGAAACCGCCAGCGATTGTGCCTCTGCCACCTGTGCCGGCCGCCCCGATTATCGCCTCGCCGGAATTGGCCGACGCCATAAAGAGGTTATCGCCAACCGCAAAACAGCCGTCCTGGTTGGGAAACACGGCGAGAGCGACTTGGCCGACGGTTTGAGTCATCCCGTTCGTAAAAAACCCGGTAATGACACCGTCTATGCCGACGGAATATTCTTCCAGCGAGCCTATCGGGAAACCATCCTGGCTCGCAAGGGCAAGCGTGTTCGATCCTCCCAAAAACGTCGAGTCGCTGAAATCAAGCGTGATATCGAGCGGATCGAATGTGCCTGCGCCAGAGCGATCTATGTTGATTACGGGGGCGCCGCCCGCGTCGTCCACCGCGCTCACAAACTGCCCATTGGCGTCGTACGTGATTATCCCCGAGCCAACGGCTGTGCCGGGGGGACTCTCCGCCAGATAGCGCACTTCGTTGGTCAACGGATTACCGTCAGTGTCAGCAATCTGTGTGAAAGTTACATTCAGAGGAACCGGGTTGCCAAGTGAGTCATAGACTGTCAACCCGGAAACCACGAAGCTCTCGCCGTCTGCGGCTGCAGTCTCCACAAACGCTGAATTCCCGCCCGGATTGTATAGATTGTTAAAGTCAACCCTCGCGCCTCCCGTCGAGTTGGCCGCGGTAAGAACGACATCCGTGATGGCATTGCCCGTGCCAAGGTCGCCCGTAACTATAAAGGCGCCGCTCGGATCAATGGCGACGTTGCCATCTACGATGCCGAATCCGCTTTCGATGGCGGCGGCAAGGTCGGCGGCGGTTGAGCCGGCAGTAACCGTGTACGTCGCAGTCACGTCCGCCCCGCCTTTTCTTCCGGTGATCGTGATGGTATCGCCGGCGGCTAGACCAAGTCCTACCCCGGACGAATCCTGCAAATTAGTCAGGAGCGTCGTCCCGCCTGCGGCGAGGCCGGTCGCCGCATCAAGCATTCCGGGCCCTCCCGTAACCGTCCCCGTTGTCGCGGTGTCACCGGCCGAATTGAAGTTTCCCGTGATACGCGCATTCGATGTCTCCTGCACGATCGACATCCCCAGAGGGATCACTATGTTGCCGACCGTGCCGGTCGTGCTGACGACACCATTGACCGCCTGCCATCCCTGCACGCTGAGGCCGGTCGCCGGATCAATAAACGTGCCGTCGACCGCGGTCGCAAACGACCCATCGCGGGTATAAAGCACGTTGCTGCCGTCACGCAGTATGAAGAACCCGTTACCCTGAATCGCCAGGTCCGAAAGGCTGCCGGTGGCATTCAGACTGCCTTGCGTGAAATCTCTGTCGATCGCCGCAAGGGTGACGCCGAGACCCACCTGAACCGGATTGGTTCCGAGCGTAGTTCCGCCGGGACCGGTCGCCCCGGTGAGAGTCTGGCTGAACACTGACTCGAATTGAGCATTGCTCGCCTTGTAGCCGACAGTGTTCACGTTCGCCAGATTATCGCCGATTACGTTCAGCGACTCAGAGATTGTGGTGAGTCCACTCACCCCGTTATAAAGCGCTGTACTAAGTCCCATTGCTTACTCCTCGATTCCTTCTTCCCGTTTGCCGCCTCAGTCATTCAGCGGCATCAGGCCTCCCCAAAGGGGTCCAGCCTATGGAGGGCTCGACCTAGCCCTCATCCGGGAGCAACTAGCGTTACATTTTCGTGTAGTCTCCATCCATGACGATGGCGCTGTCGATATTCGTAAACACGTTGCCGCGCAGCTCGTCGCGATCAAGCACGGTGACGACCGTCCGGTTCTTGACGCTCACGACCATGGCCGCCCCTCCTACAAGCACAAGCGAGTCTTTTGCTCCTTTTGAGGCCGCGCGGTCGATGGCTTCGACTATTCTCGCCGTGTCTCCCGCGCTGAGTTGAATCTTGCGGGCGTCCAGTCGCTGAAGAGCATGCGCCGAGAACTTCACGCCCTTGAGCTTCTCGATCTCCTTTCGAATCACGGCGTCAAAGGGCTGTTGCGCTAATCTCTTGCCCGCGACTTGTGACTGCGGGGGTTGCGTTTGTCTTATCGGCTGCCCATCGCTTATGTGTGTTCTTCCAACCATAATCATCTCACTTACTTGATGCGAATCACATCGTCAAGGCCGACTACCGCTCCGCTGTCAAGAACAAGCCACGGCTCCGAATCGGCGTACCTCACTTCCGCCACTACTCCGGAAACAGGTTGTCCGTCGGGCCCTATTGCGTCGACTTCATGGCCAATGAGTCCCGAGGTCTGAAGGAACTGCATCGCGGTGATATTCTCGTTCAGCTCCTCAATCTCGTTGAGAGTATTGAGCTCGGCCATCTGCGCGATAAAGTCGCGGTCAGACATGGGGTCCAACGGGTCCTGGTTGGCCAATTCGGTGATGAGCAACATGAGAAAATCGGATTCGTCGAGGTTCTGGTTAGTGTTCAGGACTGTGCTCGAGTCGCTCGTGCTCGCCGCGGACGCCGCAGCCATCGAATCCGTTGCTGATGTAACGTACATTTCCAACGCACCTCCTTATTGCTACGCAAAGTAGTCGATCGCGCCGCTTAGATGCAGCGGGATCAGTTCCGCCGATGTCGCCGCGGCGAGCTCAGGCTCTGCTGCGGAAACAAAGGCGGGCGAATCAAAAGACCGGTCGGGCTCCCTTCGCGACGCCCATCCGGTGTCGGCAAGAATGCTGAAGCGGTCAAAATCGAAGCCCTGGTCGGCCAGTCTTCGTTGCAGGTCGGCCATGTTATCCTGCATCACCTGCCTCACAACTTCGCTTTCGACCTTGAACTCGATGTGCATACGGGATTCGCTGGCAAGAACACGTATGCTTATCCTGCCGAGGAACTCGGGTTTCAGGCTCACATATATTTCCGATGCTTCCCCGCGATGCGCAAGCCGAACCCCCTGCACAATCTGATCGAACAGGCGCTCATAGCCAACCTGTGCGCCTCTCACAACCGCCGGCTGAGCCGATTCCTGCGGAGACACTTGCAGGGCCGAACCGTCCAATGGCGACTTTGCCGATGCCGCGTTGACCAGGTCGAGAATATGCGACGCCGACCATCCCCGGCGAGCCTCGCTGAACAACTGACTGTCCGGCGTTGAGGTGACCGCCGCTCGGCTCACAACTGCCAAGCCCGGGGCAGCCTCGGTATCCGGCTGCGTTTCAGCCAAGGCATTTGCAAACATTTGTTGCAAACGACCGAATTCCACCTCGCCCTCTTCTTGCCCGGCGCTCACGACCTCAGAAAACAGAAGAGCGTGCTCCTTGAGATTGACCGGTTGCGCAACCTCTTGCATAAGGCTCTCGGGCGAAGACTCCATGAGCATTGCTTCGCCTGAATCCGCCGTGGCGAGCGCGAACGATTGCAGTTGGGTTTCATCGAGGAGCGAAACCTCAAACAAACCAGTCTCCGATTCGCCGACCATGAGCAATCCTCCCAATGCTTCAGACGGTGCGACACCTCGGGAAGCAATTGCCTCTGTTTTCACTGTGCCGTTCCCACTGTTGCCTGCGGAGCCGGGCTTACTCGCCGTGGCAGTCGGATCAGGCGCATCAGCATCGCTCGCTCCGCCGCCGGAATTTGCCGGAGAACGCGCGTCTTGCACGGGTTCCTGTTGAACGCCCATGTTTGACGGCGACTGCGACGGCTCTCGCATAGCCATGCCGAGAGTGGCCGGTTCATCAGAGTCAACGGATTTCTTGACATCCTCGGATTCCGGCGGCGATTCGGCCTGCCCCTTGAGTTTCAGCGCCACGCTCTTCAACGTGTCTGCGAACGTGCGCTCTTCGGCCGGCGAGCTCTTTGCAGATACGAGCCCAAGCAGAGTCCCGCCATTCGTCTTGTCTACGCCCAGTTCTCTTGCCGACCGGACGCCTATTGCCTTCATCACATCACCTCCTTTCTTCGCAAGATTTTTCTTGAGTCTTCTGTCTCACCTGGCTGCTTCGGCCACTGCCGTTTCCGCAGTCAGCAGCCTGCTGACGGACGCGGCCTTATTCGGAGTCAATAGTCCCATGATCTCCGATGCTTGCCTACGCCGCATTTGAAGCAGTATTTGCGCCGCTGCAGCATCCGGCAGATTCTCGAGAACGGGCGCAGCGTCCTCGGGCGGCATTCCCTCATAGACCTTCACAAGCTTCATCATGTCTTCGGTCGGAGGCGGAAGTTTCATCGACTTCAATTTAGTCTCAGCCGCTGACCCCGATTTGGATTTTCGTTGCAGCGCCTTCAGCCGCCCTTCCTCCTGTTTCAGCATGTCCTGCTGTTGTTTCAGTCTTTCTTCCTGCTGTTTGAGCGCCTGTATCTTTTCCTCGACGAGAGCCCTTTCCGCTTCGAGTTCCTGCCGCTGCGTATCGAGCCTCGCCGAAAGGTCTTCCAATCTCGCCGCCGTTGCCTTGAGTTCCTTATCTCTCTCCAGGATAGAGTCGGTCAGGCTCTCCGCTTTGTCGGCGCGCCGCTGCTCTTGCTTTCCGGCTTCAGACTTTGCGAAACGGAAGTCCTCTAGCGTGAGCAACCCTCTTGCGTAGAGTATATAGCCTCCGACACCCGCAAAAATCAGCGCGAGCACAAGTAAGAGAATCACCCATTTCAAGTGCCGTTCCTCTATGTTCTTCAATTATTATCCGGACGAATGAAGACGCCGATGCATGGTTCTTTGGACGAATCGGTTCGTTCCCACTTCGTCCAGCAATGCCTGTTCTTTCTTCAGGAAATCACGGTAGAATTCATCCCGTTCTTTTTCATCCAGCTTCTCGAAAATTCTTTTTTGCTTTTCGGCTTCGATCAGCATGTCTCGAAGCGCTTCCACTCGCTTCGCGATTTCCTTCACCTTCTTGATCTGTTCCCCTATCGAGTTCCCAAGTAATTCGAGATACCTGTGAGAACGCTGAACTTCAGCCGCGTTCACTCTTCCCACCTGCAGGCGAATCAATTCGCGAACGCATTGCGCCTCGCGCTCTTTCAAGTTATCCAGTTTTCTCATCTCGAGCATGAGAATCCTTTGCGCTCGAGCCGTCTTCGATGAAAGATCGTCAACAATGGTTTTCTTGCTTTTCAGGACGCTCTCAAAGCGGAATTTGTATGCTTTCACTCACGGACCTCGATTGTCAATTCCGTGCGAATAAATCCGCGTCTATAGAATCATCTGTCATTGTCCGCCAATCGCGGAACAGGCCCCGTTCTCTCATTTAGCGGCTGCGCTCGCAGCAGCCGGAGCGGCATGCGGAGTTAGCCGGTCGCCGAAAACGCCGCGCAGCATGGCCACACTCTCTCTGAAATCGGCCCTTTCGTCTATCCCTTGCTTGAGAAAGCCGTTAATCTCGTTTATCTTCGATTGGGCATAATCGATCTTGGGATTGTTCCCTTTTACGTATGCGCCAATATTAATGAGGTCCTGCGCCTCGCGATACGTGGCAAGCACGTCTCGAACGGTGTGGCCGAGCATAACCTGTTCTTCAGGAACCACGTCAACCATCAGGCGGCTGATACTCTCGAGCACGTCGATGGCCGGATAGTGGCTCTGAGAGGCCAGTCTCCGCGAGAGCATGATGTGCCCGTCGAGAATCGAGCGGGCCGCGTCGGATATGGGCTCGTTGAAATCGTCGGCCTCCACGAATATGGTGTATATGCCCGTGATGGTTCCGGAAGGCGACGTGCCCGCGCGCTCCAGCAGTTTCGGCAGCAACATGAAGACCGACGGCGGATACCCTTTCGTCGTCGGAGGCTCGCCGACCGCCAGGCCTATCTCGCGCTGGGCCATGGCAAAACGCGTTATCGAGTCCATCATGAGCAGCACGTCGCAGCCCATGTCGCGAAAGTATTCCGCTATCGCAGTCGCCATAAACGCGCCGTGCAATCTTAGAAGCGCCGGCTGGTCCGACGTGACGACCACAACAATTGACCGCTTGAGTCCATTCTCTCCGAGGTCTTTTTCCAGAAAATCCTTCACTTCCCTGCCGCGCTCGCCGATGAGCCCGATCACATTTATCTGCGCTTCGGTGTTGCGCGCTATCATTCCCAGCAGCACGCTCTTGCCGACGCCGCTGCCGGAAAAGATGCCGAGTCGCTGTCCTCTCCCGCACGTCAGGCATGCGTCTATGGTTCTTATGCCGAGAGGAAGCGGCTCCGTGATGCGGCGACGCGCCATCGGATTGATGGGCTCGCCCATGACGGGATACTCGTCATTGAGTTTCAGAGGGCCACGCCCATCGATGGGCTGGCCTGTTCCATCAATCACGCGACCAAGCATTTCAGGGCCCACACGAATCGTAAGCGGGCGGTCACATGCCTTGACGATGCTGCCGGGCGCGACTCCCCTGATGTCGCCGAGCGGGATCAAAAGCGCCTTGGTCTCCCTGAAGCCGACGACCTCGGCCATCGCCGGTTTTCTCCCGTTCCCCGGTTGTATTGTGCAAATCTGACCCAGCGAAAGGCCCGGACTCGTTGACTCCACGATCAGGCCGGTCACGCGAGTGACCTTCCCACACGTCTCCAACAGGTCAGCCTTCTCTATGCACGCCTGCCATCTTTCAATTTCGGGCACTATGTTCATTTCGTTGCCTCGGCCAGGAGCGTTTTTCGGGCAGCTTCCAATTGTGAACGCGGCTGCGCGTCGACACGGATCAGATTGGTCTCGACGATGCAACCGCCCCCTTCAATATCAGCATCGACGATGACCTCTATCTTGTCTATGCCGTCGAACATACCCATGAGAGAAGGCTTGTGCCGTTTCATCAGTTCCTCGTCCGCAGGGTTCACCCGGATAATGAGCTTGTCGCGCTCGAGTATTTTGCCGATCGCTTCCTCCGCCTGGCCCATGACCATCGAGGAATCTTTCTCGACTTCTCTGTGAATGATCTTCTGAGCGAGATCAGCCGCGAGATTTGCAATCATCGGCGTGACCCGGCGCATAAGGTCGGCTTCCTGCGCCTTGATCTGGTTCACGAGCGCGTCGACCGCTTGGGAGGATGCTCGTAATTGTTCGTCGATTCTTCGTCTGGCCTCATCGGTCGCTTGCGCAGCGCCTTCGGAACGACCTTCCGCTCGCGCCTGTTCCCGTATCTTCTCTGCAGAGTTCTCGGCCTCGCGCAGTATTTGCTGCGCCTTCCGTTCGGCGTCCGCCAGCATTGTCTCGGCCTTGCATTCCGCCTCCTGCAAAGTCTTATCAGCCTTGGTCCGGGCCTCGGCTATCAAGTCCTGCGGATTGACCTGTTGTATCGCAAGTTCAGGCTTGAGATTGCCCCTGGGCATAGAGGGCGGGTCATCAGTTGGAACCTGCTCCTCCTTTGCGCGCTGCCGGGGCGGTTTCGATGCCGTGATTAGAGACCTCTTCTCGAATCTCTTAGCCGAATGAAACAATTCTTTGTCGCAAGGTTTGATTATCTTAGACAACGACCTGATCCTCATCTCCGCGCCCGACGATCACGATCTCTCCTGCGTCCTCGAGCCGCCTTATCACCTCGACAATACGCATCTGGGCGGCCTCCACGTCGCGGAGTCTCACGGGGCCCATGTACTCCATGTCTTCTTTTATCATTTCGGCGGCGCGGCTGGACATATTTCTGAAAACCTTGTTCTTGACATCCTCGTTGGCGGCCTTGAGGGCAAGCGAAAGGTCCCGATTCTCGATTTCCTTAAGGGTGCGCTGTATACCCGCGTCGGTCACCATAACGATGTCATCGAAAACAAACATCAGGCTCCTGACCTCGTTGGCGAGCTCGGGGTCGCGTTCGCCGAGTTTCGACAGTATGTTCTTTTCTGTCGCCCGATCCACTCGGTTCAAAAGCTCCGCCACGTTCTTCACTCCGCCGACTTTCGTCATTTCCGGACGGATTACAGACGCCAGTTTCCGTTCCAGCACCGCCTCGACATCGCGAACTATGTCAGGAGCAGTCTGCTCCATGTTTGAGATGCGATGGACGACGTCTATTTGCAAATCCTCGGGGAGCGCGGCAAGGACCATCGAAGAAACCGACGGCGTGAGATGCGCCAGGACGAGCGCTATTGTCTGCGGGTGTTCGTCCTGAATGAAATTGAGTATCTGGCCCGGGTCCGCTTTTCTCACAAACTCGAACGGAGTCTCTTTGATTGCGCTTTCCAGCTTCGTGAGTATTTCCCCCGCCTTGTCGGCGCCTAATGCTTTGTTCAGGGTCTCGCGCGCGTAATCGACTCCTCCGAAAGAGATGAAGTCCTTTGCCTGCGCCATCTGATGGAACTCTTCGACGACTTTGCGCTTGAGTTCGGGCGGCACGCTGCCCAGGCTTGCGATTTCAAAAGTCAACTCTTCAAGAAGCTCGGGGTCGAGATGTTTCATTATTCTCGCCGACGCCTCGCTTCCAAGGGTCACCATCAGAATGGCTGCCTTTTGCTTTCCAGAGAGTTCAGATGGGTCCACCATATCCTACTTCTCTTCCTTCATCCAAATCTTCATCAACGACGCCGCATCCTCAGGTCTCTCCTCCACCATCTCTTTTACTTCGTCGGCAGTGTCGGGTTCCTTCGCCTCCGGCTCTTTGGCGGCCATCTCCTCGATGCGCGCTTTCACCTTCTCTTCTACAGGCGCCGGAGCAGGCGGCGGGAACATGCGCCTCAGCACGTAGCGGACAAGCAAAAACACGAGAACGAGGACGGCGATAGTGGTCACGGCCTTCACCACGGTGAAGTAAAGGTCGCGCCGCTTCGCCACCTCGGCGGCCGCGGCCGCCTCGTACTCGGTTTCAGTGGTTTGAAGTGGAACATTGATCACCTCCACGTTTCGAGCAGTCGGATTTCCCACTGCCGCAACGACCATCCTCTTGTATTTATCGATTTCTTCGTCGCTCCTGCCAACGTACTGTCTCGTGACCTTGCCGTCGGCGGCAGTGACCCGTTTGTACGTTCCGTCGACGACCACCGCGACCGACACTCCCTTTATGCTTGAGGGCGACTTGATTATATGCTCGACCGACTTGCTGATCTCATAGTTCGTTATCGAGGAGGACGCTTGTCTCCCCTGGCCGCCGACCGAAGCGGTTGAAATCGACGGCTGCGCGGGAAGGTTCGAGGTTATGCCTGCAATGCCCTCGGGCTGACTCGAGGTGGAAGTCGTGGATTCCCTCTGCCGCTGCTCACTCCGGACGACCGCGCCTTCGGGATCGAATTTCTCTTCGGTTCTTTCAATATTGTCGAAGTCGAGGTCGACCGAAACACTGATTGCTGATTTTCCCGGGCCCACAATCCGGTCGAACATAGCCTGCAGCTTGCCGTGAAAATACTGCTCGACACGTGAGCGCAGATCGAACTGCTCGGCGCTCAACTCGGTAGAAGCCGCGAATAGCTCGGCCGGAGCCGTCAGGGAGTTGGCGTGCTGGTCGACAATAGTGATGTTCTCCGGTTTGAGCCCCTCCACGCTGCTGGCAATCAGATGCTGGATTCCCTGCACTTGCTTTCGCGTGAGTTTCTTTTCGGGAACCATGTTCAGGAACACCGAAGCCGTCGGCTCCCTTTGTTGTTCCGTGAAAAGGCGCTCTTCCGGCGTCACTACTTGAACTCTCGACCATTCGACCTCGTCCAGTTGGTCTATCGTGCGCGCAAGCTCTCCCTCCATTGCCCGCTTGAGATTGACCTTTTGCTCGAAGCTCGTTATCCCGAGACGCGTGCGGTCGAATATCTCATATCCGACCCCGCTGCCGCGAGGAAGGCCCTCTTGAGCTAGGGCAAGACGCGTTTCGGCGACCTGGCTCGCGGGAATCGAGATTGAAGTCCCGTCATCAGAAAGCTTATACGGGATACTACTCGCTTTCAGTTTCTCGACAATCTCACCCGCGTCACGTTGCTGGAGGTTCGAGAAGAGGAGACTGTACTGCGGTTTCGTCTGCCAGAACGTCAGAGACAAAAGTCCGGCGAGGGCGATGGCAAAGCCCACACCCACAAGAATCCGCTGCTGGAGGCTGAGAGACCTCCAGACTCGGGCAAACTGTTCATACAACTGCCGGAGAAAATCCATGTCTGCCTCGGCGCCTCAAGACTGCAGACTATGTATTGTGTTACTCCCGAAGCCGCGCGCGCGGCCCGGGATACTGCTCGAAATGTTCGGCAATGCCCTATTGAAGACCTTACTTGCCACTTTTTCCTAAACCTGCATCCTCTGTATCTGATCGTAGGCCGAGATTATTTTGTTCCTCACTTGCAGCAACGTGAGAAACGCCATGTTTGCTTTCTCGATGGCAATCATGGCTTCACTGACATTGCTAACCTCTCCCGTTGCGAGCTTGTTTATGGTTTCGTCGGCGACGGTCTGGAGCCGCTGGATTTCACTAATCGAGTCGGTGAGATATTCCTTGAACGACGGCCCCGACACTTCCTCCGGAAGCACGGCCTGTTTGCGCTCGACCGGCAGAGGACTTTGTGGCCCCGCAATACCGCCGATTGTGATTTCGTCAACCATTCTCTTTGGCCTCTTCTTCGGCGTGGATAGGGGGAACCTTACCCACTGCGCTCAATCTGCTTTCTCCGAAAAACACCAACTTTCCCTGATTCTCACGAACGGTGGCGGTCTTCATACGGCTCACTCCCTTATGATGTCAAGCGAACTCCGGACCATGCTCTTGCTCACGTCGATTGCCGTAATGTTTGCCTCATACGCGCGCACGGCCGTTATCATGTCGACCATTTCCTCGACGGCGTTCACGTTCGGCATGGCAACGTAGCCGTCCGCGTCCGCATCCGGATGACTCGGATTGAAAACCATCGGAAACGCCGATGGGTCATCCACAACGGCGGCGACCGCTACGCCCAGTTTCTCCGTGTGGTTAGGGTCGCTCACTTCGGTTCCTCGGAGTATCACAAGCTGACGCCTGAACGGGCCGCCCTCGGGCGTGCGCGTGGTGCTTGCGTTCGCGATGTTGTTGGCAATTACTTCCATCCGCGTCCGCTCAGCGGATAATCCGCTGGCGCTTATATCCAAGGCCGAAAATATCCGCATGTTCCGTTCTCCCCGCTTAGGCCGATCTCAAGACCTCGCGCATCTGCTGATACCGCTTTGTCAGTATGCTCGAAAGAACGTTGAAATTCCCCGAATTCTTGAGCAGTGCGACCATCTCTCGGTCAATATCGAACTTGCTCTTATCGTTGCGGCCTGCCTCAAGTGAATCGGGTTCCAGAACCAACTCGGACGCCACTCTCCGACTCGGGGTCATGTGCATCGGATGCGTCACCTTCAACGGCAGTCTGACCGGCAGTTCCGTAAGCGCCTGCGCAAGTGATTCCCGAAAGGAAATGTGTGTGGGCGCGAAGTTGGGTGTATTTGCATTGGCGATGTTATTGGCCAGGATGCGGTTTGACTCCTGGAGTATGGGCAATGCTTTCTCAAGCAACGTAGTTGTATCATGACGGCTTATGCCATCCATGTCCATCGTTCCCACGCTTTTCGCCAGCCCATCCGTGTAAGAAATGCTGTTCATGGTTTTTCTCTATGCATATCAACTTCCATAACGCATATCAACTTCCACAACAAACATAATAGCAACGGCCATGCCATAATTTCCGAAGGCTGATGTGTTTTTATAAGTCCTTATAGCCAAAAGAGTTAAAGCCAGGCATTGCTATTGGCGCATCTGCTTGCCGGAGGCAAAATGTGCCAAAGAGCATGGAAAATCTTACCGTCAACCGCTGATTTCCTGTCCTCATGGAGCCTCTGATTCTTTCGGAGAATCATCCAACAGTCCGGCGATCTGATATTCCTTGAGTTTGTTCCTGAGCGTGCGCACGCTGATATCCAAAATATCGGCCGTTCTGGTCTTGTTGTTGTCATGCTTCTTCAAGGTGTGGAGTATGAGAATACGTTCGGCATCTCCGACCGTCACATTTTCAGGGAGATAGACGCCGTCACCCGCCGGCGCATGGTGCGCTCTGGCCGAGAAACTGAAGAAATCGCTCGTTACGGTATCCCCGGAGCAGAGGACGACGGCTCGTTCCATGCAATTCTCGAGTTCTCTCACATTGCCCGGCCAACTATGGGTCATAAGCTGCATCATCGCATCATTATGGATTTTCTTCGCGTTCTTGTTGTTTTCCAGAGTGCATTTCTTCAAGAAATGCTGCGCGAGGGCGGGAAGGTCCTCTTTTCGTTCGCGGAGGGGCGGAATCCTTATCGGTATTACATTGAGCCTGAAATAGAGGTCTTCGCGAAAGCGACCTTCCTCAATGGCTTTTTCAAGGTTCCGGTTGGTGGTGCTGATGATTCGCGCGTCGACCTTGATCGGTTTTGTTCCGCCGACTCGCTCGAACTCTTTTTCCTGGAGCACCCTAAGAAGTTTGCTTTGGAGGCCCGGCTCCATTTCCGAGATTTCGTCGAGTAATAAAGTGCCCTCGTCTGCGAGCTCGAAGCGGCCGATTTTCTTGTTGATCGCGTGTGTAAACGACCCCTTCTCGTGGCCGAACAATTCGCTTTCGAGAAGAGTGGGCGCGAGGGCCGCGCAGTTTATTTTTATGAATGGCTTGTCTCGGCGGGGACTACTGTAGTGGATCGCGCGCGCAATGAGTTCTTTCCCTGTTCCGCTTTCGCCCCTTATCAAGACAGATGCTTTGCTCTGCGATATCTTCTTTATCTGGTCGTAGATTGCAACCATCCCGGCGCTTGAGCCGACCATCTCCTGGAAATTGAAACCCTGTTCGATTTCGGACCGGAGGTAGCGGTTCTCATTTTCAAGTCTTCGCTCGTAGATGGCCTTCTTGACAACGTGTTCGATCTCGTCAGGGGTGAAAGGCTTCATTATATAGTCGGCGGCACCGGCTTTCAGGGCCTTCACGGCGGTTTCCACGGATGCGTATGCGGTCATTATGATAACCGCTGTATCCAACTGCATTTTCTTTGTTTGTTCGAGCAGCGCCAGGCCGTCGAGTCCCGGCATTTTCATATCGGTTATGACGAGGTCATATGAGTTGTTGCGAATCTCCGCCAGTCCGGCCGTGCCGTCGGCGACTGCAACGATCTCGTATCCGGAGCGGACAAGTGCTTCTTCAAGAAAATCCCGCATAATCGGTTCATCATCGATCACGAGAATCTGCGCGCGCGCCATCCATGTACCTCCCTGAAAACCAAAGTCGTGCAATCATGCACGCTAGTACTGCGTTTCCTGAATAACATGCATTAATCCGGCTGCGTTTACTAATTCGGCGACGTCCCTTCGGCGACGTGCCTCAATTCGGTGACCTTCCCCCCTTTGCAAAGGGTCGAAGGGGGGATTTAAAATTCCTATCTCCCAAGAACTTCCATGACTTCTTAAATCCCCCTTTGTCCCCCTTTCTCAAGGGGGAGCATTGCAACAAAACTTAGAAAGCGCTCTATTGGCCTTCAAATGGCAGCGAAATCACAAACACCGCTCCGCCACGCGGTGAATTATGCGCTGTAACCTGGCCCCTGTGAGCTTCGATGATCTTGGCGGCAATCGCAAGCCCGAGGCCGGTCCCCTTCTCCTTTGTCGTATAGAACGGATTAAAAATCCTGGGTATTTCGTTTTCCTCGATGCCGGGGCCGGAATCCTTGATGGAAAGCTCCAGCCACCTTCCGTTGCGGGTATGACCAAGCATCTGGCGCGCTTCCCGCGATAGCGACTTCTTGCGGCAGCCAATGGTCAGGCTTCCACCGTGCGGCATAGCCTGGACGGCGTTGAGCACAATATTGAAGAGAGCGCGCTTGAGCTGTTCTCCATCGCACAATACTTTCAAGCCCGCCGACCCAAGCTTCTTGGAGACGTCTATCCCTGATTTCTTGATTTCTTCGGAAAGGAAACCGAGCGTCCCTTCAACCAGATTCGCTACATCGACCTTGCGGAAGTCGAGTTTCATGGGACGCGTGAACATCAGGAGCTCGTTGACGACACGATTGAGGCTGCGAGCGCCCTCTTGTATCTTGGTCACCAGTTTGGACCTCGGATCGCCTTCGTCAAAATCGCGCGCGAGCAGCGAGGCAAATCCTTCGATGCCGCCGAGCGGATTGCGAATCTCGTGGGCGACGGTCGCCGCCATTTGCCCGAGCGCGGCCAGCCTGTCCTGCCGCCTCGCTTGTTCCTCAAGTTCGCGCAATTCAGTCAAATCCTCAAACACTTTGACAGCTCCGGTCACTTTGCCCGAGCCGTCACGTGTGAGCGAGGCGCTCTCACGGACAGGAAACGGATAGTTTCCCCTCACCTGCATGTTGCACGAGATGCAGGGTGTCCCTCGAGGCGCCGCCTCGGAGGCCCCTTTGAAATCCGCTCCGAAATCGGTCTCAAAGACCTCGCTGAACGGCCGCCCGATCACTTCTTCTCTGTTGAGGTGGGTTATTTGCTCAGCGGCTTTGTTAAATGCAGTGATCTCGTCGTTCAGGTTGACGGCGATTACTCCGTTTGTCACGCTTTGGAGAATGCTGTTGAGATATTCTTTTATCTCGCTGATCTCGATAACCTTGCTGCTGAGCTCGCGGTTCGTTTCCTCGAGCTTTCGGTTGAGCGCTCCAAACTTGAGTTGAAGGACGTCATATGCCTGCTGGAGCTTTATGGTGCTCTCATTGAAGGTTCTCAGCGCCTGGGCCAGATTGTCGGCAGGCTGTTTATTGAGTTGAACGTTCATCCGGTCTCATCCATGAATCGCGGCTTGCCGTCGGGAGAGCGCCGGTACGAGCGCATCACCTTTGAGCCGACACTCACCTGCCGCAACTCTTCCTCGACTGTGTTCTTTGCGATCCCGAGTTCATGCTGACTTTGCGCCTCGACCTCAAGAAGCTCTTCGAGGAGTCCCCTTATTTGATCGACGACGGCCCGCAGTTTCGAGCGACCTTGCTCGCTGATGCCGTCTCTATTGGTTTCCCAAAATTCGCGCAGAGGAGCGGCGGTCACTTCAATCTCCTCTATTCTCTCGACGATCTTCTTTTTCTCCTCCATGAGCAGCATGAATGAGTCAACATTCTCGTACGAAATCTCTAGGGTCTGCTTCTTCGCAAGTCCAAGCAGAACTCGATAGAGATCGGACTGCGCGCGAAGCTTATCGTAAAACTGCTCGATCTTCTCTTCCATGGACTCACCAAAACTCATCTAGCGTCATGTCACGCTTGAGTTAGTCATTGCAGACGCGCGCTGCACTAGCGTCCTGACTCATGGAAACGCAATCAGTTTTATGCGCGGAAATCCCTTAAGAATCGGGCAAAATCCCCCACGACTTCATAAACGGGCTAGTGACTCAGTGCACTAGAATGACGTTTCCTGAATAACATAGCATCGATTCGACGACCTTCCCCCCTTTGCAAACGGGGGTAAGGGGGGATCTAAACTTCTGTGCCCAAAGACTTCTGCCGCCTCTATCCCCCCGCCTTGAGTCTTATGATCTCTTCCCTTTGCCGGGCGAATTTCACCCACTCCGAGTTACTAAACTCTTTGGCAAGACGGGCGTATTTTCCCTTCGCCATTTTGTAATCCGCCAGGCGATAGTAGCAGTTACCTTCCTGATAGATTGCCCAGGCCGAATCGGGCACGGGGAATTGAGGTGGCCGGACGATGGAAAATACTTTGGCGGCATCGGCGTACTTGCCTTGCTCATAGAGACGCTGAGCCCACTGCAAAACTATATGACGCGCTTCAGGCGCAGCTTCGGAACTGCCGCTTTCAACTAGGCGCAACGTATTGCCATAGACCTCAGAAGCATCCTTTTCGTCTTGCAGTTCCAGGTCAGCTTGCATTATCAATGCCAAAGCGGAAATTTTTTCCCCCTCCGGCTTCAATGCAAGGACATCTTGAAACAGATGACGGGATTCGTCGAACTGCTTGAGGTCTAGATGGGCCTGTGCTCTGAGACCTAGCAAGTCGAGCTTCTCATTCGGCGAACAGTCAGAAGTATCTATCGAATCAAGCTCATAGAGACATTCCTGGGCGCGACCGGCAGCAAGGAGGATTCTTGCTATTTTGTGGCGGGCAAGATTGGATTTTGGACTGGAATCTGTTGCTGTACGATAGGCTCTGGCAGCCTCGTCATACATTCCGGTCCCTGCATATATGTCGCCCTGCTTTTCCAACACTACGGACTGTTCAATAGTGGACGTTCCGGTCCCAAGCAAGCGACTAAGCGTCTTGCAAGCGTCATGTGGGCGCCCGAATTCGAGTTGGAGATTGGCGAGTAACATGCCGGCTTCGCCTATTTTAGAGCTAAGTTGGCGGTTGCGGATGAAGTCCTCAAGCATCTCGGTCGCTCTCGCCTTCTCGCCAATGAAGAAGTACAGTTTTGCACGGTTAAAGACAAAAATGTCGTTCTCCGGATCGGCCTTGGACGCAGCTTCCATTTCGGTGATAGCCGTCCGCAGGTCGCCTTCCAGCCAATATAACTGCGCCAAACGCTCATGTGGAGTCGGATCGTCGGGCGCAATGCCGGCCGCCTGGCTATAGACGCCCTCCGCCTTGTCAAGTTGGCCCATCGCCTCGAATGCCTTTCCTCGCAAGACAAGAGCCTCGACAAATTTCGGAGAATCAGAGAAAAAGGCGCCTATGTCGGAAGTGACCGCTATGGCCTCGGCCGGCATCCCGGCTGACAGTTTCGCGGAGGCGAGTGTCAACATAACGTCAGCCTGCGGATACAATTGGCGAGAAGTCTTGAACCATTTCACGCAATAATTGACTGCGTCTTCATGATTGCCCGCATCTACGGAGTTCCTGGCAAGCAACTGGAGCGCAGCGGCCGCATGCGGAGTCCCCGGAAATTCTGCGACGGCTTCAGTCAGAATGCGTTTGGCGTCGTCGGCCTTGCGAAATTCGTAGAGCGCCTCACCCAGCAGCAATGTCGCGTCACGACGGGTCGTACTGTCGGCCCCCCTTAGCCGGATTTGCTCCAATAGTTCAATGGCCTGGCCGAGGTTTCTCTCCCGATAGTAATTCTGGGCGATGAGGAAGTCGATTTCGCCGTCTTCATTAGCTCCTGGAGAGGCGCGAACAAGACTTGCGTATTGCTCGTTCGCCTCGTCGTACAACTCGTTTCGGACAAAACCCTCGGCAAGTGTCCGGTGCACGAACGGGACACGCGGATCAGCGGGATAGTCCTCAGCGAATTTCTTGTAGAATTCACGGGCCTCATTCGAGCCGATGGGGTCTCGCGCGATTTGATCGAGACATTCGGCAAGCAGCAGAAGCGCATCGCCGTGAAGTCCGGCGCTCTTCTGCCTTTCCACAAGTTTGCGCAGTATTGGGACGGCTTCCTCATGCTGATTCTCCTTCATGAGATCGTGTGCATAGAGAAGATGTCGCTCCTCTGAGCTGCTAGCGACCGGGTATTGTCGCTTGAGCATCCACTCTTCCCGATTAAGGTCGAAAACAACAAATCCCACTATGACCATTAATGCCGCACAAATTCCTGAAACTGCCGACACACGAGGCTTGCTTGCGCCGATCCACCCAGTCATGCGAGGAATCGACTTTAGAACCGGGTCAAAGGCGCTACTCCGTGAGTAGAGATGTTCTAAATCAGCAGATTTACTCGAACTTGCGGGAAGGGCTTCTTTGGACGCAGCACTTTCCACTGGCTCGAGATCGTGAAGCGTCGGTATATTCTCGGCGAGATTCTCTTTTGGTTCTTCAATCATACTCGTATGGTCCACCCCCGCCGCGGACAATCAACAACACATTCCTCAGCCAGTGCGAAGAACCAACGCAAATCCACAATGTGTGGTGTGTTATTGGAAATATAATACTATATAATGTTACCATAGGCATGAATGGATTGTCAAGGATGATTTGGAAAAAAATTCCTAGCGGTGAGAAAGGACAGTTATGGTGTATTTGAGACATGTAGCACACGCCGCGCTTTCTGATCGAATCCGTGAATGAGCTTTCTTCAGCAATAATCGGGCCAGCCCGGTAAACGAACCTTTTGTTGACAAAAAGGACCAAAGTTTGACCACGAATTGCGAATCGGATAGGAACGAAACAGATCATAAGCCACACAGGGGCGCCGACGTCACAGCGCCGTACAACCGCAGCCAAGCTGCACATATCGACGCAATGAATCACGCCTCAGAAAATCGGGGACACGATGCGACATCGCGTCCCCGATTTTCTTCATTGATGTCTGTAGGGGCGCGATTCATCGCGCCCAATGCGTGGTGTGGTGAACTTATTTTTCTGCAATCATCAGAAAAGGGGAATAAGTTTAATGAGCTATTTACAGAAACGGGGAAGAGAAGTTACGACACGGCAGCCTGCGCCAACGGGGGAACAGAACAAGGGAGAATAGTGGCCCTCCTTATGCCCTTCTTTCATCGGGCGGTTCCCCGACCTTAAACTTTGAACCCCGCACCCTGCGCGGCCCCCTTTCGCCTCTTCCATCCGCGCCAATCTGCGGTAATTTCTTGAGGGCAAGAGATTTGCTGAAGCTAGACCGTAAACCATCTGCTATAAGCGCGCGACAAACAAGGGTGTAAGGTGGAAGGTTAAAAGGGCAAGCGGGAATTGAGGAAAAACCGGGATATGAATGACGCGGATCGCGAGGAGTCACCCAGTGAAGAAACCACTTGACATTTTAGAGGTTTTGTTCTAGTATATATATACTATTATGGGAAGGTCTGCCAAATTCTTGTCGGCACAGTTTCTTGATGCTGCCTTGGCCCTTGTGGCTGAGGGTGGTCCTGAAGCCGTTACGGTTTCCGCCGTCGCAGGGAGTCTCGGCGCGCCGATAGGCTCGATATACCACCGATTCGCCTCCCGCGACCTTCTTCTTGCAAAGATGTGGCTGCGTACGGTCGAGTCGTTTCAGGCGGGCTTCTTGGAAATACTTAAGAGTGGTGACGGGTTGCGGGCCTCGCTCTACACGCCTTCTTGGGTGAGGTCCCACGTGAACGAGGGCCGTCTGTTGCTGCTTTATGAGAGGGAATATCTCATCTCCGGCGAGTGGCCGCAGGAGGTGCGAGACCATGCTGCTCAACTCTCGCGTAACTTAGACGAAGGGTTTCGGACGTTCACCCGAAAGCTCTTCGGCCGATCTGCGCGGCCGGCGCTGCAACGGGTCATCTTTGCACTCGTTGATGTTCCGGCCGCCGCCGTGCGGAGGTATCTCGAGGCGGGAGAAGCTCCGCCGAGGATTATCGACGAGTTGGTAAGGGATACGTATATCGCGATTCTAGGAGGGAATCCATGAGAATCTACAACATTCATGAACGCCGCTTTGACGCGCCACATGAACAGGTGGGCGCTCTGCTCGACAGTCTCTCAGGCCCAGATGACAAGCTCTGGCCGAGTGACAAATGGCCTCGAATGGAACTCGATAAGCCTCTCGGCAAAGGCGCCCGGGGTGGGCACGGGCCGGTGAGATACACTACTGTCGAATACACCCCTAGTCAAAGAGCAGTCTTCCATCTCGAGGATGCAGGTTTGACTACTGGTTTTGACGGCCGTCACTTCTTTGAGGTCGTTCCACGGCACACGCAAACGTTGTTGCGTCATGTGCTGGATGCACGTTGCAATGCCCGTGCCTGGCTGCGCTGGTTTTTCTTTGTAAGACCGGTTCACGATGCTCTATTGGAAGACGCCCTCGATCACGCAGAACTTGCGTTGACAGGGCGACTTGACGCTCCGGCTCGCTGGAGTCTATGGGTCAGGTTTGTGCGTTTCATCATATCTCGGACAGCCAAGGCGGGCCGTGTCGAGAAGTGATGGCAATCGATGGCAAACACATACGAAGTTTAAAGGCGAAACAGTCAAGGTCACGATGCGAGAGATGACGGGCCTGCTGACCCGGAAATTCCGCGGCCGCCCCCAGTGATAAGCCCCACCTTAACTCAACGCTTGTTGCTCGGTCATCTTCCGGCTTATGTCTTTTCTTCGGTCATCCGAAACGTTAGCACTTGGCATATTCCCAGCAGCGCCGCGTCTCGCTTCTCGATTTCCCAACCTTCTCGTCTTGCGATTTCAGCAACGTCAAGCTTCAGGAACTCGACATAGTACGGTCCCTCGTAAAGCGTAATGAGGAACCTGCATATTCTCGCCAGCAATGCGCGTCTGGGCAAACCGTAGTCGATTACAACCAGCCGGGATCGCGCGACCCGATGAGTCTCAGCGAGGGTTCTCCGCATGATTTCTGATGGCATGTCATGCAGGGCAAATGAGATCGTCGCAGTGTCAAACTCATTCGCAGGAAACATCAACTCCGTTGCGTCCATTCTAAGGAAACGAACCGTCCCTGCATTCCGTTTGCAACGGGCTCGCTCGAGCATATGCTCCGAGATGTCTATGCCGGTCACCGATGCCCCCGCGCGAGCCAGCGCAAGCGCTACGGCCCCGGTTCCCGTACATACATCAAGAACCTTTTCTCCTCTGCGCGGCGTGACTGCTGCCACAATTGCTCTTCGCGCCCTATAGAATGGGAGAGCAAATGCGTCATAATAGGGCGCCCATTTCTTGAAAGCATCGATAACAAGCGAATAGTAATCCTCGTTCATGAAATTCCCTCCTTGGTTAGGGACCCACTGCATATTGCAGCATTCCACTGAAAACCCTGCTATTCCAAATCTCGAATCCTTCCGGTCTCGTAGTTCTATTGCCGCTCCTCGCGCAGAAGACTCGTGGCCACCTTGTGGTTGTTTGAGGTACCGCTCAATAAATCTGCAAGATATGGCGCGTCCTCCTCTGAGATTGGCCCTAGGTTCAGGCCTAGCAGAGGTTTGCGGAGTATTAATGTGAGAGCTGGTTGAGATGTCTGCCCGCCGCTACGGCCACTGGTCAGCACTTGTGTAAGTGAATATGAATTCTTATTCATAATATTTTGGAAGAATTAATAACGCCAAACTCGCGTTGTTTTGCATCAGCACGGCAATCAAGTAATAGCAGGAAAGGGGGTAAATTATTTCAAAAGCTTCAATCCATCATTCAACATACCGCAGATATGAGACTTACAGTTTTCGCATTCGCACTTTCGCAAACAGGCAGAAATCTTGTAAAGCGTTTGGGAATCAAGAGGGCATTGTCGGGATTCTCCCAAGACTAGGCTCTGATCCATCTCCTGAAGAGTGCAGAGGTCGCGACCAGAACAGGATTTGATTAATTATAAGAATTCTAATTCATCTTGTCAAGGGAAAAATGAATCAGAATTCGACTTCATATTGACAGAATCGCTTTCATGATATATTATGGTTGTTGTCAATCTCTAGCCTCATTCGAACGGGCGGAGCAACGAGAGGCCGTAAATTCCGCCTTGAGCGAGATGCGAGTGAATTTGCAGCCACAAGAAAGTCTGCGCTGATCTGTTAATTGTCGGACAGTTTCGAAGGAGGATCTTGCAGTGGATAGTCTCATGGCCGATAAACCGCCGGAGCTTCTGCCGAAAAGAAAGCCCGTACAGAAACGATCCCAAGAGACAAGGTCGAAAATCGCTGTGGCCGCAAGGGCCCTTTTCTCTGAAGTTGGATACGAGAAGACAACGACGACGTTGATCGCGTCGCGAGCCGCGGTATCTATCGGCACTGTGTATGCGCATTTCAACGATAAGAGAGAGCTATTCCTGGAGATTATCAATGAGCACTTGGCGAATTTCCTTCCGCTGCTCCGGGCGAACATTGATGAATCGCTGAAGGTAAGTCATGGCAAGGCGAACATCATCGAGAAAATAGTGTGGGACGCCTACGAGGCCTATAAGTTTGACGGCAAACTCAATTTCGAAATGGAGAAATTCTGGCTTAAGGATGAAAAAGCCGTCGAGATCAGAGCATACTGGTACGGAAAATATCATGAGGAACTCGTCAGGCTTGTCAAAGCGCTCAACAAAGGGCAACGAATAAAAGACCTTGAAGCGGCCGCAGTCGTAATTACCCGAACAGCATACGCAATACTCCAAAGCATCTATCTGGGGCGGGAACCTCTAGACGAAAAGGCAGTCCTGAATGAATACATAGACATGGTGCGACAATATGTTCTCGAAGCATGACGTGGCCGGATAACAAATCCTAAAATCCGGAAAACCGCGAACTCGTTTTTTGAGAAACAAAGACTCTCTCGGAGACCTCTGAGTTCTGTGGTAACAATTGTCTTTGAAGAAACAAAGGGGTCATGTCTACACACTTGACAAAGCCATGCGAAAACAAATCTGTGAAGAATAAACCCTTGTGAAAACGAATTTAATGTCATCCATTGAAAGAGTATATTCACAACGGCTGTGGTCTCCTTGCCGGCATCAAATTTGCCCTTTCGCCTTTCACCTGCTTGTCCTTCCTCGAGGTCTTGCGTCACCTTTGCGTCACCTTGCGTCACGCAGCCGCATCCCCTTGACAATATGCCCAACTTCTTATATACTTACCGGTAGGTAGAAGGGAGAGTCCGCTTTGGATACCACCCACGACAATCAGGCAATGTTGCCCCCTCATAACACGAGACAAACAATTGAGGAGAAAGCCATATCTATCTTGGCTGAAAAGGGTTACGATGCAACCTCTATGCGGGAAATAGCGGCGGCCTCGAGCGTAAGCAAACCGGTTATCTACTACTATTTCAAAAGCAAAGAAAACCTCTGTCACAGCCTCATCCGCTCAGGACTGGAAGATTTTCGCAAGCAATTGGAGGGCATCTGTCAGTCCGAAGCGCAAGATATGTTTGAACAAATAGTGCGGGCAATTGCAGTCCATTTTGAGTTCTGCAAGAAACACGTAGAGTTTGCGCGGTTCATTTACGCGCTGAATTTCGGGCCTGATAGGCACAAGATCGATTACGATTTTATGTCCTACGGAGCCAAGATATTTAGCTTGATGAAGCGCCTCATGGAGCGCGCGTCGGAAGCCGGGGTAGTTCGACGGGGCAAAGAAGAAGCCGCAGTGATTTACCTTAGAGGAATAATCAACGACTTTGTTACAAGCTACCTCGACGGCGGCCCCGATTTTTCGTCTGACCTCGCACACACAATTGCGACCGACATGGTAAACGGACTCCGACCGTCGAGCGGGAAAGACACCAGATTGGAGCAGTCATGATGTCAAGAAAATACATTGTTACAACGGTTCTGATTATCTGTGCGGCGACCTTCGCAGCAGTGATGATCCTCCTGCCGAAGCCAACTGCATCGACCGAGACATCCGCAAGTGAAAAAATGACGGACGTGAGAACACTTGAGGTCCGCCCGGTGGTCCTGAAAGATTGGGTGGACTTGCCGGCAAGCGTGCAGCCGTCCGTCCTGGTCGAGGTGCCGGTTGAAGTGAGCGGGCGCGTCGATTGGCGCGGGCCAAAGGAAGGCGATCTCATTGCCAAGGCGGGAACCCCAATCCTTCGGATAGACCAGCGCACATTCAAGGCGCACCTCGACGAGGCGCAAGCCGCATATGACCTCGCTTCCAACAACTGCAAGCGCATCGAACAACTGCACGCGGAAGGAATAATCAGCAAGGAACAACTCGACCAATGCAGAACGGCCGTCGCCACCGCCGCGTCCAGGCTCGACATAGCCAGAATCCAATTCGATAAGGCTACGGTGAAGGCGCCGATTGCCGGAACTCTGAACAAATGGTACGTCGAGGCGGGCGAGTATGTGAATGAGGGCTCGCATGTCGCCTATATGGTTGTCGTCGACCCCGTCAAGGTTCTGGTCAAAGCGCCTGAAAAGGACGTGCCACATCTGCGAGTCGGTCAAAAGGTGCAGGTCGCATTCCAGTTTCTCAAGGGCAGTTTGCTTGAAGGCACAATCACATACGTCAGTATAGTGGGTGACAACGCGACTCGCACGTACGACGTAGAAATCACTGCGCCGAACCCGATGCGCGAGATTCTTCCGGCAATGATCGGAACTGTCAGGATTCTGAGGGGCGAGATTCCCGACGCCGTCACAGTCCCATTGTTCTCAGTCGTGCCGCGTGGCGACTCGACGGTCGTTTTTGTCGAAAAGGACGGTAAGGCTCATGAGCGCACGGTTGACTTGGGGATTCTCGAGGGCGACCGCGTACAGATTGTCAAGGGTCTGCAACCCGGCGAAAAACTGATAGTCGAAGGTCATCGCGAGCTTGACGAAGGCGCGCCGGTTCGCGTTCAGGGCTCAGTCGAGGCGGCGCTATGATCCTGAGCGACGTCGCAATAAAGAACCGGACAACCGTCTACGTCCTCCTCCTGATGATCGTCGTCTTCGGCTTATTCAGTTACATCACGATTCCGCGCGAGGCCGCGCCTGATATTCCGGTCCCTTACATCTTCGTCACGACGACGTATACGGGCGTCTCCCCAACCGATATGGAGAACACCATAACCATCCCCCTCGAGAAGAAACTGAAGGCTCTCCGCGACGTCGAAGAAATCGAATCGACCTCGGCCGAAGGGATATCGAGCATCAGCATCGAGTTCTTGCCTGACGTGGACATAGATGACGCGCTCCAGAAAGTCCGGGACAAAGTGGACCAGGCGAAACCCGACCTGCCGGCGGACGCCGACGAACCCGCGATCACGGAGGTCAGCTTCTCGGATTTTCCGATCATGGTTCTCAATATCTCGGGCGACGTGGGGCTGGTGCGCCTGAAGAATATCGCGGATGACCTCGAAGATATGATCGAGGCTATTCCCGGCGTTCTCGACGCAACCGTCATCGGAGGCCTCGAGCGCGAGATACGGATTGAGCCCGACCCCGACCGGCTTGCGGCATATGAGATACCCATGGCCCAACTGCTGGCGCTCATCGAGAAAGAGAATGCGAACGTCGCAGGCGGAAACATCGACCTTCCCGAGGCCAAGTTCCAGGTTCGCGTGCCCGGCGAATTCGTTGACCCGCGTGAGGCGCAAAACCTCATCCTGATGATGCGCAACGGAAACCCGGTGTACCTGACCGACGTCGCGCGCATACGGGATACATTCAAGGACCCCGACAGCTACTCCCGAATCGACGGGCGCGAATCAGTTTCGGTCAGCGTGCAGAAGCGGGCCGGCGAAAACGCTCTGCGCATCACCGACCGCATCAAGCAGATTGTGGAGAGCTCCCGCCCGACACTCCCGAAGGGAGTCGAAATCACCATCTCGATGGATATGTCCAAGTGGATACGGTTGATGCTTTCGGACCTTGAGAACAATATCCTTTCGGGACTGGTGCTCGTGCTGGCGGTTATCTTCATGTTCATGGGCTTCCGCCAGGCGATCTTTGTCTCGCTCGCGATACCTCTCTCGATGCTCATTTCTTTTACAACGTTACAGATACTGGGGATCACCCTCAGCAACGTCGTCATGTTTGCTCTCATACTGGCGCTCGGCATGCTCGTGGACAACGCAATCGTCATTGTCGAAAACAACTACCGGCACATGCAAGAAGGAAAAGACCGCGTTGCAGCCGCCCACGCCGCAACGGCAGAAGTAGCGTGGCCGGTCACCACCTCGACAATAACTACGCTGGTCGCGTTCTTCCCCATGCTGTTCTGGCCCGACATCATGGGAAAGTTCATGGGCTTCCTGCCGAAAACGCTTATTATCACGCTCACGGCTTCCTTGTTCGTCGCACTGGTGATAAACCCCGTGTTGTGCTCGATGTTTATGACAACGAAAACAACTCGCGATCTGGACAAATCTCGAAAGGCCAACTTCTTCCTTCGTCAGTATGAACGGCTGCTCAACCTCTCGCTCGACTACCCGGGCACGACATTGCTCCTGTGCGGACTGCTGCTTGCCGCGACGGCTTCCCTCTATGGCCGATTCGGACATGGCATCGAATTCTTCCCGAAATCAGACCCCGACAGCGCGATGATTCTCGTCCGCATGCCGGAGGGGACAAGCCTCAAGAAGACGGACGAGGTTGTGAGAGTCATCGAGAAGAAGCTGGAGAAGTATGAGGACATCGACCACTACGTCGCAAACGTAGGCACCAGGCCGGGCGGATTCTTTGAAGGCAGCGCATCGGGTTCGCACCTCGCCCGCGTCGCGATCGATTTCCTCGAAATGGAAAACCGCAAGCAGCCGTCCCGGCTGACGCTCCAGAAAATCCGCGAAGACGTCACCGGCATGACCGGAGTCGAAATCGAAGTGCAGGAAGAACAGCACGGACCGCCACAGGAAAAACCGATCAGCATCGAGATATCGGGAGAAGACTTCCGTGTTCTCGAGAGGATAACCAGAGACGTGAAAAAACGGATCGAGAATGTTCCGGGACTCGTGGACTTGAGAGACAACTACGAGCAGGCCCGGCCCGAGCTGAGGTTCCGCGTGGACCGCAACCGCGCCGCATTGCTCGACTTGAGCACGGTCACAGTCGCCAACTTCATCAAGACGGCCGTGCTCGGATGGAAGGTGGGAACTTTCAGACAGGGAGAGGACGAGTACGACATTACCGTTCGACTCGCCGCAGAAGACAGGGACGACCTGCGGGAATTGCTCCGCCTCTATGTGCCGGGGCCCGGCGGGCAGCCGATCCCCTTATCCTCGCTCGCTACTGTGGAATACGCGGGCGGACTCGGCGCAATAAATCGGGAGGACCAGAAGAGAGTCGTCACAATCGAGTCGGAGGTAGAAGGCAGACTGCCCAACGATGCACTGGCGGAAGTGCAAGGGAAACTGAAAGACCTGCGGTTGCCAACCGGGTATGCGATGGAATTCAAGGGCCAGCAGGAAGACCAGAAGGAGGCGAGCGATTTCCTCACGAAAGCATTCATTGTCGCCCTCTTCCTCATCGCGCTCGTGCTTGTGACCCAGTTCAACTCCGTCGCGTTGACGGCAATCATCATGGTCTCGGTGATACTGTCGCTCATCGGGGTCTTCGTCGGGCTGCTCGTCACGGGCTTCCCCTTCGGGATCATTATGACCGGAATCGGGGTAATAAGCCTGGCCGGCGTTGTCGTGAACAATGCCATCGTTCTCATCGACTACATACAGATACTGCGCAAACAGGGGATGCCATGCCGCGAGGCGCTCGCCCGCGCGGGCATGGTACGGCTGCGCCCCGTATTGCTCACGGCGGTCACTACTGTTTTGGGGCTTGTCCCTATGGCCGTCGGCATCAGCTTCGACTTCCGCCAGTTCCGCTTCGTTACGGAAAGCTCGAGCGCCCAGTGGTGGGGCTCGATGGCGGTCGCCGTCATTTTCGGCCTCACCTTTGCAACACTGCTTACGCTCGTCGTCGTTCCCACCATGTATCTGCTGATAAACTCCGTCACGGAGAAGATACGTGGACGCGAATAATTGGGGACACCATGCGGCATCGTGTCCCCAATTATTCGCTGCGGCATCGTGTCACCGGATAACCGGTCATAGATAATTGGCCATCGAAAATTGACGCTTGCGGCATTTTATGGTATCCTCTTTCTGAATTTCCTATGCGAGACATCGCGGAAAAAGCTTTTCTGACAAGACTTCTGCGGCTGCCGGCAATCGCGGCGGCTGCGGCCTCTCTTCTGTTTTCTTCGACTCCTGCCTTCTCGCGTGTCATCGACGGCATTGCCATCATCGTCAACAAGGATGCGATACTTGTCAGCCAAATAAACGAAGCGATGACACCGCTGATGCAGGAATATCGCGCGAAGTACGAGGGTGACGAACTGAAAAAGAAGATAAAGGAATTGCGCGAAACCGTCATCGAGCAAGCCATCGACACGAAGTTGATCCTGCAAGTGGCAAGGCAGAAAGGCCTCGTCGCCGATCAAAAAGACGTTGACACCCGCGTTGAACTGGTTAAGAGCCGGTTCCCATCGGAGGACGTATTCCTCCAGGCCCTCGCGGCCAGGGGCGTCTCTTATATCGAGTATCGCGAGCAGGTGGCCGAACAGGTTCTCGTGCAGCAGACAGTCAGGAGCGAAGTCGGAGCGGGCATTCGGGTTTCAGATAACGAGATGCAGGATTACTATGACAGCCACCCCGACGAGTTCGTATCGGAGCTAAAGGTCAAACTGGCTCAAATATTCCTCAAGATTGCAGCCGGCAGCGCACCGGAGGAGATCGAGCGGCTGCGGCAAAAGGGGGAGCAACTGCGAATCCTCATCGAGGACGGCGTTTCCTTTGAGGAAATAGCAATGAAATACTCTGAAGGCCCGTATCGAGAGAAAGGCGGATTGCTCGGCGAGGTCAGCCCGGGTGAAATGCTTCCTGAGATTGAAGAGGTGGCCTTCAGCCTGAAGCCGGGCGAGGTCAGCCCTCTCGTGCAGACTGGTTACGGACTCTACTTGCTCAAAGCGCTCGAGGTAACTCCGGCCAGAAAGGTTTCATTTGAAGAAGCCAGACCGCTAATCGAAGAGCGCATCACCGAGAACAAGCGCAACCAGAAGTACAAGGACTGGATAAAGAAGCTGCGGCAAGACGCTTTCATCGAAGTCAAGATTTAACGGCGCATTCGGGAAGCCCTGTCCATAAAGATTCCCTCTTTGGATAAGGGGAGGAAAAGGGGGCCCTCGCTTCGACATAAAAAAATGTGCGTTTATTCGGGGACACCATGCGGCATGGTGTCCCCGAATAAACGCATGCGTGTGCGGGAATGACTTGTGGTTTCTTTCGCGCATAATCCCGCCACAGGTGGTATCGGGTGCTCAGAATGACGTTCCTTTGGAAAAGAGGAAGATATGACCACAATCATTGACGTGAAAGCGCGTGAGATTCTGGATTCCAGGGGAAATCCGACGATCGAGGCGGAGGTGGCGCTCGCTTGCGGCGCGATGGGCCGCGCGGCGGCGCCCTCGGGCGCTTCAACGGGAGAGCACGAAGCAATCGAATTGCGTGACGGCGACAAGAAACGCTACGGCGGCAAAGGCGTAATGAAAGCCGTGCAGAACGTAAATGAACTCATCGGCCCGAACGTCGTGGGACTGGACGCCACGCAGCAGTCCATGGTTGACCAGGCAATGATAGAACTCGACGCCACACCGAACAAGGGGAAGATGGGCGCAAACGCAATTCTGTCCGTTTCCATGGCCGCTGCAAAGGCGGCGGCATCGGCCCTCGGCCTGCCGCTGTATCAGTATCTGGGCGGCGTCAACGCGCACTTGTTGCCTGTCCCGCTTATGAATATCCTGAACGGCGGCAAACACGCCGACAACAACCTCGACATACAAGAATTCATGATAGTCCCGGTCGGCGCCACAAGCTTTCGCGAAGCGCTCCGAAAGGGAGTAGAGGTATTCCATAGCCTCAAGAGCATCCTGGGCAAGAAGGGGCTGATAACCGCTGTGGGCGATGAGGGTGGCTTCGCCCCGCGTCTGAACTCAAACGCCGAGGCTTTGGATGTCATTGTGGAGGCGATAAAGGCGGCCGGCCTTAAGCCGGGCAGAGACGTTTTGCTTGCCCTCGACCCGGCCGCAAGCGAGTTCTATGACAAGACCTCCGGCAAGTACATTCTGAAGGCGGAGAAGAAGCCGGAGAAGACCTCCAGCGCCCTTATAGATTACTATGAGGGACTCATCGACAAGTATCCGATCGTGTCGATCGAGGACGGGTTGGCGGAGGACGATTGGGACGGGTGGCAGGCGTTCACGAAAAGATTGGGCAAAAGAGTGCAACTCGTCGGCGACGATATTTTTGTGACCAACACGGAGCGCCTTCAAATAGGAATAGAGAAGAAAGTGGCCAATTCGATCCTGATCAAACTCAATCAGATTGGGACCGTAACCGAGACCCTTCGCGTCGTCGAGCTTGCAAAGAGCGCCGGCTACACCTCAGTCATCTCGCATCGGAGCGGCGAGACCGAAGACGCGACTATCGCCGATGTAGCCGTTGCCACGAATGCGGGACAAATAAAAACAGGTTCGGCCTCGCGGTCTGACAGAATCGCCAAATACAATCAATTGCTTCGTATAGAGGAAGAACTGGTTGACGTTGCGGCATTCGGAGGCAGGGACGTTTTCACGTTCGTGCGATGAAAACCCTTCTCAAGAAAGCCCCCAAGTACCTGCTTGTAGTGTTGATTCTGGTGGGATGCGCATATGTCTTGAAGCCGGGTTTTGCTCAATATGTCGAACATCGAAATGAGATAAAGAGGCTTGAGGCCGAGATAAAAAAATTAGAGGCCGAGCGCATCAAACTCAAGGCTCAGATGCGCGCCCTCGAAGAAGAGAACCCGGAATACATTGAGAGATTGGCGCGAGAGAAGCTCCACTTAAGCAAACCCGACGAGACCATCTTCCGGTTCAAGAAAAAACAGTAACAAGGAATCGGTTTACGGTTTACGGTTCACGGTTGAATCAGGAAGAAGCTAAACACATCGGCGCAAGAGGGTTTTGATCCCCTTTCGCCTTTCGCCTATCATATGGTTCACTTGAGCTTCAGGTCAGGCATCTCCTTCTCCCTGTCCCACGTCCCTGCGGCCACGCCTCGTTTCTTCATCTCGGCTTTTTGAATCCGCAGGGTTCCGGTGCGCGGGATATCGTCCACCACGTCCACGTATCGGGGAACCATGAAGTAGGCCATGCTTTTGGCGCAGTGCCGCATCAGGTCTTTCAGGTCGAGTTGGAAACCGGGCCTGGTCTTCACCCATACCATCACCTCGTCTTCCCCGAGATCGGAGCGGACGCCGAACGCTGCGCATTCTGCGACGGCGGGATGCTTCTCGATAATGTTCTCCACCTCGAATGAAGAGATGTTCTCTCCCCGGCGACGCATCGAATCACTCTTGCGGTCGACAAAGAAGAGATTGCCCTCGGCATCACGATAAAAGAGGTCGCCGGAATGAATCCAGTCGCCTCTCACCTTCCGGGCTGAAGCTTCGGGGTTTTTGTAGTACTCTACGGTGCGGCTTCTTTTGTCGGCGACTTTAGTGATCAGTTCTCCGATTTGTCCTTCCGGGACTTCAGCGCCTTCGTCATCCACGAGTTTCCACTCGATGTTGGGCATGGGTCTGCCGACCGAGCCTACGGGCGCATTGCCGAAATTGAAAATGAGCACGCCGCCGCCGTCAACCGCTCCATATGCCTCCCATATCTTGAGGCCGAACCTCTTCTCAAATGCTTCCCAAAGATTCGCAGGACACGCAGCCGAGTTCACCAGGCGGACCGGATTATCAGCATCGTCGGACCTCTCCGGCTGCTTCATCAAAATCGGTATCATGGCCCCGAGCGCGTTGAACTGTGTGACGCCGTAACGCCTGATCGAGTCCCAGAATCTCGAAGCGGAAAACCGCTTGTCGAGCCCGAACGGCACGCCCTGCGACATTGCGAATCCGGCGGTCAGTATCAGGGCGTTGGCGTGAAACAGGGGCAAGCAGGTGTAAAGCATGTCGTCGGGTTTGACCATGATGGACGCCAACACCATGAATTGCTGGACGTTGGCGGAACGATTCCGATTTACCACTCCTTTCGGGAAACCAGTGGTCCCTGATGTGTACATGAGATAAGTGATCGCATCGGGGTCCGGCGCGTGGTCGGGTTTATTGGCAGGCGCTTCAAAAAGGGTTCTCAGGTCGAGGGCGCCTGCGGGCAAAGGAGCGTCCGTCGTGCGGCGCACAAACACTTTTTCAATCGCGCCTAGTGGGTTGCCAAGCTCTGCGACTTTGGGAAACAACACATCGTCGATCGCGAGATATTTTACATCCGAGTTGGTCAGGATGTAGCGGAGACCATCGCCTTTCAGGGCGACGTTCACAGGCACGCTATAGAAGCCACCGCGCGGCATCCCGTAGAAGATGCCCAGGTACTCCGGGCAGTTACCCATGAGAATGGCTATGCCGTCTCCGGAGCGCGCGCCTTGCGCTTTGAGCCCATTCGCTGCGCGACATGTGGATTGGTTGAATGCTGCAAAACTGATTCTCTGGTCTTCGTAAAAGATGTAGGGCTTTTCGCCCACGGTCTGCGCCCGATGTTCGATAAGGTCAGCGAAATAGTTCAGTTCAGGTTCCTGCGACATGACAAGGTCTCTCCACGGTTCACGGTTCACGGTTTACGGTTACAGGCTACGGCTCGCAGTCTTCGACTTGGAGTTAATAGCTACCGCTCAATGCATTCTTGAAACAGCAACCGATGTTACGCTTTCAAAATGGTCACCGACAGCGCCGCTTCGGTTCCGCCGACGCTGCCGCCGGCATTCTGTGCAAGGCCGACCTTAGCGCCTTGCACTTGTCTCTGGCCTGCGCGGCCGGTGAGATGCCAGTAGAGCTCTACGACTTGTCGGCAACCGGTCGCGCCCACTGGATGTCCCTGAGACTCGAGACCGCCCGAAACGTTCACCGGTATTTTGCCGCCCAAGGTTGTGTGGCCCGCCTCGGCGAAAGGGCCACCCTCGCCCACGGAACAAAGGTTCAACTGCTCGAGAGATGAAAGCTCGCCGAATGCGGTGGCATCGTGAACCTCGGCAACGTCTATTTCTTCGGGACCTACGCCCGCCTTCTCGTAGGCCTTCCGGGCCAGCTTCGTCAGAGTGGGCTCTTGATCTTCCTCCCGGTCTTCGCCGCTGGCAAGCATGCAGGCAGCCACCTCGGCGATGTTCCGGTTTCCGAGTTTTCGCGCATATTCCTCAGAACAGATTATTGCCGCGGCAGCGCCGTCGCCTATGGGAGCGCACATGGAGCGAGTCAACGGCCATGCCACCTCGGGCGCCGCAAGCACTTCTTCTATTGTGAGCTTGTTCTGGTATTGAGCCAGCGGATTCATGGAAGAGTGGAAATGGTTCTTGGAGGAAATAGCCGCCAATTGCCTCTGTGTAGTGCCATATTTCTCCATATGCCTGCGCGCGCCCGACGCATATAAATCCATGAAGATCGTGCGTTGTCCGGATTTTTCTTTTTCCTTCTCTCCTCTTGCCTCACGCGCTTTCCTGACTTCCTCTTCCTGCTGCTTGAATGCATCCATAATCTGCGAGACAACCTCGACATCCATGCCGGCCATGAATCCTTTGATGACCCTGCTGCGGTCTTCATGGTACATCTTCTCCATGCCGATCACCAACGCCACATCAATCTCTCCGAGGGCGACCATTGCCCACGCGCCATTCAAGGCTGTGGCCGACGAGGCGCATGCGTTCTCAACGTTGACCACGGGGATGCCACCGATTCCCATGGCCCGGAGGACAACCTGGCCGCGGATGCATTCCTGGCCTTCGTTGATTCCTTGCGCAGCATTGCCGACCCACGCGCCTTGAAGCTGCGCTTTTGTTATTCCGGCGTCCGTGAGCGCGCCCTCGACCGCTTCGGCGACAAGTGATTTCATGTTGCGGTTCATGTGTTTGCCGAATTTGGTGACCGCGCCACCGATGATTTTCACTTTCCGCATCGTCGAATTCTCCATTCCTGGAACACGAACAGCACAAATCAAGAGCCGAATTTCATGAATGCATATATGTTATCCGCTGATTTCGCAGATTCTCACTGATGAGCAAAGATTAAGAGAACAAGGCGAAAGGGAAGATAAAACGACGCTACCCTGAACCATTCGCCGTCATTCTGAGCGAAGCGAAGAATCTCCGTATTCATCATTCTTCATTTGCTTTTATTGCTCAACTTCCCGCCCACTCGAGCCCGCGCGGAACCACGTGACCGGTTTGGCTTCGCGGGCCACCATGCCCTCCTGTTTGAACGCCGGGTAACCAATGGCGAGCGATGAAACAACCTTATAGGGCGCTTCGATATTGAGGCGCTCCATCAGGTCCGGCATCATGTTGACGAGGCTGATGAAACCGACCCAGCACGCGCCCAGCCCGAGCGAGTTTGCGACCAGCGTCATGTTCTGGCCGCAAATCCCGATGTTGATTTCGGGCCCGCTGATGGCTCGTTCATCTCCGAGCAAAACGATGAGGGCGGGAGCGTTCAAGAACACGGGCAGGATGCCCTCGCCGATAGCCTGGGCGCCGCTCTGAACGCGCGGGTCAAAAAGTCCCGGGTCCGGCTCGACCTCGTATTGGGCGGCAAGCGCCTCGAGCATTTCGTCGGCCCGATACATCATGCTGACCATCTGCGCCATTGGTTGAATCCTTGTGGCAAGTTCATCCAGCAGGGTTTTATCGGTGATGACGATGAAGCGCCACGGCTGGCAGTTGCCCGTGCTGGGGGAGAGTCTGCCCGCTTCGAGAATGCGCCGTATCAGGGTCTCCGGAACCGACTGCTCTTTGTAGTTTCTGACGCTGCGTCGCCCGAGCACTGCTTTCTCTACGAGTGTGTATTCCGCCGGTTTGCCTGCGGCGTCCAGCGGCTGGGCGGGCAGTTTATAAGGAACGTCGGCAGGCATTGTCTTGTGGAAGCCCTCTTCTACAAAGAAAGTTTCCCGTATCGTTATAGCGTCGGTCGGGCATGTGACCGCGCAATTCGAGCAGGAAAAACATTCTACCCTCGACATATGAGCTTTACCGTCGGCGTCGAGCGCGGGTATCTTGCCGGGGCAGTTTTGCACGCACTGACCGCAGCCGATACATTTGTCCGGATCGACCTCGATTTTGCCCCAGTGAACTTTGGGGCGGAAGAGGTCCATGTATTTCTGGTCAAGAGTCATAGTGATATTCCCCCTTATAATGCGCCGGTTGAAGTTCTGCGGGGAAAATCGGGGACACGATGCGGCATCGTGTCCCCGATTTTCCTAACTATAGCGTTCCAGCAAATACCGTGCGCCGCCAAGCGTGAGCGTGTCGTTATCGCCGTCCTCGATCAAGGCGGCGCGGGCATCGCGGAAGATTCTCTCGATCGGATACTCCTTGCTGAGTCCGTTTCCGCCAAGGAGTTGGACGGCGTCGCTGGCAACGTCAAAAGCAACCTGTGTATTGTGCACCTTTGCCGCTACGGCGTAGTGCGGCTCCGGAGGCATCGTTTGGGCGTTATAGCCGTTGACCGCGCGGGCGAGGGCGCGCGCACACTCGACCTTGGTGAACATATCGAAGAGCCTTTTCTGCACGAGCTGATGCTGAGCAAGCGTCTTTCCGCTTGCGACACGCGCCTTGCAATACTTGAGCGCTTCCTCGAATGCGGCCCGCGCCACTCCTGTGAACGTGGTGGCCATTCCTCCGTTTGCGCCGGCGAGGATCATGTCGAGCACGTGCTCGTGCATTTCGGGGCTGACAATCATGTAATGTTTCGGGATTCGCACCTCGTCAAAGTAGATTTCTCCCTGATTGAGGTCGCGCTGGCCGATCTTGTCGAGCGGTTTTCCTTTTGAAATGCCCTTCAGATTGAGAGGCAGGAAGAAGAGGGCGGCATCGCGCTCGTCGCCGGTCCCGTCCACGCTTGTGTGGAGCAGGGCATGCGTGGCGATGGTTCCATTCGAGACCCACGCGGCCTTCTGGCCTCTGATTACCCATTCGTCTCCGTCGAGCTTTGCGCGGGTATCGTGCCGGATAAGAGGTATCCCTTCCCTCTTCGAGCCGATCAGCAATTGGTCGCCGCCGCCGTGCTCAGGTTCGGTGATCGCCCAACAGCCGACATATTTCGCCTTCGTATCGTCACGGAACGGGATCACGAACTCCTCGATCAGTTCGGGACTGCCGAACATTGCGGCCATTGCATAGGGCATTGTGCCCGCTCCCATGCACACGGAAAGCCCGGCGCTCCCCCACCCCATCTCCTCGCTGATGATGTTCTGGTCGGTCGGGCTCAACGCCAGTCCGCCGAGCGCCTCCGGCAGAACACGTGTGTGGTAGCCGAGTTCGCGGCTCTGGCGGAGTACGTCCCAAAGAATCGAATCTTTCGCGATGACATCGGCGGGACTGGCGCACTTATCCAGTTTCTCGGCAGCGGGCCGCATCACCTCCGAGGCAAAGCGGCGCACCTCTTCTTTGAGTGTGAGTTGTTCGCTCGTGAGGTTGGGATTCAGGTCAAGATAACTCATACGCTCCCCCATTCTTTTTCTACGACCGGGACAGTTTATGTCGCCGACTCAAGCCCTACGCTTGAGTCGAAACACATACGCCATTGGCGGATGGCCAACGAATCCGCGCCCGCAATGAGTGTTGTCACAGCTTCTTTTTAAGAAGAGTTTCGGCGTAATCTCTCAATGTTTCTCTCGCCCATTCGGTCGGGTGTCGTTCGCGGTCGAGATACCAACGTGATGCGATTCCCTGACAGAAGGCCGAAAGAGACCGGGCGGCGGTTTCGGAATTCACTCTTCTGAATTCTCCGCGTCGAATCCCCTCTTCGATAGCGCCCTCGAGCAATTCAATCCAGTTGTTGACCCATTCGCGAAAGAGAGAGCTGAAACTGTCTTCGTATACTGCGCGCGCCATACACTCGAAGTAGAGCGGATAGCCGGGATTGACGGCGGGGTCGTTCGCGTCGAACAACCAATCACCAAAAGACCGGAGCTTCTCTAATGGGTCTTCATGCGTGGCCATCGTTCTCTTGCTTCTCTCGAATATCCGGCGAAAGAACTCGCGGAACACGGCGGCGAAGAGTTCTTCTTTGGTAGGATAGTAGTGTAGGACAGCGCCCTTCGATAGTCGCGCTTCAGTTGCGACGTCCTGGATGCTGACGTTGTGGCTCCCCTGCTTTGCGATGAGGCTAAGCGCAGCTCTTATGATCTGCGCCTGCCTGATGGGTTCGATACCGACTTTTGGGCTCAATGTCAACCAGCCTTGTTGC
>JACRIR010000269.1 GCA_016215705.1 Candidatus Poribacteria bacterium | reverse complement strand
CGGGAGTTGGGGTGACCCGAATCTGACAGAATTCAGAGACACAACGGTCGCTGCTGATGTTCTGAGGAAATTGGGCGCAACAGGAATAGAATATGAAAATGCAATTCAATATATCAGCACAGCGGATGTTTCATGCACCGATTATCTCGCCCGCAAAGGAAAATCGATGCTCTGGGCCGGACAAGACACAAGCGCCTACACCGGGGAATTGCAGGCCCGCCGCAACGATCGACAACCCGACGCCTCTTTTGTGAATTTCCCCGAGGGCGGATGGGGCGCGGGCGCGGGTTACTCTACCACAACCCTCGATACCGCCCTCGCACTGGATCTCACGGGAATTCCGCGCAACCCCATCGGCCTGTTAGTATGCAATAAGTCTGTCAACGCAGGTCAAGTCCAAACGTATTTTTTCGATTATCCGATCGACGCGCCAAGCCTCGAAATCCTGGTCTCCGAAATACAGGGTTCTATCGAGTTTCGACTCTTTCCTGACGAAGGTGGCGGATACTACTACTGGAGGCCGATCAGTTTTCCCACATATCTAGGCACAAGCGGAATCCCGATCCAGCCGGGCACGCGCAGAATACAGGTCGTAGGCATCTCGCCAAGCACCTACTCTCTTGAAATCAACTACCTCTCCAACGGATTCGATACGCGAGCGATCACCCAGCCGCTTTCTTATCTCGTTGAAGCGCAGAATACGGACGGCGGATGGGGAATCACTAGAGGCGCTCAAAGCAACATCTATCTGACGGCAGAAGCTCTGCTCGCCATTGAAAGTTTCCCGTCATTCGACATGAGTGATTCCTTAAACCGAGGGGTTCAATGGCTGCTGAACCACCAAAACGCGGACCATGGATTCGGCGCTGACGGAAGCACTATCCATGAGACGGCCATGAGCTATCTTTCGATCACCGGCCTTATTCCTGCCTCCAGTGAAGCGCAAGCGGCGCTGAACTATATCATAAGTCAACAACAGCCGGACGGAAGCTGGGCGGAAAATCCCTACATGACCGCAATTGCCTTACGCGCCCTCTCCGGACCGGAGAATGACCAGGATGGTGACGGATTCATCGACCCGGTTGACAACTGTCCGACCACACCCAATGCCGACCAGGCCGACCTCGATAACGATCACGCCGGGGATGCATGTGATTGCGACGCCGACGGCGATACGCACAACAATACCTCATGCGCCGGGGACGACTGCAACGACCTGGACGCTGATATGTGGCCAAGCGCCCCCGAACAGTGCGACGGAAAAGACAACGACTGCGACTTGCAAACGGATGAACCGGGCGCAATTGACTGTACGGTTTTCTATCGGGACACAGACGCCGACGGCTACGGAGTAAGCGCGGATAGCCAGTGTCTTTGCGCGCCTTCTCTGTTTTATACGGCTACTCGGGGGGATGACTGTGTCGACGCCAATCCGGATGTGAACCCGGGCGAATGGGAAGTCTGCAATGGCATCGATGACGATTGCAACGGCTTAGTGGACGCTCAAGACCCGAACTGCCTCGGCCTGCAGGATTACTATCAGGACTCCGATTCCGACGGTTACGGGAATCCCGCCGCGCTCATGTTGGCGTGCGATCAGCCCGCCGGTTATGTGGACAATAGGATGGATTGTGATGATAATGACCCATCGGTCAATCCCGGTGAGACGGAAGTGATCTGCAACACAAAGGATGATGACTGCAACCCCGCTACGCCCGATGGGCCTAACTTCGACGGCGACCCCGTGAGCGGGTGTGGCGGCGACTGCGACGACAACGACCCGAACAACTATCCGGGCAATCAGGAAGTATGCGATGGGCAGGACAATGACTGCGACGATGCGATCGACTGCTCTGACCCGGACGGGATTTGCGCCACTTTCTGTCGCGACGCCGACGAAGACGGATATGGGAATGCGATTGACAGCGTCGTAGGCTGCATCGCGCCTGTCGGATATGTGAACGATTGTACTGACTGCGACGACACGAACCCGGCCATAAATCCGGGCGAGCCAGAGACGACCTGCAACTGCCTCGATGACGACTGCGAACCCGCTACACCCGACAACGGCGGCTGTTGTCCGGATTTCGGAATTATCCTGGAAAACGGCTATAACCCCGTCGGCCCTGCGCTGCACCTGTGCGGTGCGCTCGCGGAAGACCTCTGCGCCGAACTTAATTCCGGCGGATCGGTCTGCAATAGGGTCATCCGCTACAACATAAGCACGGGTATGTACGTGACGCACATCTGTGGGCTGACGTTCAACAACTTCTCAACCGAGGACGGCGAGGGCTTCTTCATACGTTGCTCGGGCGAGGTGACATGGTGGCAGGAAGGCTGCGATATTTCGTGCCCGACAGCGATTGAACTCGTACCGGGCTACAACCCGATCGCATTGCCGGCGTGCGCCGCGACAGCTACCGCCGAGGGTTTATGTCAGGCGATCACGGCCGCCGGTGGCACAGCGGACAGAGTTATTCGGTACCGTACGGAGACGGGCATGTACGATACACACATCTGCGGGCTGCAATTCAACAACTTCGCGCTCGAACCCGGCGCTCTGTACTTTGTTCGCAGCCAGACCATCGCGACCGTTTACGTGCCATAGTTCGGACTTTGGCTATTTTGATGATGTGAGCGCCCTTTCAGCCCATTTCATCGCGGCGGAAGTGCGCGAGAATCCGATGGTCGTTGTCATCTGAAGTAGCGCATGATAGACTTCGTCGGGTTTCGCGCCTTCCTGCACGGCCATCACAGCATGCCTTTCCACAGCGGTTTCCTGGTTGGTGGCGCCGGAAATTGCGAGCTTTATGAGCTCACGCGTCTTGCGGTCGAGTGGCCCGCACTCCGCGCATGCTTCCGTCAGTTGCTGATGCGCTTCCCACACGGCGGGATACTTTTTTACGAACTTCTTGAAGTGTGCTGGCAACGCTTTCTTCATTTGGACCCTCCTCAATCTGCATGAACCTGAAGACGCAGTTCCGAAGTGCGATTGTTTCTATTATGTCCTGCAAATCTGATTCTCGATAGTGCGTGTCAGCAGAAACTATAGACTTTTTCTTCTCTTCTCGCCTTCTAACCTTTTCTCCCTTGTTTTCCCTTTTGCCTTTCGTCCCGCTTCTTTCGCCTGTATTCACATGCTGCTGACTATCATGTCGAGTGGATGCGTGACAACAAACTCGATGATGATTTCCTTTTTCTCACCTGCGGCAAGCGAAAGGTTCCATTTTATGATTCCCTTGTCCTGGTCGCGTTCAGCCGGCTTCTCGCTGAACTTCACGTCGGATACTTCAATATCCTCATGCTGGGATACCGGTATCTGATCGATCAGAAGGAGTTCCACTGCGCGTGACTTATGGTTCTCGATGGTTATCTTGTCCTTGAATCTGCTCTCCTTCTTCTTCCCGAGGATGCGCGTCTCGTCCTCCTTGCGAGCAAGTTCTTCGCGCTTGATCTTGATCCCCTCATCAATGCCCATGCCGAGGTCAATCTCCTCATTCGGCGCGACAGGCTTGACGCTCGATATTCCGATAAAATCGCCGTCAACGAAAACGCTTACGTTTCCGGCCAGCCACTGGGCTCCTGTCGTGTTGATGAGTTTCGCCGTGAGGTATGCGTACTGTGAGAGTTTCGGCGTCGACGTATATGAGAGTTTCGCGGGCAGGTTTTCCGTCAGAATACTAGCCCGATGGAACGCGTTATCGCTGGGGATGTCCATTCTCGCAGGAATCTTGAACTGCACGGACGTGCCAAGCTGGACCACCTGCGCGAAAGGCATCTCGGCAGGAGCGGCCGCTGCGGGGACCAACATTTCACGGGCCAGTGGTCTTGCCTCGAAGCCTTCGGTTTTATACGCTATCGGCGGCCGAGGGCGGAGATGCCACGGCTGCATTTCCGGCATCTTCGCGCCAATCGCGGGTTGCGCCGTCGAAAGAGAAATCTCCACGTCTTTCCAGTCTTCGCCGGTATTCTGGCGAATGTTGCCGAGATAGGTCAACTCCACCTCCGCCTTTTGCGTATCCGCTCTTACATCGTAACCCGGATACCAGCCGGCTCCGTAAACCACGCATGAGAGCAGGAGTCTGAACTTGCCCGGCGCGGCGGCAGAAATCGTTACTCTCACCTCTTGGGATTCGCGCGCGGATTGGCCGCGAAGCTCCTCGAGTTTACGTAAGAGCGCCTCGATCGTCCTGTTCATCTCCCGCTTCTGGATTTCAGTCTGCCGCATTTGCTCGGTTATCCGGCTCAGATTGCCGCGCTGGAATTCGACCATCGCGTTCCAGTCCTCGGGGCGCGGCTGTCGGGTGATGAATTCCTTCGAGAATTGTTCACCCGCATATACGCCTATGGAGCGAACGAGTTCACCCTCAGCCTTCAGGTTGCCCTGGCGCGCATCCGCCGCAGCGATGTTGTCGCGAACGCTTTCGATTTCGGACTCGAGTTCCTTGAGCATCTCTTCGCGAGGTCGCTCGAGTATAACCCTTCTCGATTCCGTCGAGAAGATGCGCACATGCGCTTCGCCTTCGCCTTTTGTGCGGATGGAGTTAGTATCAATGTTTGATGGCAGATTCCCAAAGAGAACGACGTGCTCGCCTTCGCCTAGTTTCAAGTCGGCGGTTCGGGTTACCAGGGCACGGTCGGGGTAAACGACCACTGACGTCACCCCGGCATCGACTTTGATTTGATCTGCCGAGGCGGTTGAAAAAACTGGTTGTACCGTGAGGAGTTGAAGCAGTAGAACAACAACCGGCAAGAATCTTTTCATGGTCTTTCTCCTGGATCGTTGGAATCTGACACAATGGAAATCCGGCGGAACCAACATCCTCAGCGCAATTCTGAATGTCTTCAACGCCATCCTGAGCGAAGCAAAGAATTCAACTGCTTATGAGGCGCAAGGCCAAAGCACAAAGGGCGCAGCATGCTGCGCCCTCCAACGATCATTCGTCATTACCAGTGATGGTGGTGATGGTGAGGGAACCAGGGGTCCCAAAAGAGAGGACCGTAATACGGGTAGTAATAGTAATCCTGGACGAATGGTCCTTCGTCAGTGTTAATCACAGTGCCTTTGTAGCTGACCGAATCAAGGTCTATCTCCATGCCTGCCGCGATCTCGCGATAGGGACCGACTCTGAGCTTCCCCGTCACAATCACGGGCTCGCTTGCCCGAAAAGCTTCATCGACCAGGCGGTATGCCTTGTCGATCGTTGAGGGATTGTAGCCCTCTTCACTCGCTATGATTCTGCCCGTGCCGGCAGAGCCGATGGTGAATGTCCACGTGCGGTACTTGTCGCCCGTGGGGGCCGGGTTCTCGAGCACGTATGCTGCAAGCTCCACCCTCTGATTCCTGAAGGGAAGAGGATTTGCGGCAACTGTCGTAAGATCAGTAACGATTGGGGCCGATGCGCATCCGGCGAGAGCCACGACGACGAAGATCGCCATGAAAAACCTCATGTTAACCATAATCACACCTCGCTTCTCCTGAAAAACCACAGGGAAACCTTCTTTCCCATTCAATTCTGCGGGTGAAAACAAAAGTTGGCAAGAAGCAGCAATGTCGGTGAAACACTAACAAACAAAACACCCCGCGCCGCTTGAGAACTCGGCGCGGGGCATTGAACGTCAGTCGGTCGGCGCGGCGTCTTTATTCTTGCGGAGTAATCCGGTGGCCCCGGGCCGGGCGGCCTCAGGAGCGACACGCGCCTTCTGTTTCGTCACGTCCCTTGCGCTGTTGCGTTCTACCAGGATCGAGATGATATTGGGCATTTCGGTCGGGACAAGATAGAATCGGCCGGCAGTGTCGGAGTAATCGGCGAGTGGATGCCCCTCAACTTTTTCGCCATCAAAGAACGTCACCTCGAATAACTCGCTTGTGTTTACGCGCTCTCGGGCTATGCCGGGCCGTGTGCCGGATTCATCCTGCATGAAAAACACCGCCTTGAGCTCATTGAAGTTGACGACGGAAATCTCTTCCGCTGTGTCCTCGGTTCCGGGGGAATCGGTCCGCAGCAACTCAAAACCAGGAGAGCCGATGTCCCATGTTATAGGTGTGCCTCGCATCGTGCGGCCATCGAGAAAATGGACCACGATCTCCTTTTGCGCTTCCGGGTTGGAGAAAAGCAGAATGAAGTCTCCGATGCCGATCAAGTCCTTGTCGGAGAGAGGAGTCTTTTCAAAGACTTCGACGTCGTTTACTCTGAGAGGACTTCCTTTGAGCGGATGAATTGCCATATCGGCCCGATCATCCGTGGTCTTGACCGAAATTTTGCAGTGTATAGGGGACACCGACGGATGTCCAAGCCGGATGTCTGACTTGAGTGAGCTTCCGAGAACGAGCATATCCTTGCCATGCAGTGAACCGATACGTTTGAGGTTCACATTCTTCATCTTGGAATCGGTTGGGTCTTTGATCACGACTAATTCGCCCACAAACAGCTCGCTCGGCGGACGCATCCTGTAGAGCAAGAGAACCACCGCGAGCACGACGGCTGCAAGAATGGGCAGGAAGACGTACCGCGACTTCAGGCTCGAATACAGCCCACGGAAGGCCGATGCGACCGGTCCGGACTCTTCCGCCGGTCCTTTCTCCATCGTCTTGTTCAACTCCTCGAACGTCATTCCCCTGGCTTTGACTTGCCCAACTCCTGCGTCCGGAAGCAGCTTTGTGCCCCACCGCACGCGATCAGGATTTAAGGCGATACTGATGGGAATGTAAGGCGGCAGAATCTGAACTCCCTTTTCAGAGGACTTGAACGTCATGCTGCCGTTGTATGTCCCTCGGAGCAATGCTTCTTCAGGGAGGTGCGCCGCGGAATCGACGGCAACCGTTATCTCCGCCGCCATCCTTGTGCCTCTTCCGAACACCTCGCTCTGAATCCTGAATCCCTCGGGCAATTGGAGGGCCAGCTCATGCGTTATGGTGTCGGGGTTCACTTCCTTGTTCAGGAATAGCGTTATCATCTTGCTATCCATCTTGCCGGGGTCAAGCGGGCCAAAGGTGAGCGGTTTTTCCGGCCTCGTCATGCCGGGCGGGCGAGACTCCGTTGCAATTATCCCTTTCTCTTTCGCGCTTCCGAGGAGTGTCTCAGGTTTCGGCGGCGCAGATTCCACGGGCGCCACCACGACCGCTTTCGGCGGGGCTATCTTTGCGAGCAAAGATATTGTCCTAGGTTCGACGTCGAGCGGAGAGCCTGTCAGCGGCTCGAAGGATATGTTTCCTTTGTACTCACCCGGGTCTCCGCTGAATGCAATCTGGAATTCCTGCTGCCAGGACTGACCCGATGCTGTGATCTGCTTTGGAGAAAAAGTGATTGGCAGGCGCTTCTCCGGGTCTTTGGGATCAACCACATTGATTGACGCGGCAAACTTGAGGCCGGCGGCTCCCGGATGTCCGGGCTCAAACGTGAGTGCAACCGTCTTCTTGACACTATTACCCTCGAATGCTCCGAGATCGACGCTCGATTCCTTGACCGTGACGCCGTAAGTCGTGCGGCGCGCCCACGTCACAAAATCGACCAGCGCATCGTTCTTGACTTCGCTCAATGGGGCATTGTAGGCAAACCATTCATTCCCCGCCTCGAATCGTTTGTTTTCTTCGCGCAGTGCATCGAAAGTCAGGAATTCTTTTCCAAGTTCTTTGGGCGGGTTGTCCTTATCATCGCTAAGCCACACCAGAACACGTTCCCTGTCGGGGTTTTTCTTAAAGAGATATTGCAGTTCGGAAAGTCCTTTTTCCATGGCGCGACTAATGTACGTTGCGTACTCGCTTGGATATAATTGATCGATCTGCTTCTGTATGCCTTCGATGTCTGACTTGCTATGGATTTCCATGCGAGAGATCAGAGTCGCCTGTTCGCCGAAGGTGATTAACACGATGTTATCGCCTGCGTTCGCCTGGCCGACTGTCTGCTTTGCGAGCTTCTTGACTTCGTCAAAAATCTCCGTCATGCTGGTTGAGACGTCAATAACGATCACGTAGTCCTTTGCGGCGTCTCCAAATGCCAGGTGAGGGAGGCACAATGCTAATGTGAAGATGAGCATGAGGATCGTTAAAACCGAAACCGTCTGTCTCATCAAGGCTCTTGTCGTCATGATTCTGACTCCCCCCACGTGCCAATATTCCCGAATCTATCCGGCGCCGCCATTCTCTCACATCTCGATTTCATTATTGTAGACGGACCCCGTCCCCCTTAGCCTTTCCGGGAAACAATACACCTCTCCACTGTGGGCAGACCTTCTTGTTAAATTGATTCTATCATAATGGGCTTCAGTTTTGCAAACAAAGGTGTTATGGGATAAGGAGTTAAGTAAATACATATTTTGTGCCGAATCCTCCCCTTGCATGGCATGCGCTTCATGCCTGTGCTCAAACGGCAATCAGCATCTCGGCCTTTCCACAATAAGAAAGCAAGCGAGTATCATGCCAAAAAAGGAACGCTCTTCCTAAATTTCCGCCGCCGCTTTCTCGCCTGCGAGGTATCCCGTCAGCGCAGCGACACCCATTCCACATTTCTCAGAGACATAATCGTATTCGCCGATAATCGAGCCGGCGGCGAACAAGTTTTCGTATGCAGGTTCTCCAAATGCGTCGAGTGGCCGGAGCGCAGAATCAATGTGGATGCCGCACGACAGGAAAAGCTGCTTGCTATCGACGTTCCATCTCAAGAGATTGCCGATGAAGTTGTCGTCCGCGCGCTTGTCATGACAAAACAGGGGAAGGCCGAATATGGGCTCTTTGGGGAAGTCGTTGGCCACCAGGCCGCCGGAGCTGAACTTGCCCGTGGCGACTACATAATTCTTTGCGGTGGCTGTTCGTTTGGATTTCATGTCGCCCAGTAGGAGGTTTCGCACGATTCGGCCGTCGCGTTTGGCGTCCACAGCCTCGGCCGTAACAACTCGCACAGAGCTGTTGCGCAAGGCGGCGTCAAGCGACAGTTGCAGCCTGTAGCCGGGCACAGAAAAATTCGGCGCTATCATCTCGAAAAGTCTGGGGGTCAGGTGGCGGCGGAACGTTTCGCACGTTTTTGAGTGGTTGTCCAACCCGAGGACAGGTGGGAATCCGACGTGCGTCACCTTTGGAGGAAGTTGTCCGGCCAGTGACCGGGCGAATTCTTCGGCGGCGTGAAGGTCATCAAACCGTTTCGCAATCTCAAAGGGCTTGAGAGGCCGGCCATTTTGCGAACCCGGAACATCGCATTCAATAACATCGATCTCGGCGATGCAGCGCGGCGAATGCAGCGAAGAGTACCTGGCGAGCGCCTGCTTGCAGATATGCGGATGGAAGAGCGCAAGCCCTTTGAAACCGACGAGAAGGACGTTGGCGTCGGTCATCGCGGAGAGATTTCCTTCAATAAGAGAAGCAGGCGCGAACGCAGTGAACTTCACGGTTCCTGCAACCGTCGGTAACGCGACGTTCTGTCCGTGCGAGCCGCTGAGCCCAAGGCCGGGAGTCTGCCTGAGCGTGAAATCACAAGCTTCTCGCAAGCGTTCCTGCAGGTTGTCGATCCCTGTGCGGCCGCCTGCAACTATTGAATAAGGATGGAGGGGGTTGGTCCGTAATATTTCCTTCAGCCTGTCGCCGATGCGCGGGAGCGTATCCCATGCGTCCATCGGGAGGAACTGCTCGGGTCCGGCAATGTCAATAGTTCCGGACGACATGGCGCTTGAGCCGTAGCCTTTGCGGATGAGAACAACGCCGGAGCCTCGCTCGGCCGCTCTCAGGGCGGCCATTGTCCCGGCCAGACCTCCGCCGATTACGACAACATCAGCCTCCATGAACCGTGTGCCTTTCTGCCGCGATCATCTGATGAATGTTCGCTGAAAGAAAATGTGAGGCGTGGCCGATTTCCTCCTGCGCCAACTGAAGACCGGATAGTATGGGAACCTTACCCTTCCATCGTTCTTGCAGGAACTCAAGCGCTATGCCTGTCAACTCGTCGGGGCCGAGGTGGAGTTCTTCGGCCAGTATGCTTGCGGCGGCGAGTGTGCAGCGGCGTCCCTGACACGGGCCTCCCCCGAGCCTCGTTCGTCTGCGAACGTCATCGAGCGTACGCGCCCACTCATGGCGTATGACGTGTCGTATCTCGGCCTCGGTGATCGATTCGCACTGGCAGATTACGGATCTTGCCGATTCCTTCGGCTCCTCGGCCAGCACCTTGGCGTATTCGGTTCCATAACGTTGATATAGGCGCTGCAGGATATAGGCGGGCACGTCATGCTCGGCTGCAGCCTCGTGCAGATTCACGTTGCCCTCGCCGCCCGGCAATGCCTCGAGATGGGTTCGGCACTTCGCCGGCACGCCGAGTTTTTGGCAGATCACATCGGTCGCATGCTCCGACATCAGCCGATAACTTGCAAGTTTGCCGCCTGCAATCGAAAGCAGACCCTTCACGCCGTCGGTTTGTTCGTGGTCGAATACGGCGTGTTCACGCGACAGTTCATCTTCGTTCTTGCGCCAGTCGTAGAGCGTCGGCCTCACTCCGGCAAAAGCGCGGATTATCCTTTCGCGCCGGATCGACGGGAAAACGCGCTCTATCCCCTCGAGCAAATACTGAACCTCGTCTCGAGTGACGGTGACGTTATCCATATCGCCGTAGTAATCGTCGTCAGTTGTGCCCACGAGCGAGGTGTTCTCGTAAGGAATAACAAAGATGCTCCTGCCGTCAATCGTTTCCGCCGTAATCGCGACGTTTGACAGCCTGCGGTCAAATACAAGATGGGCTCCTTTCGCAGGTCGAATCTTTACCTGTGCGCCGGCCATCTTTGCTATCTGTGGCGACCACGGCCCTCCGGCGTTGAAAACAATCCGTGCGCGCAGTTCTTCGTGTTCGCCTGTAAGAGTGTTTCGGACTTTCGCGCCTATCACCTGGCGGGATTCATCAATCAGGAGTTTTTCGACAAGAGAGTGGTTGCGGATTTCGGCGCCGTAGCGGTGAGCCGAGAGCGCATTGAGGATGCAAAGGCGGAAGGGGCTGCAACCCCATTCGTCCATTGTTACGCCGCCGACGATCCTGTCGGTGAGGCCGGGCTCAAGTTTCATCGCGTCTGTTCGGGTCAGCCGTGTGTGCGGCCGCCCGTTCTTGAGCGCCACAAACTCGTCATACGCCTCCATGAACGTCTCGATGAGCTCGATGTTGTACTTGTCGCCCTTGAGCACCGGGAATATGAACGGGATTCGGAAGAGAAGGAATGGCGCTATCTTCTGAATGTAGCCGGAATCGAGACATGAACTGCGCGTGGTCGCGATGTCGTACTCGAGGTAGCGGGGGCCGCCGTGGATCATGCCGCTGCATGTGCCTGTGGCGCCTGCCGAAAAATCTTTTTTTTCGATGAGAATCGTCTTGAAACCGCGCAGTGCGCAGTCACGCGCGATCCCGACTCCGTTGATTCCCCCTCCGATTATGAGCACATCATATTGCGGCATAGATTCGCTTTCTAATAGAACCGCAAAGGGTCGCGGACCCGAGGCGCAAAGTTCGCAAAGGCGGTTGTGCTGCCCTTTCGCTGTGAATTCTAGCGCAGTTCAGATTCATATGTCAAACGCTCTTCTTTCTTCATTCTTAATCAGTGCTCGACGTCACTGCTGTCCAAAACAAAAAAGTCTGAACCGCAGAGGGCGCGGAGGGGCGCAGAGAAAAACGGCAAAAAGCCAGCGTACTCAGCGTACTCTGCGTTGATGATTTGCGTAAGTTGTTTCGCTTTTGCTATTCATGACAAAGAGGTTTCCTGGTTCGTGCATGTCAGTGTTACTCAGCAGTGACAGGCTCTTACGAGGATTTCTTTCTGTTATCTTGGACAAGAGTGGTTCGACGTCTCATCTTCTTCTTTTGATTTTTTCCCAGCCGAGCCCTCTCGCCTTTCGCCTGCTCTTCAATGCGCCACGGGATTCTTCCGGAAAGCCAGGAGAAGAGCTATGAAGCTGAAGATAATGACGATGAGTTTCGCCGCGCCCCCAAATACGCCAACCCATGCAGCACGGCGAATGAGCTTAGCGTTTTTGTTCAGGAGCCTGAGCGCGATTATTCCCAATAAGATGGAGGCCACGCTCAGGCTGACTTCAAAGCGAAACGTGTCTTGCCCGCTATACAGAATCCAGCCAAGCGCCCATGAGAAGCAGGCGCAGGCGATAGAGGCGCAGGCAAGGGCTCCGCCGATTTTATTCTTGTAGTCCACCACTTCCACGAATTCCTTCAATGCGCTACTGGATTTATCATGAAGGCAATGAAGACCCACCCCATGATAAGAATCTTCAGGAGCAAGTTTGACAAGCCGAGCCAAAACCCAATGAGCGCGATGCGGCGAATGCGAATCGCGTCTTTGCTGATTGATTTCAGCGCCAGCCCTCCAATTACGATTGCTACGATATCCGGTCCGAGGGGTATCAGCGGAAGCAAGGCCCATGAGAGGATGCCACAGACCATGGTCGCCCACGCCAGCGCGGATGATGTTTTGTTGGTACTGTTCACAGTCATGAATGCTCCGCCAGTTTTTGCAGATTATACCACATAAGCGGTGGCGCGCCGGCACAAGGCGCGGGCGCGGGAGGGAAAGGAGCAAGGCGAAAGGGAGAAGAAAAATATTTCCACTGCAGAGGCGCACAGGGCGCAGAGAAACATGCAAACTAAGTCGAACATAGGGGAAAGTATCTTTTGGTGACGCGGGTGACGCGGTGGTGACACGCCGGTGACGCGGTGAATGAGCAGGCGAAAGGTGAAAGGCGAAGGGCGAAAGGGAATTTGGAAGTGAAGTGTTGATAATGAGTTCTGAAGGCAGAATGAGTACGTTGTGGGGAACTTCTTGGGGCGATTGGTGACACGGTGACGCGGGAAATCGTGTTTCAATTCAGAAATTTGTGGACTTAGATAGTCCGATATTGGATTCCCGATCAAAGTCGAGGACATGTTTTGGGTTGCAGAAGAAAAGGCGAACCGGTGCAGAGAAGAACATGAACCACGGGGAGCACCGGGAGTCACGGGGGACAGAGTAGGCGAAAAGCGAAAGGGCAAAGGCAAAAGGGAACCGACTGGCAATGATGAATGATGAGTGCTGAATGATGAAAGAGGAAGAGTTTCGGGTTGCGGGTCGCGAGTCACGAGTCTGGAGAGAGAAGAAGGGCGAAAGAGATGGTCGCGAGGTTGTTGAGCGCTTTTCATGGGATTGGTCCTTTCTCTTACGTCGTTTTGCCGGTTGACACGAGACCATGAACCCGGGACTCGAGACTCTGCGCGTCTCGCGCGATGTTCTGATGTATATGGTACATGGAGGAGGAAAGCCGAACAAGGGCTTTTTTGTTAATAATTAGTGCGAATGATGGAAGTGGTTTAAGGTTTGGGGTTTAGAGTTTCGGGTTGAGGACCGAAGAAACCGAAGAAGAAGAAAAGGCAGGGACCGCGAATGGACTACGAATGAAGGAAAAAGACCAAAGAAGAAGAGATTTTGGGAACACGAATTATACGAATAGGAATGATGAGAGGGGGTTGCCCGCTGAACGCAACGAGGAGGTGGAGCGTTTGGTCTTAGTCTTTTTCCGCCCACTTGAGTATCGGTGTGGCTTGGATCGTTTTCTCCTCGATCTTCTCCGCAGGGAAAATGTGAACGTCGTTTGTCCCATCAAGGTTGACACGCCGTATGGATGACGAATTGGTCTGCTTATCTCGCGTGCTGTAGTACAACGAATCCCCTCCCGGCCCAAATGCGCTTCCCCACAGGGCGTCAACCGAGAGCTTGGTTGATTCACCGGTTTCCAGAGATAACGCGCGAGTTTCACGCTGCCCATTACCGATAAGCACCGAATACAGAATTTTCTTTCCATCCGGCGTCCATGTCAAATAGGAATCGGCGCCGACCTCGTATTCTTTGGTTTCCCGGGTGTCAAGGTTGTAGATGAAAAGCCGGCAGTTATCCCGCACGTAGGCCAATTTGGTTCCATCGGGAGAGGGAGTCATGCTGTTGAAGCCTGCGTCAAGGTCTAATGCTTGAACCAACTCCGTATTCTCGGGAGAATCCAGAGGAACCGAATATAGTCCTTCGGTTGATTCGTTGTGCTGCTTGCAATCCCAGAAGAAGATTTTATTATCCTGCGATAAAAACCATGTGGGGAAGAGCCGAGGGGTCATGCTTTTGCAGAGATTATCCTTAACTACCTTCATGTTTTTGTTCTTACTGAGGTCTGTAATCCATATTTCCCACGCATTGGGCGAATCCCAATCCCTGACGTAAGCGAATTTAGACGAATCGCGGGACCAGCCGTCCCCAGAATGGCGGTTTTGGGAATGGAAGCTCTTTGTCCACACACAGAATTCGCTGCCGTCTGCTCTCACCGTCCCGATGTTGAATCCTTTGGAGTCACTGTACTGGAACAGAATTCTGTCGCCGGCAGGCGCCCACGAGGGTCGATAACAGTTGTTAGGGAATTGCACTCTCGTCACTCTGTTCGTCAAAGTATCCAGAATGCACAGGTCGGTTTTGTATCTGCCTTCCGAAACATGGCCCCATACGAATGCTATCTTTGTGCCGTCCGGACCGGATACGAGGTCCCTAACTCCTTCGACTCCATGTCCGGAACGCCCCGTACTATCCCACCAATCCGAACCGAGAAACTCCACATAATCGCTTTTCGCATCGAAGAAGGACTTCCATTTTTCTGTGTCATACCCACACTCCGGACAATCCAGTCCATATGCTTTGAGTAGAAAGATGACAAAGCGTTTGGCTTCGTCGGACTTACCCTGCATTACTTCAAGTATCTGTCTGACTACTTCTGCGCTTGCCTCATTCCATTCATACATAACTCGCTCGCTGAGGTATTCCGGGTCTTTCTCTCCCGAGATGACGCCGGCAAGGTCGCGGACTGCCGGATATTGATAATTGAATACGATGATGATAGCTGCCGAGATGCGGTCCGACGGATTCTTGCTGATGAGTCTTGATTTCAGGATTTCAAGAACCTCCTTATCATACCCTCGTGAAGATAAGATAGAGACAATGGTCGCAGATACGCTATTATATTGGTCATTCATCCCCAACACGTCAATATTCTGCAACTTCTGCAGCAGTGCCGGCTCGATCTCGACGCCCATACTGTAGAGCTTTGCAGATGCATCCCGGTCCTCGCGCGTTTCTATCTTTCTTAGTAGTTCGTCCACCGTTCGAGCAGTTGCTGTCTGCTCTTCCCCGGCATATGAAAGACGAGGACTGCCGACCCCCAGAATCCGCAATGAGATGCAGAGGCATATGGATGAGAGGAGGACGATTCTGGTAATGCGCGGTCTCATTTGATCTCGCCTGAATATTTGTTGTAACGATGCCTAATTGAAGCTTTGAGTCAAACATCTCTATTATATCACAAATATCCGTCTTCGAGCCCATTGGAGGAAGGAGCAAGCACGGTGAAATGCACCACAGCGCGGCGGAGCCGCAACTAAGACAAAAGAATGAGCATTGGGAATCCCTCGAAGCGCGGGACTTCGCGGGGCTCAGCCTACAGATTTCACTGATTTCACGGATTCGGGGAGAAGAAGAAAAAGAGAAAAAGAGTCATTCTTATCCACGGATTGACACGGGTTAATACGGATTTGGGGAAAGAAGAAGAAAAGAGAATCACGACAAAAATTCGCGGTGCGCCAAGAAAAGCGTATTAGTTCTTGCCGGTGCAAGTCCGGCCTGGGTAAAGGCTAGCCGCCAGCCCAGCACCGAATCCCACGTACATGTAGGTAACGAAGTGTATGAGGCTGGGAGGAGGGAGGTATCAGGCTTCAATGCAGAGATGCGTGAAGGTATTGAGCCCCGAAATTCTGATCGTGTCGGAGGCCGACAGCGTCGTGATGTCTGGAAGGCAGCACTCCCTGTAACCGCTAGAGGCGAGGGGACGGGGAGCCCGACGGGGTCTGAGGCCGATTGCATGATACCACAAGGAGCTAATATGAACTTGGGAGAGCCAGGGTACTCTTTCTGGAAGGAGTGAGGAAGTATGTGGCGACAAGCTCTGAAAGGCAAGGAGTCGCGGACGGTATCTTGGCAGTCGGACCACTTCATAGTACCGAGGAGACAGGGTAATGCCTGTGGAGGGAAGGGGGTGGCGGTAGCGCGATGAGTTCTGAGGAGACACCCGCCGTACATAGAGATGGGGAATGGGTGGAAACGAAATTGAAACTCATAACCGAGCGGGCTAAGAGAGACCCTGATTGCAAGTTTACGACGTTGGCGTACTTGCTCAATGAGGGGTATCTGTTGGAGTGTTTCAAGGAGCTGAAGCGGAACAAGGCTCCTGGCATTGACGGAGTGACGGTGGAGGAGTATGAGAGGAATCTTTCGGAGAACATCAAGGAGTTGGTTAAAAGGCTCAAGGGTAAGAGGTATCGTCCGCAACCAGTAAGACGGACGTATATACCGAAAGACGCAAAGAGCTTGAGGCCGCTTGGAATCCCAACGATAGAAGACAAGATGGTGCAGATGGGTATCAAGAGAATCCTTGATGCAATCTGGGAGGTGGCCTTTCTTGATGTGTCGTATGGATTTCGGCCAAACCGGGGATGTCATGATGCGCTCGATGAAGTGAAGGAAGTCATCGTGACGAGGCCGGTCAACTATGTGGTGGACATGGATATCGAGAAGTTTTTCGACACTGTGGATCACGCATGGATAATGCAGTTCTTGGAGCACCGGATAGGAGATCCGAGTTTCTTACGGCTTATAGTTCGATTCTTGAAAGCAGGTGTAATGGAAGAAGGGCGGTACATGGAGGTAGAGAAGGGCACACCACAGGGAGGGTTAATAAGCCCCGTGCTGGCCAATATCTATTTGCATTATGTCCTTGACCTGTGGCTCGAGAAGAAGGTAAAGAGGCAAGGCAAGGGCTTTGCGCATATGACCCGCTACGCCGATGACTTCATAGTGTGCTTTCAATGTGAAGATGAGGCGCAGAAATTCGCGGGCGAGCTTAAGGAGAGATTCGGAAAGTTTGGACTCAAGATATCCGAGGCAAAGAGCCGGACAATCGAATTTGGTCGAAAGGCGTGGCACAAGGAGCAGACGGAGGAAATCAAGGCGGGGACTTTCGATTTTCTCGGATTGACGCACTATTGTACGAAGACGAGGAAAGGGAGGTTCAAGGTAGGCCGCAAGACCAGCAAGAAGAAGCTCAGGCAGAAGCTCAAGGCGATGAATGAATGGCTCAAGCGTATCCGCAACGCCGAGAAGTGGACGAAATGGTGGGAGACGCTTAAGCGAAAGCTTGTGGGCCACTACCGCTACTATGGCGTAAGCGGGAACATAGAAGGCTTGGAGCAGTTCTATGGGAAAGCCACAAGACTTGCCTACAAATGGATGAATAGGCGTAGCCAGAGAAAGAGCATCACCTGGGAGAAGTTCAACAAGATTCTTGTATGGAACCCTCTGCCCAAGCCCAAGATATATCATTCACCGTACTGTCCGTCCTCGACTTGAGGATGCGCTACCGAAGAGCCGTGTGAGGGAAAACCTCACGCACGGTTCTGTGAGGGACATTAGATTGTTTCCCATGGTCGAATCTTGTGACACTCCCCATATCGAAAGAGGGGAGAAACAGGGAACACAAAGCAGACCTAAAGGAAACATTCGGGATGTCTACTCGACATTTTGAAGGTGAGTAGTACAGAGATGTCTTGCCGGTGCGGCTCGCGAATCGCCTTCTGTGAAATCTGACACAGCGCAAGAAGGATGTTTTGAAAACGGTCTCTACAAGTGCTAGAATAGGCGGCGACAAGAATAAGAAGG
>JACRIR010000019.1 GCA_016215705.1 Candidatus Poribacteria bacterium | reverse complement strand
CGTTCCCCCCTTTGCAAAGGGGGGAAGGGGGGATTTAAGACTCTTGTTTTCCAAGGATTTCTGCGACTTCCTAAATCCCCCTTTGTCCCCCTTTTTCAAAGGGGGAGCATTGCAACATTATTTAGGAGGCGCTCTACTAGTGCAGTGTCTCTAACGCTTCTTTACATCTGAGCTTCGGAGACAGTCCCGATTCTACGGCGCAAGGCGCCCGTAAATCTGGGACAGTCCCCTTCGAAAGGGTGGTTCATAGTTCATAGTTCATGGTTCATGGTTCGTAGTTAGTGGTTCGTGGTTTATGGTTCGTGGTTGAATCCCGAAGAAGCCAAGTCTTTGCGCTCTTTGCGCGTTTGCGGTGGGAACCTCTCTTCTTCCGGCCCAATCCAAAATCCAAAATCAATTTGAAGCCCTGCCGATATTCTGCTATAATTAAATGTTTGATCCATTTAAACTTTGGAAGGCTTAGAATAGGTGTATGACAAAGGATAAGATACGTAACTTCTGCATTATTGCTCACATAGACCACGGCAAATCCACGCTCGCTGACCGGATTCTCGAAGTCACACATTCGATCCCCGCGCGCGATTTGAGGGAGCAGACGCTCGACACGTTGGACATCGAGCGAGAACGCGGTATAACCATTAAGGCCGCAGCGATCCGGGTCGATTATAAGGCGTCGGATGGGCAGGACTACTTTCTGAACCTGATCGACACGCCCGGCCACGTCGATTTTTCGTATGAAGTCACCCGCAGCCTTGGCGCATGCGAGGGAGCGTTGCTGCTTGTGGACGCCTCACAGGGCGTGCAGGCGCAGACACTCGCCAACGCTTACCTTGCGTCGGACCGCAATCTTGAAATAATCCCCGTCATCAACAAGATAGATTTGCCCAACGCGCGCGTCGACGAGGTCAAAGAGCAGATAACCGAAATAATCGGGCTGGATTCCGAGGGCGTGATACTTGCCAGCGCCAAGAATGGCATCGGAGTCGAGGAAATCCTTGAGTCAATCGTCAAAAACGTCCCTCCGCCGGGCGGCGACGATGACGCGCCACTGAGGGCATTGATATTCGATTCGGTCTATAACTCGTTTCGCGGCGCGATTGCGTATGTTCGAGTAATGGACGGTTGCATAAGGCCCGGCCAAAAGATACTCTCAATGGCTGCGAGCCACAAGTACGAGGTGGAGGAAGTAGGCATATTCAGGCTGGAAATGGTTCCGGTGAAAGAGCTTCGGGCGGGCGAAGTCGGTTACGTTATCGCCAACATGAAGAGCATACGCGACATCAAGATAGGCGACACGCTGACCGACGAAGCCAATCCGGCATCCGAGTCGTTGCCAGGCTACAAACCCGTCAAGCCAATGGTTTTCTGCGGTATGTACCCAGCGGACCCGGGCGGTTTTGATGTGCTCCGGTCATCGCTCGAAAGGCTCAGCCTGAACGACAGTTCTTTCCATTACGAGCCCGAGACTTCGAGCGCGCTCGGTTTCGGGTTTAGGTGCGGGTTCCTCGGCCTGCTCCACATGGAAGTTATCCAGGAGCGGCTCGAGCGAGAGTTCGACCTGACACTGGTGACGACCGCGCCGTCGGTGGTCTTCCGCATCCACACGACCGACGGCAAGTTCGCTGACATCGAGAATCCGTCGAAGATGCCAGAGCCCGCGCGAATCGCATACCTCGAAGAGCCGTACATATACGCGAGCATCCTGACGCCGCCGGAATTCATCGGCGCAGTGTGCGACCTCTGCTCCTCGCGGAGAGGCGAGCACAAACGCACGCATTATCTCAATCCGCAAAAAGTCTTGATCAACTACGATCTTCCGCTGAGCGAAGCGGTCATGGATTTCTATGACAGGCTTAAGTCGGTGACACGCGGTTATGCCTCGCTCGATTACGAGTTTGTCGGCTTCAGGCAATCGGACCTTGTCAAGTTGGATATGCTTTTGAACGGCAGCCCCGTCGACGCGCTTTCTTGCATAGTCCACAAGGACAAGGCGTATACGAGGGGAAAGCAACTGGCCGAAAAACTGCGGAAAATAATCCACCGGCAACTATTCGAGGTTGCCATTCAGGCGGCGGTCGGTAACAGAGTGATCGCGCGCGAGACCATAAAGCCGCTTCGCAAGAACGTGATTGCGAAATGCTACGGCGGCGACATAACGAGAAAGAGAAAACTCATCGAGCGGCAGAAAGAGGGCAAGAAACGGATGAAGCAAGTGGGCAACGTCGAGCTGCCGCAGGAAGCTTTCATGGCGGTTTTCCAGATCGAGTGAGCGATCGGTGAGAAAGAAGAAGAAAAGGGAATCCCGACTGGAATTCAAGATTTCGAACGTGAGTAGCATAGCGGGCTGTCCCCTACAACCAAAAGAAGAAACGGGGAATCCGCAGATTTCGCAGATTACAGGGATTCCGGGAAAAGAAGAAAAAGAAACATTTTTCACCACAGATACACACAGATGGACGTGGATTTGAGGAAAGAAAAAGTAAGAAGAAAAAGAAGAGGCGTTTGCCGGAGGAAACATTGAAAGGATAGGAAGGCATGTCGAAAGCAGTATCAGAGATCAAAGAAAAAGTCGATTTCGAGCAGCCGCAAGAGTCGGTCTTGTGGGAGTGGACCAAGACCATAGTATACGCAGTCGTGCTCGCCCTCTTCATTCGGGCATTCTTCCTGCAAACATTTAAAATACCGACAGGCAGCATGGAGCCGACTCTTCGCGGAGCGATGAACTACGGGCACGGCGACAAGATCATCGTCATCAAATTCATATACGGATTCCGCATTCCTTTCACACGAAATCGTGTTCTGGCAATGACCGAGCCGAAACGAGGCGATGTCGTCGTGTTTGAAACCCAGGGGATCGATGGGCTGGATCAAGGCAAGGACTTCATCAAGCGAGTTGCGGGCGTCGGTGGCGAACGGTTGGCGATAGTGCCGGACAATCCGGGCTGGAATCCCCAGTTGAGCGACGTCGTCAGGGGCGGCGGCCACATTGCCGTTAACGGAAAACCTCTCAAGGAACCTGCCAGCGTGGCCGGGCGCGTGTATTATCCGGCGGGCGAGTACGGCTCGTGGGAAACGGCCATACCGCCGGACCACTACTTCATGCTCGGCGACAATGCGCTCAACAGCCGTGACAGCCGTTTCTGGGGTTTTGTTCCAAAGGGAAATATTGTAGGAAAAGCCGTCGCTATTTACTGGCCTCCGAACAGGATAGGGCTGGTTCGCTAAACCTTGGGCCATCCGTCATGACAGCCGTCTACCTTCATATCCCCTATTGCACATCCAAGTGCCCATACTGCGATTTCGCTTCAGTTCCGATTAATGACAGTCTCGATTCCTATCTCCGCGCACTCGTCGTCGAGGCGGAACAAATGTCCGCCACACTCTCCTCAGTCGAAACTCTATACGTCGGCGGCGGCACACCCACTATTTTGTCGCCGGGCCGGATTCGCTGGTTGCTCGAACATTTGCGAGAGGTTCTTGATATATCGCCCCTTGCAGAGATAACACTCGAGGCCAACCCGTGCAGCCTCGATGCAGCCAAAGCCGACGTGCTCGCCGCAACCGGCGTCAACCGCGTGAGTCTCGGAGCACAGAGTTTTGATGACGCAGAACTTTCCTTCCTGGGACGGCAGCATCGGGCAGTGGACGTCGCGCGAGCTTTCTCATTGCTGAGGAGAGCCGGTATTGAAAATATCAGTGTCGATCTGATATATGCCATTCCGAATCAGTCCGTCGAGAGTTGGCGGAATTCACTCGCTCGCGCAGTCGAGATGGAACCGGAACACGTCTCCACCTATTGCCTCACATTTGAGCCTGCGACGCGATTTTTGAAATTGCTGGAAGAGGGAAAGATAAAGAAGAAATCCGACGAAGGGGAACTCGAATTATATGAAATAGCTCTAGAAACACTAAGCGACGCAGGCTACGAGCACTACGAGATTTCGAACTTTGCGCTCCCCGGCAGACGCTCGCGTCACAATATGGTCTATTGGTCGAACGAGGAGTATCTAGGACTGGGCGCGAGCGCAGTCTCGTATCTTGGCGGCAGCCGGATAACCAATCTGCGCGGCCCGCAAGCTTACATTCGCGCGATGGAAACCCGAGGGGACGCGGTCTGCGAGATTGAAAGCATTCCTCCCAACATGCAGGCTATCGAGACAATAATACAGAGGCTTCGACTGAAAGACGGCGTTGACTCCGACTCGTTTGCAGGCAGGTTTGGGATTTCTCTGGAGAAGGCGCTCGGGAGCTCTCTGAGCGATCTTACCGGCCTCGGCCTCCTCGAATGGGACGGTCAAACCATCAAATCGTCCGCCAAAGGCTGGCATCTGGCCAACGAGGTAGCACTTAGAATCTTGCCATAAGAGAATTGGGGGGGGTAAAAGGCGAAAGACAAACGGGAAACCCGAGAAGACCAATTTAGCCGCAAAGGCGCAAAGAGCGCAAAGTAAGGCCAGAAGATGAGAAAGGGTTTCTTTCATTCGTGTAGTAAACTTGATTCGTGTTCCTTCTCCGCTGTTTTCCTTCGCGACCTTTGCGCCTTTGCGGTTAAATCATAGCCAGTGAAAATCTGTGAAATCTGCGGATAAAGGAGAATCCAAAATCCAAAATCGAGAATCCAAAATCGAGAGCCCTGTTGTGGGAGCGATTCCTCAAAAGAAAGACAGCATCTTTGATGAAGGCTTCCTCATTCTTATTACCGGCCTCGGCAATGTTTTCACGTTCTATTTCCATATCTATATGAGCCGGAACCTCGGGCCCGATGACTATAGCGCCCTCAATTCGTTGCTGTCGCTGTTGTATGTGGCAGCGATCCCGATTATCACGGTTCAGACCACCATAACGAAGTTTGTCGCGCAGTTCGGCGCTCGAGGCGAATATTCCAAAGTAAGGAGATTGCTGCTAGAGTGCTTCAAACGCGTGAGCGTCGTCGCATTCATCCTCATGGCCCTTGCAATATTGGGAGCGCCCATTATCGGAGAGTTCTTCAATATTCAGAAGAACGCCCCGATCATCGCCTCGGGCGTACTCCTGTTCTTCACGTTCACAATGCCGGTCTTCTGGGCCGTGCTGCAAGGGAACGAGCAGTTCGGCTATCTGGGGATGTCGTACTTCACCGGGTTCGTCACTAAGTGTGGTCTCGGAATACTGTTCGCAGTCATCGGATGGGGTGTCGGCGGCGTGCTTCTCGGTGTAACCCTGTCGTTTATCCTTGCTTTTGCCGTCGGCTTCTGGCCGATACGAGAAGTGCTTGCGCTGCCGGAGGAGGATGACTCCATCGACATGCGCCGAATCTACAGGTTTGCCGCTCCTGTCGTGGTCGCACTCTTTCCCTTGAGTTTCTTCTGCAATCTCGACATTGCGCTCGTGCGCCATTTCTACGGAGAGCAGGGTGAGGGTCTGAAGCTGGCGGGCTATTACGCCACCGCCTCAATCGTGGGAAAGGGCTTTCTGTTCCTGCCTATGGGGATAATATTGGCCCTCTTCCCGAAGGTCGCCCGCAAGAAAGCCGTCGGCGAGAATCCGACGCCGATACTCTTACGCGGTCTCGGCATCGAAGTATTGCTTTCTCTTTGCGGAATCGGCGCCTGCGTCATTTTGGGTCGTCACCTGGCGCTGTTCCTTGCGAAGACGGATGCGCCCGAACTCGTCGCACTCATAAGACTTTTTGGCGTCGCCATAACGCCTGTCGCCACGACCACTATTTTGGTGAATTATAACCTCGCCAACGACCGACATGGTTTTATCTTGATGCTTGTGCCGCTCACAGTTCTTACGTTCGCAGCGGTCTGGCTGTTCCATCCCACGCCCATGTCAGTCCTATTGACAATCGCCGCCGGCGGCATGGCGCTGATGGTCTCGATTCTGGTTTATACCTTCTTGCCTCAAAAGAAGTCGTTAGACCACGGCCAGCGGATATCAGAAAAATGAAAAGGAGATCGAGGTGCTAAAAGCCATCGACGTTCATGCGCACCCCTCAACACGCGCCGCCGCCAAAAGCATGCTGAAATATCAAAAAGCGCTTATGCAATATTATCAGAAGCGGGAGCTATCGGATGAAGAAGTGCTCGCAATCTCAAAGACCGAGGAAGATATGGCGCAGGATTTCGTCGACGCAGGCGTGAAAGGAATCATCGTCGCATGGGACGCCGAGACGAACACCGGCCAACCGGCCACGAGCAACGACTATGTCGCCAGGCTTACGAGCGATTATCCCCAGGCCTTCGTCGGGGGCTTTGCCTGCGTTGACCCGTGGAAAGGCGAAATGGCGATCAAGGAGGCCGAACGCTCGATTAAGGAACTGAAGCTGATGGGCGTGAAGTTCCAGCAATCGGCGCAGGCATTCTTTCCGAATGACCGGAGGTTCTACCCGCTGTGGGAAAAGTGTGTCGAACTCAAAGCGCCCGTGATGTTCCATACCGGCACAACCGGCCTCGGAGCGGGCATGCCCGGCGGCTTGGGCATCCACCTCAAATACACGAGGCCCATTCCTTATATAGATGATGTCGCAGCCGATTTCCCCGAGCTCCTCATTATCGCGTGTCATCCTTCGTGGCCGTGGCAGGACGAGATGATCGCGGTGCTCATCCACAAGTCCAACGTCGTGATGGAACTCTCAGGCTGGTCCCCGAAGTACTTCTCCCCCGCCCTCAAGAAGGAACTGCACGGCCGCCTGCAGGACCGCGCGATGTTCGGCTCCGACTATCCCATGATCCCTCACCAGAAACTCTTCGACGCCTACGCCTCCGAAGGCTACCGCGACGATATTCTTGAAAAGATATTTCTCACCAACGCGCAGAGAATATTGGGGATAAGAATATAGGGAAAGTGTTTTTTCCCTCTCCTTGACCTCTTTCGCCTTTCCCCTTCTTCTACTCGAAAAAATGCTTGACCTGACTACAGCTTTATAGTTTAGACTGTCGTACAACGTGGAACATCGCCGTGAGGATGAGTTGACTGAGGAATCATCAAGGGTAGCGGCTCGAGGGCATTCGTCTTGCCCCGGAAAGGGAAAATATGGCCAACTTTACGCCAAAGCGATTCGTGAAACAGGATGCTTACCAACTTGTGGCGCCTCGTGAAGAAGTCTTCCCCCTCCTCTGTCCTGTAAGGGAATACGACTGGATTCATGGATGGGCCTGCGAAATGGTCTATTCGGAGTCAGGCGTTGCGGAGAACAACTGCATATTCAAGACGGAGTTCCCTCATGGCCTCGGTGAGGGAACATGGGTAGTCAGCAAATACGATAACGAGAATTTCAGCATCGAGTTTGTGATTGTCTATCCCGGCATGGCAGTCGAAAAACTTGACGTCTGGCTCGAGGCGGGAGATAATGGCTCAATAATTCACTGGCGCCGCACGTACACGGGGCTAAGTCCGGACGGAAACCGGGTTCTTGAACACATTACCGGTGAATTTCTTGATCTGATGACGCAGTGGACAAACAACTCGCTGAATCATTATCTGACCAAAGGTGAGATGCTCAGAGAAACGGTTCCCGGTTCCTAGTTCCTGGTTCCTGGTGTAGTGTCTCTAACGCTTCTTTACATTTGTGCTTCGGGGACAGTCCCGATTCTACGGCGCAAAGCGCCCGTAAATCTGGGACAGTCCCCTTCGCAACGCTTTAAGTTATTTCTGAGACACCACACTTGTAATAATACAAGGAAGCTACACGCTTTACGTCATTCCTGCGCAAACGGGAATCCATTTCGAGAAAACGAGCGAGATGCACAGGGAAAATCCCCCTGCCCCCCTTTAATAAAGGGGACAATCAGTAGTCGCCTTCTGCAAAAGGGGTGGCGGAAATAGCGACAAGAATTCGCGATACCGAAACCGAGCGGTAAAGAGGTTTGCGATGTTGTGAAGAGGGGAGGGCGGGGAATGCACACGATAGGGAGATTGGCGCGAAAATTCGGTCTCTCGCGGAGCACTCTGCTCTATTACGATTCCATCGGCCTGCTCAAACCGTCTGCGAGAACCGAAAGTGAATACCGGCAATATTCCGGGAGTGACGCGAAGAGGCTCGAGCAGATTTGCAGGTATCGTCAGGCCGGGCTGTCGCTCAAGGAAATCGCAAATGTGCTGGACTCCCCCGGAAACACTCTCACAAAGGCGCTCGAGAAACGGTTGGAGGAGCTGAATGATGACATCGGGCGCCTCAGAGAACAACAGCGATTCATCCTTGGCATTCTCAAACGGAGACAATATCGCCGGCGGATAAGAGTGATGAATGCGGAAGTGTGGATGTCGCTGCTGCGGGCATCCGGCTTCAGCGACGAGGATATGCTCCGGTGGCACGTCGAGTTTGAGCGGCTCGCTCCCGAGAAGCACCGGGAGTTTCTCAAGTTCCTGTGCATTCCGGACGAAGACATCGCACGGATACGGTCAATGGGCAAGGGAGAACCCTCTTGACCGATTCTATGTAAGATGACATAATTTTATTCGGTGAGGATTCACTCAGTCCTCGATTCGCAAATCAAGTAAACGTTCTCAGTTGCCCCGTTTTTATTCTTCATCATTCATCATTCCCTGTCCCGTTTGACTCATACGACCAGCTCGACTATAATAGATTCAGATTTCTCCGATTCAACCTGCCTAATGCCGGAGGCGAAAAGGCTATGGGGGTTGAACGGCAGGCGACGATGGAAACGTCCGCGCCCCCCATCCTCGGAAAGGAGAAATTGTTGGCCGAACGCCAGTTCCATGAGGTATGGGGACTGGTTATTTTATTTCGGATTTTCGATTTCGGATTGCGGATTGAAACAGAATCTCTTCGTCGGCCACAGCAAGATTTTCTGCTTCTCTAGCTCCGTGTTCTGGGCTCCCTCTGTGGCTTAAGGTCGGTTCTCGGGCTATGAACTATATTCTTGAAGCATTCACAAAAGCCTTCCGGCTGATTATCCATCTCGATCGCGAGCTTGCAGTCATTGTCTGGACTTCACTCCGGGTCTCTCTCATATCCACCGCGCTGGCGAGCATCGTCGGCGTCCCGTTGGGGTTCACGCTCGCAGTCAGCCGGTTCAGAGGCAAGCATCAGATGGAAATTGCCCTCAACACCTCGATGGCAATACCGACGGTCGTCGTTGGACTAACGATCTATTCGTTTATATCCAGGCGCGGTCCGCTCGGGGCGTACGGCCTGCTGTTCACACCGACCGCAATGATAATAGGCCAGTTCATTCTCGCAACGCCGATCATTGTCGCGCTTTCTCTCGCGGCGACAAAAGCTATCGACGCGCGTGTCGGTGAGACCGCTCGAACGCTCGGCGCCAACGCCCTGCAAAGAGCGTCCGCCATCTTGAGCGAGGCCCGTTACTCGATAGTCGTCGCCATCGCAGCCGGTTTCGGTCGCGTAATCGCCGAAGTCGGAGCCGCGATGATTCTCGGCGGCAACATTCACGGGTACACGCGAACAATGACGACCGCAATCGCTCTCGAGACCGGAAAGGGAGAGTTCTCTCTGGCAATGGCGCTCGGCATCATACTGCTACTCATCGCGCTATCCGTGAACGCAGTCGTGCAGAGCTTCCGCTTGAGGGGAATATGAACGAATCTGCCGCTATGCCTCCGGAATTCTACAAGCTGACCAGCATCAAGAAATCCTACAACGGCGATTTCGCATTGGACATTCCGAGCCTTCACTTCGCCCGGGGAGAAACATGCGCTCTCGTGGGACCAAATGGTTCGGGGAAAACAACCCTGCTTCGACTGCTGGCCTTCGTCGAACGCCCGACCTCGGGAGAAATAGTGTTTGATTCGATTCCCGTGTGGAACGGAGCAATGAATCAAACCGCCCTCATGAGGCGCGTGACCATGGTCGCACATCCTCCTTTTCTGTTCAACCGGACGGTGGCGTATAACATCGGATACGGCCTGAAGCTCAGGAGAAAATCGCGCAACGACGTCAAGACAAAGACCTCTGAAGCTCTTGAAACCGTCGGGCTCGCCGGCTTTGAGAAAAGAAGCGCGCGGACGTTGTCCTCCGGCCAGCAGCAACGAGTGGCCCTGGCAAGGGCTCTTGCCCTCGAGCCCGAAGTGCTCTTGCTCGACGAACCTACCGCAAGCATAGACAAGAAATACGCGCGTGACGTTGAGTCCCTGATCCGTCACCTCCGCGTTGAGGCGAAAACGACAATCATCTTCTCGACGCACAATTACCGGCAGGCTTCCGCCCTGGCTCATCGTATCATCTTTCTGAGCAATGGCCGGATTGAGCCGCTCCCCTACGAAAACATATTCAAGGGAATTTTTGAGAAGTGCGACGGCAGGACCAAGGTTTTTGTAAATGAAACACTCGGCTTCAACGTCATTTCGGAGGCGACCGGGCCGGCGCACATATCCATCGACTCTCGTGATATAATGCTTTCACGACGTCCTCCCGAAAACGGAACTCTCAATTGCCATGCGGGAAAAGTTGTCAGAATGACGCTGCATGAGTCATATGCCCGGGTAACGGTGGATATCGGAGTAAGACTCAGCATCGTCGTTTCTGAGCAAGTCTTGACCGAACTCCAGTTGAAGCTCGGAGAAGAGATATTCTGCGTTTTTGACTGTGGCGCCGTCCGCATAATCTGAGCAACTGGCCGAAACCCTTAATTCGGGGACACCATGCGGCATGGTGTCCCCGAATTAAGGGAAACAGAGGATTTGCTGTGGCAAAGCTATCACATTTTGACGAACGGGGCGCGTCGCGGATGGTGGACATCGGCGAAAAGCAGCCGACACGCAGGATTGCTCGCGCAAGCGCTACGGTCCACATAAAATCCGAGACGCTCCGCCTCATCCTCGACAAGAAAGTCCGGAAAGGTGACGTATTTGAAGTGGCCCGCCTCGCTGGAATCATGGCGGCAAAGAAAACCTCCGGGCTGATCCCTCTCTGTCATCCGCTGCCCCTGGAGAATGTGAAAATAGATTTCCAGCCCTCGGGCAATTCAATAGTGATCGTTGCCGAGGCGCGTGTGACCGCCAAGACCGGCGTCGAAATGGAGGCGCTCACGGCCGCAGCGGTAGCCGCATTGACGATATACGACATGTGTAAGTCGGCCGAAAAAGGAATGATTATCTCAGACATCCGGCTGCTCGAAAAATCAGGCGGCAAAAGCGGACATTACAAGATGGATCGTGAATGAGGAGAGCGTGCTGCCGATCATTGCCACGGGCAGTTTTATTAATGGCATTCTTGGTTTTGTGAATGTCATTCTGAGCGAAGCGAAGAATCTCACGAAAAGAATGATATCCTTCGCTTAGCTCGGAATAACGGAGAAGACAATAAGATGAAGAAAGGCGTTGTTGTCTCCATCTCGATCAGTGCTGAAAAGGGTATGCGCAAGACCCCCATCGAATCGGCGACCTTATGCGTCGAACATGGGATCGAGGGCGACGCGCATGCAGGCGCGTGGCATCGCCAGGTGAGCCTGCTCGCTGAGGAAAGCATCGAGAAAATGCGCGAGAAAGGACTCGACGTAAGCTACGGAGACTTCGCTGAAAACATTACGACCCGCGGGCTCGTCCTCTATGAAATGCCGATCGGAACAAGGCTCCGGATCGGCGAAATCCTTCTCGAGGTCACTCAAATCGGGAAAGAATGCCACGACAGGTGCGCCATTTACTATGCTGCAGGCGATTGCGTGATGCCGCGCGAGGGCATATTTGCGCGTGTGCTTCGCGGCGGAACAATCAAGAAGTGCGACGAGATCGTTGTCGAGGAAAAGGGGGTTTCGGAATAGTCATTCTTATATGGGCGAACCGTGTGTTCGCCCATACAAATGCGGAATTTTGAGCGGAATGGAAATGTGCGTCTATTCGGGGACACCATGCCGCATGGTGTCCCCGAATAAATTCATGCTTGCGAGAGGATTCAATGATGCGAGTGGCAATACTTACTGTGAGCGACAAAGGGTCCCGTGGCGAACGCGAAGACAAAAGCGGCGCAGCAATACGCGAGATCGTGGAAGGAATGGGAGGCAGAGTTGCCGCCTATGAGATTGTTCCTGACGAACGGCCTCAGATAGAATCCGCTCTCAGGAGAATGGCGCAGAATGCGGACCTGGTGCTTACTACCGGTGGCACCGGCATAGCCCCGAGGGATGTCACGCCCGAAGCTACGCGCGCAGTTATTCAGAAAGAGCTTCCCGGCATCACCGAAGTCATGCGGCTCAAGAGCGTCGAGGTCGCTCCGACGGCAATGCTTTCACGCGCAGTCGCAGGCACGCTGGGATGCGCGCTCATTGTCAATCTGCCCGGCAGCCCCAAGGCTGTCCGGGAGTGTCTCTCTTTCATCAAGCCCGCCATCCCGCACGCCCTCGAGCTCCTCCGAGGCGAAGGAGGTGAATGCGGCCGCACTCCTTGAGTCACCGTGCTTCAGCCGTGTTCTTGCTCATCTCGAGTCCCCAGCTTGCTACCCTGTTTCTTCCCCCTCTTTTCGCCTGATAGAGAGCATCATCGGCTCTCTTCACGAGTTCCTCGGCCGATTGAGTATCATCGGGATAAGAAGCGAGGCCGACACTGATGGTGAAATTCTTGTTGGGCATGATCTCCTGATTCTCGAACACTGTCTCCTCGATAATCCGCCGAAAGCGCTCGCCCGCAATCTTTCCTTCGGCCTTGTTCGTCTCGGGCAATATTACTGCAAACTCCTCTCCTCCGTAACGGCACACCATATCGGAGGCGCGGGCATGGTGTCTGAGAAGCCACGCCAGAAACTTAAGCGCTTCGTCGCCTGCGGTATGCCCCAGGGTATCGTTGTAAGTCTTGAAGTTGTCCACGTCTATCATGAGCAGGGAAAATTGACGATTGTTTCGTTCCGAGCGGCTTAACTCAGTCTTTAGCAGTTGATGAAAATACCTGTGATTAAAAAGCTCGGTCAAACCGTCGGTCAGCGAAAGCCTCTTGTAGTACTCCCCTTCCTCGGCCTGCTTCTTCAACACCCGGCGCTCAATTGAACGGCCGGCGACCAGCCTTATGTGGTCGAGATTGAATGGCTTCGTAATGAAATCCAATGCGCCCAGCTTCATGGCCTCGACCGCCACGTTGACAGTGGCAAATCCGGTCATCATGATAATATCGAGGTCAGGCTTCAGGCTTCTTGCCCGTCTGAGAAGCTCCATCCCATCCATCTTGGGCATTCTGATGTCCGTAAATACGAGGGCGAAGTTCTTCGATCTCAGTTTTTCGAGCGCTTGTTCCCCGTCGCCGGCAATGTCAACGGCATAATCGGATGCTTCGAGAATATCGCGCATCAGGTTCTGCATGATTTCTTCGTCGTCGACGACCAACACAATCGGGCGTTCCTGGGATTGGGTTTCCGGCATATGTTTTCCCCTCGAGATATTGACGGCGTAATGCGGAACAGCGGAACAGACGACCAGCCGGTGATACAAATTAAGAAACCATAGCACATATTCTCAAGCATGTCAAGCACTTAGCAGATTCTTGCACGGGAGCGAAGTGTCTTGACAACCGACTCGGTTTCTGTTAAACTTTTTAGAAAGCTCAATGGCGAAAAGAAACATATTCATGTGCCCGACAATTGACGTTTGGGCAGGCACTTAGAAACGCCATTTCGCATGGACGAAGTTTTGGGTTTGTTTGTCTCCTGAATTTGCGAACAAATCGGCAGCTTCGCGGTTGTCGATAGGATTCTCTCTTGACTTTTCGCCCTTAAACTGCTAACATTTCTCGTCTGTGGGTCGGCTATGCTGGCGTAGCTCAAAGGTAGAGCAGCCGCCTTGTAAGCGGCTGGTTGGGGGTTCGATTCCCTTCGCCAGCTCCAGCCAATCGAGATATCCCCGGGCATACCTGATTGGGGAGATACCCAAGTGGCTAAAGGGGGCAGACTGTAAATCTGTTGGCGTTGCCTACGGAGGTTCGAATCCTCCTCTCCCCACAGCGTTAAGATGCAGTATCTGTGTGCGGGAATAGCTCAGATGGTAGAGCGTCAGCCTTCCAAGCTGAGGGTCGCGGGTTCAAATCCCGTTTCCCGCTCCAAAGAAGAATTCCGCGGCACTTATTCGGGGACACCATGCCGCATGGTGTCCCAAATAAGCGTTGCGTATGCCCACGTAGCTCAGTCGGTAGAGCACGTGCATGGTAAGCACGTGGTCACCGGTTCGATTCCGGTCGTGGGCTCTATCTGAAAACGAAGAGTCCGGCCCGCACGGAGACTCAAAGTAAGGGCCGCGAATAAGAAAGTATGTGCCGGCAAGCCTTCACGGCCCGCCCGGGGGCCTGCGTGAGGATTCGCCCAAGAACGAGGAGGCACTGATGGCCAAGCAGAAATTTGAGCGGACGAAGCCGCATGTGAACGTAGGCACGATAGGTCACGTGGATCATGGGAAGACGACGCTGACCTCGGCGATAACGAAGTGTTTGTCGCACAAGGGATATGCGGAGATAAAGAAGTTT
>JACRIR010000268.1 GCA_016215705.1 Candidatus Poribacteria bacterium | reverse complement strand
GGCCGGAAATCTTCGAAGAGAATTCACCACAAAGACATCTATAGGAAGCAAAGAGGAAAGGAACCACGAAGTTCACGAAGGGGCATAGCCGCAGCCAAAGAAGAAAAAGAAATTCACCACGAAGGCACGGAGACACGAAGAAAGAGTAGAAGCAGCAAAAAGAAGAAGAGGTATAGGCCACGAAATCATTACGAAGGGGCACGAAGAAAAAGAGTCATTCGCCACGGAGGGCACGGAGAAAGCAAGATAAAGAAAGCGACAAAGAGGAATGGGAACCGCCGATGAACGCGGATAGGAATCTTGGGGCGAAGGGCGAAAGGGAGAAGAATAGTGTGAAGTGTCTAAAGTGAGCTAAAGTGTCTAAAGTTGTGGAATGAAGAGGCGTTGTATGAGACAGAAGAAAGGGCGAAGGGGGGCCGCGCGAGGCGCGGTCAGCTATATCGACATTTCGGTGGAAAATCGGGGACACGATGGGGCATCATGTCCCCGATTTTCCCAAGGTCAGCCATGCGCCGCGCGAAGCGCGAGGTTAAGTAGACCGGAGGCTGGAGACTGCAGGCTGGAGCGAAGGAATGGGAATTGATAGGGAATGATGAATGCGGAATGAAACTGCATCGCGCGAAACGCACGGGGTTTCTGGTTTCTGGTTAAAAGAGAGGAACAGCAGTCCGAGTGGCACCGGAAAAAGAATGGATTCCCGCCCCCCGATCAGGTCGAGGGCAGGCTCGCGCGGGAATGATAAAGAAGAAGCTTGTGATTCGTGCAATTCGTCTCGTGACATGTCCCGCGTTTCGCGGGCCGACAATCGTGTTCCGAGAGCTTTTTGGGTTGCGGCTCTGCCGGGCTGGGCGGGTTGGCGGCAGGGGACAGTCTTCTCTGCAACGAATATGTTGGTAATCATCTAATTGAGGCATATCATTTCGAATGCTGTGCAGTGTACAACAAGAATATTGGCAACATTGTTGTTGGTATTATATTGACGAGGCGGCTTAGTGGTGGTATAATGAGTTAGGCAACAATTATGTTGGTAAGCTATGTGTTGGGAGGCGGTTTATGGAGAAGCTGAGGCCGGCGCACAACAACTACGTGACGGGGAGGGATTTTTTTTGGGACCGAGAAAGGGAAATCGAGCTTTTTATCGAGAAATTGGATGAAGGCGCGCACATTCAGCTTCTGGCTCCAAGAAGGATGGGGAAGACAAGCCTTTTGCACGAGGTGGCCCGACGTTTGGGAGATCGCTATGTGTGCTTATATTTGGACCTGCAAGCATCGAAATCGCCCTCCGACGCGGTAGTGGAATTGAGTGTTGCCACTCGCCCCCACGCGAGTATTTGGCAAAAGACAAAGCGAGTATTCAGTAACATTCTTGAAAGAGTGGAAGTCTCCATTGATTCTCTCGACGTTCACGACATCAAGATTGCGCTAAACGCAGGGGTCTCCGCCGGAAACTGGAAAGCAAAAGGGGAGAATCTCTTGTGTGCGCTGGGTGAATGCGAGAAGCCGGTTGCGATCTTCATCGATGAGGTAACGCTCCTTGTGAACCGCATACTGAAGGGGGCAGATCACAGAATAACATCTGAGCGGTTACAATTGGCGGACGAATTCATGAGTTGGTTCCGAGAGTCGAGCATCAAGCATAAAGGCACGATCAGAATCGTGCTGACCGGTTCCATCGGACTGGAGCCGATTCTCAGGCAGGCGGGTCTCAGCGGCACGGTGACAACCTTTACGCCCTTCGAGCTGAAGCCATGGGATACCGATACGGCCGAGGGTTGTCTTCAGGCGTTAGCAAACGGGGCCGGTGTCACATTTGAGGAAGGGGCAAAGGAGCGAGTTTTGGAGAAACTGGGATGTTTCATACCGCAACACGTTCAGATGTTCTTTGAACACATTTATGATAATTGCAGATGCAAAGGCAATATGGAGTGTTCGAGGGATGATGTTTTGGGGGTTTACAATGACCGGATGCTAAGCACAAGAGGGCACGCAGAACTGGCCCAACTCGAAGAACGTCTGGGATGGGTGCTGGGCGAGGAATTGTTTCCGCTTGCTTTGGAACTCTTGACTGAGGCGGCGGTGACAGGTCATTTGTCGATGGATTCCGCCCGCATTTTGTTAAGGGGATATGAATTCAAGAATCGAAGACCGAATGACGTGTTGCGCGAAATAATGGATATCCTCGAGTATGACGGCTATCTGTCGCGCGCGCCGACCGGTTTTGCATTCAAATCGACGTTGATAAGGGACTGGTGGGACGGACGGCACAGATTGTTCTTCATTCCCGCCTCGGACAGAAAGATGTAAGTTATGGCCACGAGAGTTATGAAATATAATCCTGCTTTTCTGTCGGCTGAAGAACTGACTCGATTATTTGTCGCGCGCCATATGGACTTGCATCTGATCCTGGAGACCATAAGTCAAAATACGGGACAGTCCAACCAGCACGTTATCATTATTGGAGCCCGCGGAACGGGCAAGACTACTTTGGCCCTTCGAGTGGCCGCGGAAATCAAAGAGAAGACTGGACTCAGGGAGAAGTGGTATCCGCTGATATTTTCCGAGGAAAGCTACAATGTTCATTCTGCCGGAGAGTTGTGGCTTGAGGCGCTCTTTCATTTGGCGAAACAAACAGGGGTGGAAGGATGGGAAAGGACTTACCGAGAACTGGTCAATGAAAGCGATGAGGACAGACTGCGCCACCGCGCGTTGGCGCAGTTGATGGATTTTGCTGACGAACAGGGAAAGCGCATCCTGCTCGTCGTCGAGAACCTTAACATGCTATTAGGTGAGCAGATGAGTGATGACGACGCATGGGTGCTGCGCCACACGTTGCAGAACGAGCCGCGGCTGATGCTTTTGGGGACAGCAGTGAGCCGGTTTGAGGAGATTGAAAGTTCCGGAAAGGCCATGTATCAGATGTTCAAGATACATGAGTTGCAACCATTGAATATCGAGGAATGTTCGGCTTTGTGGAAGGCGATGACTGGAGAGGAGCCGATTGACCAGTATGTAAGGCCGATCCAAATATTAACGGGCGGCAATGCTCGCCTCGTGGCCGTTTTTTCCACGCTTGCCGCCAGGACTTCTTTTCCTGAACTAATGAAGGACATAGCTCAGCTTGTGGATGATCACACGGAGTATTTCAAGGGCCATCTCGACGGGTTGCCTGCGATCGAGCGCAGAGTATTTGTGGCATTGGCGGACTTGTGGGACCCCGCCACGGCGCGGGAAGTCGCAACCGCCGCGAGAATCGAAATCAACAAAGCCAGTTCTTTCCTAAACAGGCTTGTTGAAAGAGGGATGGTCGAAGCTGCAAGACAGAAGGGAAAGAAGAAGTGGTATCAGGTTACAGAGCGAATGTACAACATCTATCATCTTATGCGAAGGAGGGGGCAACCCTCCGGCAGGCTGGAAGCAGTTGTGAGATTCATGTCGGCCTTCTATGACGATCTTGCGTCCTCAGAGGTAAAAGGTAACGGAGACAAATGGACTGAAATCGAGAAAGTTCTCGCTGATCCGAAGAAGACCGAAGACCATTTGAGTCAAGTGATAGATTCCTGCATTCTTGCGGCAGCCGCAGGACGTGGCAGGGCGGTTTTGGAGCTACTGGAGGAATCACCCTCTGCTTGCGCGCTTGAACCTCTGATTATCGGATTGCGAGTATATCTGCAAGAGGAAGTTCTAGTGGCGCAAGAGATCAAGAGCATTGCAGGTGACGTGTGTGAGCGGATAGTTCACGAGCAGGCGGCGTCTTCAGAACGAGGAGTTCCCATCCTCTCGCTCGAAATCCCGGATAACTACAAAGACTGGATCATAACGCAATGCGAGAGGATGGATATCAGCAAACTTGTTGACAGCAGAGACAGTTCGATCATCAGCCTGAAGCTTCCGGAAATGTTCATCCCGCTCAACACAACTCGCATGGAAGAGATGAAGGCAACAAATGAGGGCATCAAGATTCGCATGGGCAAAAGACAACGAGAAGGAGTTGATATTGAAGAGTTGGCAGCCTCGAGCGAGTGGCTGGTCATAAGGGGCCAGGCGGGTTCGGGTAAGACGACGCTGATGAAGCATCTGGCTTACTCCATCATCAGGAAAAAGAATGAATACGGACTCAACGAGTATTTGCCGGTTCTGATATTTCTGAGAGACATCCCCGAGATCATTCCTCGGAGGAAGGGATTGGTTCCGGGCGCGCAGGCAGCGGAAGAGATTTTGACCGAATATTTTCGACGGAAGTGTGACGGATTGGATATTGAATTAATCAAAGCATTCTGTCGAGAAGGCAAGGCGATATTCCTTGTTGACGGACTCGATGAGATCGAGGCGCCATTCCGGGAGTTCACAATTGATTGTCTGGTGTCCTTCAGAAGCGAATTTCCACGGAGCAAAATGATTCTGTCGGGCCGACCGCACGGAATCGACGCGACAGTCACCGACAGACTCGGCGACAAGTGTGCGGACATCAGTTCCTTGAACAGCGACCAGGTGCGGCTCTTCATTGGAAAATGGTTCGAGTGGGACCCTGAGTTGCTTGGTAAGGGGAAAAGCAAGGAAGATATGTTCTCCGAGATATATGAGCATCAGCGCGGCGAAGAGCTAATGAGCACACCGCTTATGTTGACCGCTGCCTGCATACTGTATCATTACGATAAGAAACTGCCGGAACAGCGGGCCGAATTGTACGAGAGAATTGTCAGCAACCTGATATATAAACGTTTTCACGATAACGCCGGCGCCGTCTTAGACCTTCTGATGAAGATAGCCTATGAGAGCCATCGCGAGAAACAAAAGACGTTCAGCAAGAGATTCGCTGTCGACCTCATGACAGAACAACACCCTGCGAAAGCAGACGAGACAGAACGCCAGTATATTGCGCGATTGGGAGAAGAGTTCGATGAAATCGAGCAGCACTGCGGACTTCTCAGGTTGGACGGCGCAGAGCACAGCTTCTGGCACTTGAGCTTTCAGGAATTCCTGGCGGCAAGACAGATAGTTGAGCGGAAGCGGTCGCAGGAGTTTGCACAGGCCATTAAGAAGTATTGGGACGATGAATGGTTTGAGGAAACGCTTCGACTGTTTATTGGTCATCTGAGCAACTCGAATCGAGCTGAGGCCAACGGCATAGTGGAAGATGAACTGAAACGGGATGAGCAGCCACCCTTTAGACATTGGCGTTTGGCGGCGAAAGCGTTGTTTGACATCCAACCAGACAGACGAGACAAACAGGTGGCAGAAAAAGCTCAAGAGCGCTTGTTAGAGGTAATCAAAGAACAGGAAGAGGCAAAGGTTCTGGCTGATGCGGGCGATACGCTGGGGTGGTTGGGCGATACGCGGGATTTGAAGGAGTTTGTCGCGATTGAAGGGAGCAAATACAAGCTCAAAGAGTTGGGCAAGGCGAGCCTTTCAGCTTTTGAAATAAGTAAGTATCCGGTTACCAATCAATGGTATGATGAGTTTATCAAGGCAGGGGGATACAAGAAGGAAGAGTTCTGGACACCGGAAGGATGGAAGTGGGTGGATAAGGAGAAGCGTCAAGAGCCTGACTACTGGCATGACCGGGCGTGGAAATGCCCGAACTCACCGGCTGTGGGAGTGAGTTGGTACGAGGCGGATGCTTTCTGCCGATGGCTTGGCGTTTCGAGGAAGGATGGGTACACATACAGGCTGCCGACCGAGCAGGAATGGCAGGCGGCCGCTGCGGGCAAGGAAGGGCGAGAGTATCCGTGGGGTCCTTGGTGCGAGAATTGCTGCAACACGCGGGAATCAGAAATCCGCAAGACCTCTGCGGCTGGGATCTTTGCCAAAGGAGCAACGCCGGAAGGCGTGACTGATTTAGCAGGAAATGTGGATGAATGGACATGCTCGGATTATGAATCCAAGAAGCAGAGAGTTGATTTCACGCCTGATGAGGCTGGCCCGGTGCTCCGGGGCGGCTCGTGGGGCGACATTCGTGAGGCTGCCCGGTGCTCTTTCCGTACCGGGGACTTCCCGAACACTCGGTACTTCGACATGGGTTTTCGCTGCGTCAGGATTAAATAATTACCCTTTGCTCTTTTACACTTTTACCATTTGGCCGCCGCAGGCGGCCGAAAATCGAAGATTCATTCGCAGAGTTCACGAAGGGGCACTTTCCCTGTGCTCCCCGTGAAAATTCGCCTTGGTGGTTAGATTTCCCCTTTCGATCTTCGCCTCCGGATTCGTCGGCTGATTGATTTTCCCGCGTGGAATGATTAGACTGGTGTCAGGTCAAGTTAATTTTGTTGGTATCTGTAAGGGCACGGCGCGCCGTGCCCCTACAAAGAACCAAACGCCAATACCCGCAAATTTTTTCTTGACAGCGCACCGGTTTAGGTTTAGGGCTGGTATAGGCGATGGGGATGGTGTCCGCCGGGGAAACCAAGGTAGATGAACGTATTTGAAGAATTCAATCATTTGGTGAAGGAGTTGGAAACGCGCAGCGTGAGGTACGCTCTCGTCGGGGGAGTGGCGATGGCATTCTACGCCGAACCGCGCTTCACAAGGGACATCGACCTACTGGTTGATTCTGACGACTTTGAGAAGACCAAAGGCATTTTGGAGAAGGAAGGGTATTCCGAATCAATTTCTCCGCGGACATTCAGCACAATCCCCATAGAGCTTCATCGCTTTTTGAAGGCGAGTAACGGAGATGAGATGATCATCGATATTCTTCTTGCTCGAACCGAGGAGATTAGGAGAATAATCAGAGATTCTGTTGAAGCCGAATCGGATCAAGGGAAAGTAAGAATAGCAAGCCGGAAGGATTTGATATGGCTCAAGAGAATGCGAGATTCGAAACAGGACCAGGCTGATATAGAGAAGCTTGAAAATGAAGAAGATCAATAGAGCGCTGAAACAGCTTAGTGACCTCTACGAATTTAATCGACGGCTCAAGGGTTACAAACTTAAGAAAAAGGAAGTAACCAAGAAGCGGTCGGAACGACGCGGCTAAAACTAGTGTAGTGTCTCTAACGCTTCTTTACATTTGATCTTCGGGGACAGTCCCGATTCTACGGCGCAAAGCGCCCGTAAATCTGGGACGGTCCCCTTCGCAGCGCTTTAAGTTATTTCTGAGACACTACACCAGGTTTGACAGTTTGAAGGTTCGACGAGTTTCTTCGCTTCGCTCAGAATGACGTTACCCTACAAGCTTTTTCTTCCACAATTAACCACGTCCTCATGTGTGGTCAGAGGCTCCTAAGGACTCGCCATATCGGGCGCGATGAATCGCGCCCGTGTGAGTTTCATACGGTGTGTCATGAGAATCGCGACAGGAATTCAAGATTTCGAATGTGAGTAGTACAGAGGACGCTGAGGACATTGACTTTCTACCGTTTTTCTCCGCGCCCCTCCGCGCCCTCTGCGGTTCAAGTTTTTTTGTTTTGGACAGCAGTGATCGAAGATTCTTCTTGATTGCAGCCTCGCGGTCAGTAAACCGGCGTCAGCCAGCGCGAGTACTCGGCCAATCTGTTCTGGACAACGGCGAAATACAGAGCCTGCAGCTTCATTGTGAGTTCGCCCGGTTTCCCTCCGCCCACGGGACGGCGGTCGACCGACGTTATCGGCGCCACCTGCGCGCCCGTGCCGCAGAAGAAAAGCTCATCCGCAATATAGAGCTCCGTCCGGTCGACCGGGCGGACCGTCGTTTCGATGTCCATCTGCTCTCGAGCGATTTGAATGATTGTCTGGCGCGTGACGCCCTCCAATATGTTCGAGGTGACCGGCGTGGTCACGAGCGCGCTGTCGCGAACCATGAACAGATTCATTGCGCTGCCCTCCGACACATGGCCGTCCTGGGTCAGCATGATCGCCTCGTCGAACCCGTTCCCCTTGGCTTCCGTTGAAGCGAGCGCTGAATTTATGTAAATTCCGGTGGCCTTGCTGCGGGCAGGAATGCTGTTGTCGGGCACTCTCCGCCAACTGGAGACCATCACATTCAGCCCGTCGGAGGTATTGACATAGTCCCCCAACGGAATGTTGAAGATTGCAAACTCGTTCTTCAGGTTGTGCACGCGGGGCCCGATTTCATACGAACTCTTGTATGCGAGCGGCCTGATGTACATGTCCCGCCGGTACTCGTTCTTTCGGGCGAGTTCGACCGTGACCGCGCTCGCATCCTCAATCGTGATCGGAAGCTCAATCTTGAACAAATTGAAGTTCTTGAACATTCGCTGATAATGTTCCTTCAATTTGAATATGTAAAGCTGGCCCTCTTCATCGTTCCAATACCCGCGAATCCCCTCGAACATGCCCGTCCCATAATTGAACGCATGCGTCATGATGCTCACTTTGGCGTCCTCTATCGGGACGATCTTCCCCTCAAAATAGGCATACTTTCCGTATTCCATAATTGCTCGCTCCTCCGAAGAAAGTGGTTCATGGTTCATGGTTCATGGTTCATGGTTTATGGTTCATGGTTAAACAGCAAAGAGCCTTTGCATTTCTTCCGCTAATTCGGGGGACACCTTGCGGTCCCGCCTGAGGCGGGATCCCCGAATTAGCTGACGATGAAGTATCATGTCCCTGAATTGTGGCGCGTTTCTGCCGCTACTAACTACATCCGGCGTGGTCAGGCGCTCCGAACTGTTTTTTGACGCAACTGTTCCCAATCGTGGTCGACGCGCGTCTGGATATCGGCTATTTGTTGATCTGTGAGATGAGAGAAACGCCCCTGCATCGAGAGATACTGTTTCACCGGCTTGCCATCGGGCTCGATATTGATCACGTGTTTTTCTCCATCGAACACCTCGTACACCGGAAACGCCTTGCAGTGGACCGCCAGCCTCGCAAGCCTCGCCGTCAGATCGGATGAGTGCTTCCAGCCCGGCGGACACGGCGCGAGTATGTGAATGAGCTTGGAGCCCTTGATCTTGCCGGCCTTCTCGAACTTCGCCCTCAGGTCATCCAGAAACCCGACGGACGCCGTAGCGGCATAGGGAATCTTGTGCGCGGCCATTATCTGCACGATATTCTTCTTGGGATTCTCCTTCGGAAACCCCTCCGGCGTCGTCATCGTCCACGCGCCCAGAGGCGTGGCCGAACTTCGCTGCACTCCGGTGTTCATGTAGGCCTCGTTGTCGTAGCAGGCGAAGGTGACATTCTCGTTGCGTTCGACTGCGCCCGAAAGCGATTGCAGGCCTATGTCGAAGGTGCCTCCGTCGCCCGCCCACACAAGCACGTTGATATCCTCCCTGCCCCGCATATCCAGCGAAGCCCTGAGTCCCGCCGCCGTCGCCCCGGCGCCGGCGAAGGCCGTGTGAAGAACGGGCGTCTTCAAGATGGAGCACGGGAACGCTCCGGCGATTATTGTCCAGCAGCAGGCCGGTATGACCACCATCGTTTTCGCACCGAAGCCCTGCAAGGCATGGCGCATCGCCAGGGCGCCGCCGCATCCCTGGCAGGCGACATGGCCCGAGCACATCAATTCCTCTTCATTTGTCTTTTCAAGATTCATGGCTTTAGTCCTATCCATTCGATGTCGCGCGCGGGCGTTTTCAGCCTGTCGGTTGCGGCTATGACTTCCTCGATGGTCTCCAGCGTGATATCGCGTCCGCCGAGCCCGGCGACAAAGCCGAATACCTGTGGACTCCCGTCTTTGCCGTAAAGCGCCGCCTTCAGTTCCTGGGCGAAAATACCTCCCGTCCCGAGGGAGATATTTCGGTCAAGCACGGCGACCTTCTTGCAGCCCCGGAGCGCGCTGTGAATTTCCTGTACGGGGAAGGGACGGAACAGACGAATGTTCAGCAGGCCGACTCGCTTGCCGCCGCCGCGCAGCTTATCTATGACAACTCGCGCGGAACTGGAAATCGAGCCGGAGGTCAGCAGGATCAATTCGGCGTCCTGGCAGCGGTAGCCTTCCACTGCGCTATAGCCCCTGCCGAATATCTTATTGAAATCGGCCCAGATTTCCGGCAAGAGCCTGTGCGCCCGCTCGATTGCCTCCTCTGTCTGCCACTTCATTTCCATATAATACTCGGGTGTCACAAATGAGCCGAACGCCATCGGATTGTCGAGGTCCATTTTCAACTCAGGCTCGTATTTCGGCAGAAACTCGTTCACCGTCTCCTGTTCCGGGATGTCGACTGCTTCGTAGGTGTGCGAGAGAACAAATGCGTCGTAAGCAACCATGACGGGCAGCAGCAGGCTCTCGGCGAGGCGGTATGCGATGAGGACCGAATCGAGTATCTCCTGATTGCTAGTGCAATACAACTGGAGCCATCCGGTGTCGCGCTGCGACAGGGCGTCCGTCTGATCCGCCCAAATGTTCCATGGCGAGAGGGCGCGATTGGGCTCGGCCATCACAATCGGCAGCCTTGCGCCGGAGGCCCAGTGCAGCAGCTCATGCATAAGGGCGAGCCCATGAGACGTGGTGGCAGTGAAAACGCGGCTGCCCCCGGATGACGCCCCGATACAGGCGGCCATCGCGGAATGCTCGGACTCGACTTTTATGAAGCGCGCCCGCAACTTACCTTCCGCGCACATATACGAAAGCTCCTCCACTATCTGAGTCTGGGGAGTGATGGGGTATGCCGAGATGACCTCGACTTTTGCGAGTCTCACGGCGTGGGACACCGCGTGGTTGCCCATTATCACTTTTTTCATCTGCTTGCTTCCTCTGCTATCGCCATGGCATTGCGCGGACATTCGTGCACGCACAGTCCGCAGCCCTTGCAATAATCGTAATCGATCGAGTATGCGCCGTCAGGGAGTTTCTTGATGGCAAGGTCCGGGCAGTAAACGTAGCAGTTATCGCATGATATACATGCGCCACAGTGGAAGCACCTTCCGGCCTCCCGAGCGGCTGCTTCGCTCCCGACGCCGGAGATGATTTCCACAAAGTTTCCTTCTCGTTCGCGGATGGGCAGCATCGGCGTTGGAACGCGGGGGCCGGCGCGAAAATAATCGAGGTTGATATTCTCGAATCCGACTGCCTCGCCGTTGCGGGATTCGGCGTGATTCTCTCCTGAGTCGGGGACAGTCCCTATTCTACGGCCTGGAAGACGCGGCCCGTAAATAGGGACAGTCCCCGAAGAGCGGCCGAGACTTTTGTCGAGCAGGAGCGCCGCCTGCCGTCCGGAGCCTATGGCATGCGCGACGGTTCTCGTGGCCGAGATCAGGTCGCCGCCGGCGAAAACGACGTCTGAAAGAATACGGAATGCTCCGTTGTCATCGAGCGTTAGCTTATTCGGGGATCCCGCCTTGGCGGGACGGCAAGGTGTCCCCGAATAAGCATCTATGAGCTGATCGTCGGGATGTTCGCCCGCCGCAACGATAACGGAATCAGCCTCGACAAAGAAGTTCGAGCCCTCGAGAGGCGCCGGGCGGCCGCGGCCCGAGTCGTCGGCTTCACCAAGCTGATTTCGCACGCAAGCGCAGCCGATTACACGGCCGTCCTTGCGGACAATTTCCACGGGCTGCGCGAGATAGATTATGTTCACGCCCTCTTTTTGAGCCTCCTCGACCTCCGGGGCATAGGCCGGCATTTGTTCGCGAGAGCGCCTGTAGATTATGGTCGGCCTTGCGCCAAGCCTGAGGGCGGATCGCGCGGCGTCGACTGCGGCGTTGCCTCCGCCGACTATCAGCGCTTTCCCGCCCACGTCCGGCCGGCTGCCGCAGCTTACCAGTCTGAGCAGTTTAAGCGCGCCCATGACGCCTTTGCCTTCCTCACCGGGAATGTGGAGCCTGTTTTCCTTTCCGAGGCCCGTGGCCACGAATAATACGTCATGAAGCCCGCGAAGCTCATTGAGGTCTTCGATACGCGCGCCTGTGCGCACCTCGATGCCCAGCCGGATGATGTCCTCTATCTCCTCGTCGAGAACGTCCTTTGGCAACCGATACGCGGGGATGCCGTACCTGAGCAGGCCGCCGAGTTTTCCTTCGGCCTCATAGATGGTCACCGAATGTCCGCGAAGCGCCAGATGATACGCGCATGACAGTCCGGCAGGCCCGGAGCCTATTATTCCGACCCTCTTTCCGGTCTCCACGGCTTTGGGTGGCGAAGCGCCACCGAGCGCTTTCGCGTGGTCGGCCACGAATCGTTCAAGCGAATTGATCGCGACCGGCATGTCGAATTTTTCGCGATTGCATTTGGACTCGCATGGATGGAAACAAACCCTGCCGCATACGCGGGGGAGCGGATTGACGGATTTGATAAGCCGGCAGGCTTCTGCATATTCTCCCGCCTCGACAGACCTGAGCCAGGCCTCGACGCTCTCGCCCGCAGGACAGGCAGCCGTGCAGGGCGAGAGCTTATTTTCGTAACGAGGCCGCATGTGCCGCCAGCTTCCGGTGGGACCGCACGACACTCCTCCCCTCGCAATGTCGCCCAAGGGCATTTCGGAGCGCCGACTGAAAACTATTCCCGCCGCCGGGCGCGGTTTCTGAGGCTTTGCGCTCTTGGCCGTCGCTCTTCGTACGACCCGCGCCTGCTCATACGCTTCGCGCGCCGCATCCGCATTCTTGTCCTTTCCCTTGGGGACTCCGTCGCGGATGCACTCGACGACGGATTCAATGCCCACGAGTCCTGTCACTCGCGCGAAGGCCCCCAGGACTGAGGTGTTGACGATCGGATTGATCCTTGTGCCCAGTCCCCTGTGCACGGCTATATCGGTGGCGTTGACTACGGTAATATCATATGGGCCGAGATCGGGGATTGAAGCATCATCGAGGAGCCAATTGAGCAGGATCACGCCGCCGCTCTTGAGGCCGGCGGTGACATCTGTTTCGTTCAGCAAGAGGGGATCGAGAACGACCACTATATCGGGCTTGTAAATGTTGCATCTGACCAGTATGTGCTCGTCGGCGACACGGGTGAACGCCGCGATCGGAGCGCCCCGTCTCTCCGTGCCGAAGACCGGGAAAGATTGCACATGTTTGCCTTCACGAAAGAAGGCGTCCGCCAAAACCTTTGCCGCGATTACGGCTCCCTGACCACCCCTGCCGTGAAATCGTATCTCTATCATGTCACCTCCCAGGAAAATGGGTTCGTAAGTTTGTCAGTTTGAGGGTTTGACGAGATTGCTTCGCTCCGCTCGCAATGACCGTAATGTGCTCGCTCTTTTCTTCCCCGATTAACCACGCCTAAGCGCGGCCGATGGCTCCGGGGCCAGGCGTTCGTGCGCCAACCGTCTGTTTGACAAATGTTCCAGCGTGACTTAAAATGAAAGAGAAAGGCAAGAAGACAACAGTATTCTGTTGTGATTCCTTCGATGTAAGGTGGCAGCCTGGCACATCAAGGAATTTCTTGCTTGGATGCGGCGCCACAACCTCGCGGATGTGGCGCCTTTTTTATCAAATCCGCACGATAACCGCCGTCTTATTCTACGAGCTTATGCCTTTCCTTTCTTGAGATAACGCAAATCCAGGCCGGTTTTTCAGCCCAGCTTCTATGACTTCGCCCGGTCGAGTAATAAAGGCCCTTTCCCGGATCGACTTGCAGCTTCGTGTGAGGGTGGTTCTCGTCTTCCTTGAACTCGAAGAAGACAGGGTTGGACGAGAGATTGAGGACTATCTCCTCGCCGTGGAAGCGATGGTAGTTGCCCGAGCCGGCTCCCGGCTCATACACCACCTTCATGACCGAGAAGTCGCTCAATGTTTCGGATAAGGCCGAGTGACTGAAATACTGGACGTCGCTGTTTGCAAATAAGCCTTCCTCTTGGTGAATATCAAAGGCCGTTTCTTCGATCTTCACAAATGTTTCGGCCGTTGTTTCCATCTCGTACCGATAGGCCTTGTGAATATCTTCGATGTGGCCGGGAGGATTGTCCAGATATCCGACTTCGAATTTGCTCAGCCTATCCTGTATATCCGTCGTCGTCGCGGTGATCAGTTGATATCGTCTGCTGACGTCCAGAAGCCTTTCCTTTGTGACGCATCGGCGATGGGCGAGGAGACGGACATGCAAGGGCGGCTCAAGCATCATATTCGTTTCTATGTTGTAGGCGGCGGCCACAACGTTCTTCTCTGAATCTATCTGATACCCTTTTTCAAAGTGCTTGAGCCGAAGTTCTGCCTGGCGGACATCTTTCTCGGTGAGACGCCTGTCTTCATATACCAGCAGGCGTTGGGCGACATCAGTGATGGTCTGCTTGGCCTTCCTGCCCCCAACATTCTCGCGCCAGACCTTGCATATGAAACCCGGCTTGAGTTGACTGTTGGTGGTATCCAAAGAGAGACCTCCATCTCTGACTTCAGTGAGTAGTCGTAATTGTATTATGGAACTTTCGATTTGTCAAGAAAAAAAAGCAATATACTTGCAATTATATAGTATATGCATCGCATTACACGTGTAATTTCAGTATGTTACGCATCATCGTGTTCTTTGCACAATATATGCAAAAAGAAGAAAGCACCAGGGAGAGCCGGCATCACACCGAGGTTGCGGTGAAGCCCGCGCCGTGTGCGGCAGGCGGTTGCCTTGCACCATTCGGATCGGATGGTGCAAGGCGGGCGCGTTCACCGTGAGAAATCCGGTTCCCGTCCTCTACCCCTCGAATGCTCTCGGGCCGCCGTCGACTGAGATGGTTTCGCCCGTCATATAACTCGACGCGTCAGATGCCAGAAAGACCACCGGCCAGCCGATTTCTTCCGGGTTGCCCCAGCGTTTCAGAGGCACCTTCACGAATCGGTCCGCTGTCGATTCCGGCGTGATTCCCATCTGTTTTTGCACCGCCTCTGTGATGATAAGCCCGGGCGCGATGCAGTTGACCCGGATGTTGTATTGCGAGAACTCGACCGCCAACGCTTTGGTGAAATTGATGACGGCTGCTTTTGCGGCGCCGTACGGGGCCATCATGGGCGAGCCGTCTCTGCCGGCGATTGAAGCTATATTGATAATGGCGCCCTTGTTTTGTTTCTTCATTTCCTGGCAAGCAGCCTTCGAGAACAGGAACGTGCCGGTCGCGTTTATGCCGAAGATGGCGTTCCAGCCATTGAGGCTAACGTCTTCAATGGGACACACGAAACTGGCGCCGGCATTGTTCACGAGGATATCGAGTTTTCCGAACTTCCTGATCGTCTGCTCCACAACGTTCTTGACATCTTCTTCCTTTCGGACGTCGCACGCCAGGGCGAGAGAATGCCTCCCCATCGCCTGAATCTTCTTCGAGGCGTCTTCGAGATGCTCCATCTTCCGACTGCATATAACTACGTGCGCGCCCGACTGCGCCAGCGTTTCCGAGATGGCCCTGCCTATGCCGGTGCCTCCGCCCGTGACTATGGCAACCCGGTCTTGCAGGCTAAAAGGTGAATTCAACATGAGATGCTCTCCTCTCTTTCAGGTTTGCCCGGGAAACCCGCGCTTATTCGGGGACACCATGCCGCATGGTGTCCCCGAATAAGCATCCGCCCGCGCTGTAATCCATTGTCCTGAGCCAATAATAGAGAATCTGGCTAAGACGTGTCAAGTACAAATGGGGACATAGCTGTTCGCGTTTTTGCTTTTTCGGCGGCATCCCGGTCGGCAATTCCTGTTGCTAAGCATTGATTTGACAATGTGTTAAACGCATGGCATAATGTTTGCGCTGCGGTCGGTGGGTACATGTGTGGATGTAAGGCGCTCCCGCCTCGATGCGGATGTTCGGGCTGATTATCGATTTCACGCAGACCAGAGTCGGAAAGACGCTGAATAACGGAGAGCACCCTTTGGGGAACGCCAGGCGACGATCGAAAACTCTGAAGCTCGTTCTTGCGCTCATTGTGGCCGTGGTCACAATAGCTGCGCTTGGCACGGCTAAGTTTCTCGATGTTACGGGGAGACACGCGCTCGAACAATTCTCCAGCCGCCAGATGCTTCTGGTGGAACAGACCGCCGACATAATCAGCGTTCACGCCGAATTACGCTCCGCAGCGGGCAAGGGCGTCGATCCTTCATTTATCAGCGAAAAGATTCTCAAGAAGCTTGCCGATAACACAGGGTCTGAAGTTCTGCTGCTCGACGAAAATGGGATAGTAGTGGCCGAGCAGTCTTCTCCGGATCTTGTCGGTCGACACTATGGGGAATACTTCAGTGAGGAAGAAGCTCCCGGCCTTCGCCCTGTCGTCGAGCGAATGATTTCAGGAGCGAAGGGTTGGGACACTTACGAGAAGGCAGTGGAAAAGGATGGGAAGGCTGTGCGCGAGAAGATGCTTATCGCGTACGCGCCGGTCAATGTGTCCGGAAGCCGCTGGTCTCTTGGCCTCATAGCGCCCCGTTCCGCCGGAAGCGGTTATTTTGTGCGAAATCCTTTCCTAATCATTGCGCTGGCGAGCTCGAGAGTGTTGGCGCTTCTGATAACGATAGGTGTTTTTATCATGCTCAATACCCGGCGCATAGCCGCCAAGCGCGAGGCGGAAAGACTGCGACAAGAGCAAATGCTCATGGCCCAGTTGGAGGAATCGGAAGAGCGGTACAAGACTCTCGTCGACAATCTGTTGAGCTCGGTTCTCATATTCCAGGATTCCCGCATCCGATTCGCAAATCGGCGTTTTTACGAAGTCTCCGGGTATACGCAAGAGGACATATTGGGGGAGGATTTCAATGTTTTCTCGCTAATCCATGAAGAGGACAGGGCTGTTTCATTGGACAAGGTGGCGGGTCTCATGCAGGGAAGACCAATAGAGGAACCGCGTGAGATAAGGTTCATAAAGAAGTCCGGCGAGATAATGGTTGGCCTTACCCTCTCGTCGCTGGTCCATTTTGAGGGGAGGCCGGCAGTCGAGACGGTAGTCGTAGATATCACGCATATGAAGAAGATGGAACAGGAACTCAGCTCGACCAGGAAAAGGCTCGAGTATCTGCTGGACAACGCTCCCGTCATGATTTTCTCCCTTGACGATATGGGAAGGTTCTCTTATGCGAACCAGGAAACGCTGCGGGCAACCGGGTACAGATATGATGATTGGATCGGGAAATCCTTTGCGCCAATCGTGCATCCGGACGACCTTGCGATCGCCGTCGCAAAATTTGAGGAAGGCCGAAGAGGCCTGTCGCGGCGCGACTACAAGGTGCGAATAAGGAACGCCGATGGCGAGGCGAGAGTTCTTCACATTCTTGCCGGCACCATCTGGAACGACGAACAATTCGCGGGTTCGCTCATTATTGCCAGGGATATCACGGAGCAGCAGCGGCTCGAACAAGCTGTGAAAGAGGCGCGCGACCGTCTCGCAAATATCATCGAGAACGCCGGCGACGCGATCATCACGCTCGACAGCAAAGGATGTATCGTCTCATGGAACAAATCGGCGGAACTGATGTTCGGATTCGCCGAGCCGGACACTTTCCGCATGCCGCTTCAATCGACGCTGGCGTCGGACGCCTCTCGACTGGCGGAGTTACTTGATCGCGTTGCAAAAGGGGAGACAATCAGAAACGTCGAGTTCGAGTGCAAGCGGCGCGAGGGCACGCGGTTCGACGCTCTCTTCACGTGCTCTCCCATCCGCGACATCACCGGCAATGTGGTCGGCATTTCTTGTTTTGCAAAGGATATCACCGAAAGAAGGCGCCTCGAGGGGCGATTGCAGGCCGACAAACAATTCATCGACCAGCTTATCGAGAATGCGAACGCGCTGATTGGCGCAGCGAACGAGAGAGGAAAGACCGTCATTTTCAACAGGCGGTTCGAGGAGTTGACCGGATTCAGGAAAGAGGAGTTGTTTGGAAAGGATCCGCTGTTGTTGGTGCCGGAAGAGTCTCGAGAGATTGTCCGAAAACAGATTGGCGAGCTCAGAGCAGACAGGCCTCTCCTCAATATAGAGATTCCGATTGTCACGAAAGGCGGCAGGGTGCTGACGGTCATGTGGAACGCCGCATCGGTCAACCTGCCTTCCGGCAATGCGGCCGTTGTGGTAGTCGGCCAGGATGTCACGGAACAGAAGAGGATGCAGGAAGAGCTAGTGCAGTCCAAGAAGCTTGCTTCCATCGGCGAACTGGTCTCCGGTGTCGCGCACGAGCTTAACAATCCTCTTACGGTCGTCATGGGCTACTCCCAGTTGTTGACTACGGAGCAAAAGCTTTCCGAAAAGCATCATGAAATGGCACGGAAGATTCTCGACGCAGCCGCACGGAGCAAGCGGATAGTCGAGAATCTGCTGGCGTTCGCCCGCAAGAAGAAACTCGAGAAACGCGAGACCAATATCAATGAGATACTGGAGAACACGCTGTCGCTCCGGGAACACACTTTCACAGTCAATAACATAAAGGTGGTCAGGAACTACGATGAGAAACTGCCGCCGATATACGCTGACGGCGGTCAACTCCAACAAGTGTTCCTCAACTTGATAAACAATGCTTTTGACGCAATGCACGATTCGCATCAAGGCGGGGCCCTTGAGGTGAGAACGTGCCTGCTCGGAAGAGAACTCATGGTGGAAATAATCGATGATGGTCCCGGTGTGCCCGAGGCAATACAGGAGAAGATATTCGACCCGTTCTTCACGACGAAAGAAGTGGGAAAGGGGACCGGTCTCGGCATGAGTCTGAGCTACGGAATAGTAAAGGAACACGGGGGCAGAATTTATCTCGACAAAACGCACACCGACGGCGCCAAATTCGTGGTGGCGCTGCCTTTGACATCCGCGCCCTCGCCCGCTGTCGTTGTCAGACCTTGATATTGCTCGTGGATAAGAGTGTTGTAGTCAGACTAATGAATCCGGCGCCACAGCAACACCTTCTTCGGCTGATTTGTACACGGCCCGCCCGAATTGCACGACCCGGAGACCTTCCTCAGCGCTGAGGTAAGGTTGTTTGTCTTCGAGGATGCAATCGATGAAATGTTGCCCGCACCTTATGAATCCGTCCTCCCATTCCGAGGGAATATCGTTATAGCAGTGTGTCTTGCCGTCTCGATACATGATGAGCGGAGCAACGTTCATGAGTCGGCCGGTCAGACGGGTGACCCAGATTATACCTTTCGAGCCGGTGATCTCCACTCGTTCCTCGACCGGATAGTACTTCGTGTCGATTATCAGATCGGGCGAATAGGTGGCATCAAGGATGCCATAGCGTTGCCCTTCCTTGTGTCTCCACATAACGGTTGCCGGAGTGTCGAGAAACATACCGGCGTTTTCGATGAACGCCGAGATTTTCTCGACGGGCCCCCCAAAAAACAAGGCCAAAGCATATTTGTGGTGCATGTCGTCGAACATTGTGCCGCCGCCGACCCTTTCCTGATTGAATTTCCATTCCCATGAGGTCGAGGTCAACTCCCACCCACACTCGAGAGAACCGCTTGTCGTGCGCAACCGGGTCATCGACACGTCGCCGATTTCGCCTGCGTCAATCAGTTCCTTCGCCTTCGCGACCGGCGGATAGAAAGGATAGCACTCGAACACCTGGAATTTGCCCTTTGCCCGTTTGGCCGCCTGTACCATGGCGTTGCATTCTTCGGGGTTGCGGGCCATGGGCTTCTGAACGGAGACGTGCTTGCCCGCGTCGAGCGCATCAATGACCATCTGTTTGTGAAGGTCATGCGGAGTAATGATAATGACAGCGTCCACCGCTTTGTCATCCAGCAATGCGCGATAGTCGCTGTAATTTTTCTCAGCCTTCCATTCGGCAGCTCGCTGTCCGGCTCGCTCAGCATTCGGATCGGCGACAGCATAGATGCTCGCCCGTTCGTCGGTCCGAAAGCCCCACGTGGTAAGGCCCGATATTTCACCGCAGCCGATTACTCCCACTCTGAGTTTGTCTGTCATTGGCCAGCCTCCTTCCCGGATTGCAAAGACCTTTGAACATGTGATGTAATATAAAGCCAAATCGCGCACAAAAAGCATTCAAAAAAAGGAATGCCATGCTTAAGACTACATTCTTTACGGATTACTTCTTGTGGGTTGCCCACTCCGACAATGAAGAGGTCATGCTCCGCGATGTGACCAAAGGCGATGCGATCTTCGTGAGTGGTTTGTTGATGGACCCCGAATTCATCCACAAGCTCACGGGCCGCTATGTTCCCTTCACGGCGGCAGTGGCGAGGAACTATGCCCGTGGCGAACGCGGCCGAGGAAAGAAGAAGACTTTGCTGCTGGAACCCAAACCCGGCGGAATGGTTCTCGGTGTGCTCCTCGTGAAACTCACTCAGTCCGATAAGGATGCCCTCGATAAGTTTGAAAAGGTCGCAGAAGGGGTACGCCGAAAAGCTCCTATACGCGTGACCATCGGAACCCTTGAACGCACGGCAACCACTTTCTTGTCGAAAGAGTAGCTCCTGCAGGTCGGCAATCAATTCCTTATTACCTCGAAAAGGGGTTGTAAATCTCGCGCCTGCGCATTCTTGATTAGGCATATGATAGTATTTACCTACGGATTTCTCAAGCACATAACCTGGTCCGCGAGGAGTTTGACGCAGAGAGGAGAACGATCCAAATGAACCAAGTAAAGAATCCTCCCGATTCAACGGGGCCGGCGATGACAATCGAGCCCTCCCCTTGGCCGGTAATCGATGACGAAGTTATCGCATCCGTCGTTCGCGTTCTCAAAGAGGAATCCCTCTCGCCGGTCATGCAGGTCGGAATCATCAAGGAATTCGAGGACAACTTCGCGCAATTTCAGGGACGCAAATTCGCTTTTGCCGTCAGCAGCGGCACGGCGGCGCTTGACACGGCGATTCATGTGAGCGGCGTCGGGCCGGGCGACGAGGTGATTGTTTCGCCTTACACATGGGGCGCAACCGTCGGATGCATCCTCCACAACAACGCGATTCCTGTCTTCGCGGACATAGACCCGCTCACCTTCAACATCCGTCCTGACGAGATACGGAAGAAGATCACTGACCGCACAAGAGCCATCGTGACCGTCCACATTTACGGGCATCCGTGCGACATGGACCCCATCATGGATATTGCGCGAAAACATAACCTTCGCGTGATCGAGGATTGCGCACAGGCGCATGGGGCGACATACAAGGGAAGGAAAGTGGGCAGTCTGGGCGACATCGGCTGCTTCAGCCTCCAAGCTTCCAAGAACCTGATCGGCGGTGAGGGCGGAATTCTTGTGTTCGACGACGAGGCGCTCTTCGACGAGGTGGTGAGCTGGGCGTCGCACCCGATGCGGCAGTTCCAGGAGCTTCAGGATAAGCCTCTCGGCAAGTACATCGACAGCATCGCGCCGAACTTCCGCATGCACGCGGTTTCGGCCGCCATCGCAAATGTCCAGTTGAAGCGCCTCGATAAGTGGGTCGTTCAGCGCCGAAAGAATCTGGAGTATTTGACTCGCGCGCTGTCGGACATTCCGGGAATCAGGCCGACTTGTGTCGCTCCGGATTGCGAACATGCGGCGCATTTGATCCCGCTGACGTACAAGGCGGATGAACTCAACAACGTTCCGCTTGAGAATTTCAGGAATGCGCTCGCGCTCGAAGGGCTCGAGACAGGGAGTTACGTCGGAACGCCGATTCACCTCAGGCCACGTTTTCAGGAACAGCGCTTCTGGGGGAAAGGCTGTCCGTGGACATGCGGCCACGCCGAACGGGTCGTGGAATACAAGAAGGGCGATTGTCCTGTGGCCGAGAAACGCTGCTCCGGCGAGGAACTTAACCTGCCGAGTGTCGGGTTCCACGTGCCGTGCAATGACTACCTCGACCAGATTGCGACTGCCTTCAAGAGAGCAGCCAAAAAAGCGCTCGCAGGGGAGCTTTGACGAAATTCGGGGACACCATGCCGCATGGTGTCCCCGAATTTCTCACTGGCCAGCGTCGTGTCCCCAATTTCCCGTACATAATAAGGACCAACCACCCATGCCGGAAATAACCACTGTATTGGGGCCGATAGCACCCCACGAACTCGGATTCACCTCGATGCACGAGCATATTGTCTGCGACATGAGCATTTTCCGGCGCAGATACGAAGACTTGCTGCCCGAGAACCTGCCTGTTTCACCGGACGAGCCGGTCAGGCTGGATAATCTGACATTCCTGAAACACAACTTCATTCTTTCACGCGACGTCGTGAATCTGAGCGACGAGGAGTTGATGGCGGCCGAGGTGGCGGATTTCGAAGCGTCGGGTGGCGCGGCCATGGTGGATATGAGCACTCCCGGCCTTCGCTGCAATCTTCCTGCAATTCGGCGGATTTCCGGGAAGACCGGCGTTCACATCATAGCGACCACCGGCCTGTATGCGGAGGATTCGTGGCCCGGGCATTACAAGAACATGACCATGCAGGAGTACGCGGAGTTCATGCGCAAAGAAATCGAGGACGGTATCGAGGACACCGCAATCAAGCCCGGCCATATCAAGGTTGCGATCACAGACAAGATGACGTTTACAGTGGCGCCCTTCAGCGAGCAACAGAAACTGCTGCTCAGAGCCGCAGTTCGAGTATCCAACGAGACGGGGCTCTCATTGTCAGTGCACCCGCCGCTCGACTCGGAAGCCGGCGTGCGGGAAGTGGTGAAAGTGATGCTCGACGAAGGAGTAAATCCCGAGAGGGCCGTCATCGCTCACGCCGATCTCTTCTTTGTTCCTCAAGACTTGCCGACCCTCGTGCTTGACCCAGGCTCATGGCGCTTAAGAATAGACCTTGCGAAAGAACTCCTTGATAAGGGATTCAATATCTCAATCGATTCCTTCGGACATTTCTATGATTCCGAGCCTATCGGCCAGGTCAACACTGCTGATTGGCAGCGGCTGGCGGGTCTCGCAGCGCTCATCAAAGCCGGCTATTCATCGCAGATAGTATTGGGTACCGACATCTTTCTCAAGATTCTCACGCGCCGCTTCGGCGGAGAAGGCTATTGCCGGCTCACGAACTTTGTCGTTCCATGGCTGAGGCACCTCGACATCCCGGAGTCCAATATCGAGAATCTGACCGTCGCAAACCCAGCGCGCCTGCTCGCCCAGTGATGATGCTTCCTCGAATTGTCCACAACTGGAGAGTCGGGAACTGCCGATGAATGCCGATATTTTGTAGGGACGGTTCGCGAACCGCCCTGTATGAAAAAAGCGCGAATCTCTCAAGAATCTTTGGTGTCTTTGCCTTAGTGGTGAGATTCTCCTTTTCGTCTTGTTCCTTTCGTCTTTTCCCTTTCCTCGGAGGTAATGCGTCCCCTGCGCGATTTCGCCTTGCCCGAGTTTCCGATTCACAGTTCACAGTCTACGGTATCAATGAAGACTGCAAGCTGTGGACGCTTGCTCTTCGCCTGTGGTCACAGGGTGGCCTAGATGGCGGTACACATTTGACAACAATCGTTCCATATGACATATAGTCCACCAAAAGGCAAACCTACTTTTCCTGCAACAAAAGGCGAGAGACATAATGCGGACAGCGAGGGAATTCGGCTGACTAGAGAGAATATGTATTGTTGACGACTTTGACATAAGACAAAAGAGCTGTCCCCAGCGAGAAGACAGGACCGACCTTACGCGCAAGACACTGAAAGAAAATCGGCTGCGAGGTGCGACACCATGAAAATGCCGAGAGCCCGTTGCGGAACACCCCAGCGACTTGTAAAGACTAATCACTTCGGCAGGTCGGAAAGAAATGGGAATACAGAGTCGTCCTGTAAACAGAGCGAGCGAAGGCCACCTGAGCCTCAATCAGTGTTTGGAGGGATCCTTGAGTAAAGGTGAATTCGATTGGAGGAGCAAATGTCAGAGCATCCCGTCAGACGTAAACTCAGACAGGAGATTATCCCTTACGTTGTCTCGGCTGACCTTCTACGGAAAGCTTGGTATTACAGACTTCATGCTTTCTACAGCTACTGGGGAGATATGATCGCCGGCCTGAGTGCTCTCGGAATAGGCCATCCTCTAATAAATGCGTTTCTTCCTCCAAATTCGGAGAATAAAGGAGTTAGCGTTGATTTATCCAAAATCATAGAGGGATCATCAGCTTGGTTCCTAATCCCAGGCTTCATATCAGCCTTAGCTTGGTTTGGTGCCAGAATGATTTTTACCAGGGAGGACGGACGAACGAAGGCAGTTCTTGCTCGAAGCTGCTGTCGAAGCTTCCAACAAATCGAACTGAAACTACATCTAATTTTGATTGGATCATATCCCATGCCTGAGCTTAGCGACCTTGCGCTGACTCAGGTTCAACCGCTTGTTGACCGCGGAATCCAAGATGGCTTTTGGATATGGGCGGGTCCTGCGCCTGAAATAGATTCCAACGTTGAGATTAAGCTAGGGGCGTTTTGTGAAAAGTATGAGAACAATTGGGTTGCTGCCCCCCCATTGTTTTTGTCCCCCAGTTGGAAATGGCGAGCTGAGTCGCTAGGATAGTGAGCAGAGGGAGATTGCGTGAGATGATAGCAGAGCAACCCAGTATCCGGGTGAAATTTGAGCTTGATGAAAATGGCGCCCCCGAATTCATAAAAAGCGGGAATCACCGACATTATGAAATACGACTTTCCATAGACGTGCACCGATGAATACTTATGCCGTGACATACGTCCTCCATGAAACATATTATGAGCCTGTAAGAGAAGTACGAAACGGTCAGAATAATGTTGAAGAAAAAACAACTGCTTACGGTGACTATACTATTAGGGCAAGAATACGCAATCCAAATGAGGTTCAAACTGTTCAGGTAGACTTGTCGGATGCGCTGGAAAAAGAGTATTCAGATTCAGACAATCCAAGAATTGATGAAGCTCTGCAATTAATAAGGAAATACTAGGACAATTGAGTATGGTTGGGGGACGTCTGGGTCTTGTATGAATGGCAAGAATGTGCATTTGCTGAGGGTTTCATGAAGAACGAATATGAGAAGTTTCTCGCACAACGAAAGGGAATGAGATGGGCAAGTGTTTCGTAATGCAACCCTTTGATCGCGGTACATTTGACAAGCGGTTGTTTTGCCCCAGTTGGAAATGGAGAACTGAGCCGTTATGATAGTGAGTGAAAAGGAGGACAGGACAGTGGCGAAGGAACGGAAGCATTACACGGCTCAGGAGAAGGTTTCGATTCTAAGGGAGCACTTGCTTGATGGAG
>JACRIR010000048.1 GCA_016215705.1 Candidatus Poribacteria bacterium | reverse complement strand
GGTGGTAAGCTTTGTAACGCTGGTTGGACGAGCCATGGGCATTGAATATGAAGACAAGTTGTCGCTCTATCTCAAGTGGCGGAACGTCGATCGCGTAATCAGCGACGCGCGCGCCAATATCGCGGCAAGTTCCTATTCCGAGGAAGAAGTCCGCTCCTTCCTTGAACTGTTCTTCAGCATCATGTGAGCGGAGCCAAACCCGCGGATGCTGCGATCGGAAACTCTGGGCATAGCGATAGCGGCATTCGTGCGGACAGCCAGCCTTCAGATTGATGGCGTGGTAGGGCAAAGAGCGTGACAGCGTCGGATGATTCACTACTTTCGATTATCGTTCAGCTTCAATTATTCCGATCATATCGTCTTTGCGCAGAAGAAATACCCATTAGAGGGCGCATGAGTGCTTCCAACTCTCACAAGAAGGAGAGTAACAAATGATATATGGTTATAGGTTTACCGACCGCGACTCGATAGTGTTTGGAGAAGTAACAATGCTTTAATGCAGGGAGAATCAATACTTCAGCCCACCCACCTCCTGAGGAAACCCCCGATTTGGCAGAGTCTCCAAGAAAACGCTCGCTTATTTTTTCCCTCCAGTGTTCCTGCGAATGCGATTGAACATATCCCAACATGCCAGCCTCACTATCTTCGCGCGCGTAAGTGCCGTCAAGATAAGCCCCAAGGCCACCACTTCCCAAATACTCGGAAACGCCGCTTTTTCCGGCTGAGAGCCGTTTCGCCTCAAACGAATAGCAAGAATGAGGACCAAGGCAAGTTCTCTCGATTTGAATATCTAGTCTGGGCCGTCGCTTCCCTCTCCGACCGAATGCATTCACGGGAGGATCATCATGTATTGCGAAACGGGATGCCCAGGGGACCGTACTATCTTGTGTTACGTGTCTCATCGAGCGTACGAGTTCGCCCGTGATGTCCGTTTCCTCTGAATTCACATACTCCGTTCGCTCAAGACGCTCATAGCCCATCTTGAGCAAAGAGAAGACCTGTTCCCGAAATCCTTTCCTAACTCCTTCCCGATAGCTTTTCGAGCTTCTAAGAAACTCAGATTTGTTTGAGCTAATGCTAACGGCCATCTAAACGTCCTCATCTGAGGCCGCCAACATGTCAGCCAGGAATTCGTCAGCATCAATTAGGGCCTGGCTCTTCAGCCAATAAAGCCTGTGCCGGGGCTTGAATATGTAGGTGGCATGCGAGTCATAGACTCTCAGATTTCGCTGAAAATAAATCCACTGTCCGTGAGGCATCAGCAATCTTTCGCGAATCTTAGCGAGTCCGCTCGTATCGTTCTTGCCCATTCTCAACACTTTGACTGGCTGTGTGGAGCTTTTCTTTGGGTGAAGGACTTGTATCATGGCATCCGTTTCGCCAAAAAAGACCGTGATATGATGTTGAAGTCGTCTGGCCTCGTCCAAGAACGTATCCAACTCTTCCTTGAACGTTTCTGCATAATCCCCCATTTCCATTTCACTTGCCGGGCGTACTGCTTCCCTGGCAACTCTTCCTTCGTTGAGTTTCGTGCGGACTTCAACTAGGTCATGAACCAGGAGGCGTTCGGGTTCGTTGAGCCCCAGCAATGCATAAACTGCTTGGTTTAACTGATTTAATAGCGGCCTTATGGCATCCTTCTTTTTTGTTCTCTCCAGAGGAAACGCTTCTAAGGACTGCGAGTTGGCGGCCTCACATGTCCGGGCCAAATCTTCCTGCAATTTTGTCCATCTGATCATGTCGGCATCGGACATTTTATTCAACGGAACCGGAAGTCTCTTGAGATCATCGATTGTGGGTTGGTCACGTTCAACGCCAAAGATCGTCGTTAGGAATTGATGATACCGGACAAAGTCTGAGCTGAGGTATAGGGACAAGGCTTTCAGCAAATTAGTCTCTGACTGCGCAGATGCAATTCCAATTTGCCGTGGGGGAACTACGACAAAATCGTTACTAAATACCGCAAACCTTCTGGCTGCGTCGGCAATTATATGTGGGGGCTCACAAATCTTGAAGGTCACTTTCCCGCGTCCCCGGCGAACGTAGGCTAGCGATTTGTCGATGGGCTCCAGAGCCTTCGGTGGGAATGAGAATATTCTCCCGCGTCCGCGAATGTTTTTCAATACAAGTCTATTCTTTCCTGTAACCTGGATCGGATCAACTTCTTGGGATGAATTCATCTGGCGCAACTGTGGCCCTTCGCTTATTGTCAGTGAATGTTCTTTGGCAAACTCCGAGAGTGTTGGAAAACGTGCCTCAAGGGATTCAAGAAGATGCCTATCACGCGCCGAACCCCACATAGCTAGTTTCCATGGAATTCGGCTGCCTGTCGCCGCGGCTTCAACGCGAACTTCCTTGACCTCACTGGAGTTTACGATAATTGTCCACATCTCCTTGTTGGCATGAGCGCGTTCAAAACAATTCACCTGGTCAATAGCAAACGGCGAGTAGGTGATTATTGTGTTTCCATCGTCACACTCATCTCTCGATCTGAGCGAATAGAAAAAGGCGGCTGCAGGGCTCTCAGCGTCTTTAAATAGTAAGTGTCTCAGATTCGCAAAATTGACCACGCACCAAACGGACATTCGATTGAAGAACTTGCATCGAAAATGTTCAGATGTCTTCTTAATTAGAGTCGCCGCCGGCATCAATAGACCAACTTTCCCTTGTGTTGAAAGATACTTCGTGACCTCCCAGGCGAATGCCTCGGCGACCTGACACAGACCAGTGGGCAGATTGGTTTTATTGGCAGCAATCCAATCAAGTGCGGCCTTATCAGCCTTCTCCAGCGTTCTCCCCCTCCCCTTTTTAAGCTGTCTCCAAGGCGGATTCCCAACTATCCAATCGAAACCCTCTTTCGGCTTGGCCCCGTTCCATTCTGGAATTGGCTTGAAGAATCCCTCTGGACTGTGAAAGATATTCCTGTTACGCAATAGTGGCAGTTTGAATCCGCGATGCTGTGGCGCCTCTAGGTCCGGAGGCCTCACGTAGTCGAGAAGCGTGAGGATGAGGCTGAGTTCTGTGATTCCACAGGCATCTTCATCTATTTCCATGCCGTAGACGTGCTCGACCAGCAATTGGCGAAGGTTGGCTGGTTGCAGCCACCCTTCCGATTTCGACGCAAGTTCGCGCTCCACCAGTCTGCGGTAAGACTGCACAAGAAACGCGCCGGAACCGCATGCAGGATCGAATACTTTCATCCCTTTTCTGAGAGGGTGTCCGGCATCCATTTCATCAAGCATGAAGTTCACGAGATGAAGCGGGGTATAATAAGCGCCGGACTTTCGGCCCGCGCCTTCGGCGTGCAGAAACTGTTGATAGACAATTGAGAAGGTTTCAATGGGTATATGCGCAAAGTCGTAGGCTGCAAAGTCCAAGTGCATTTGGTCTGAGTCCGGATCGTCCCCGCGAAACGCAGATGCGACTTTTTGGATATGTTTGGCTTCGACAGTTGCTCGCTCTTGAGAGGAAAGGGGAAATACCTCACCGTTCAACCACTGCTTGAGTCTTTCGCTAATAGAATAAAAACCCTCCACCGTCGCGTTGGGACCGAAAACTGAGCCTTCCTCTATGCGCCACTGCTCAAATTTGCGATCGGAAAGGATTTCTCTGTCCTTCAGATAGCGCAAGTAGACATATCTGCCTATGAGTGAATGAGCAATTTTCCGAGGCAAATGATGATTGAGCAACCAAGCGCTGAGCTTCTTCAGATTTTCGAGTAGACTCCAGTCAATTCTATGTTCCGCCGTTAATTCTTTTGAAAATTTCGCCCATATCTTTCCATTGTCAATATTCTCAGCTTTTAGTTCAGCAAATGCTTCCAGCACAGAATTAGTTGTCTTTACAATGCTTGTGCTTTTCTCCACATTGCGGATCGCTTGGTCGGAGCGGCCGTCAAGCCCAGCGTAGTATTTGAAGCCGGAATAGAGTCGAAATGCTTTGGGAGACGATACAAGCACAAAAGGTGCAACGTTCTGGTTCCAAACTAGTCGGTGTATTTCTCGGGCTTTCTCCTCGGATTCTGCCTCGCAGACATATATTATTGGAACAATGGACGCAGTCGCAGTGTTGCCACTTGATTGTTGGCGCAGAGTGTAGACACCCCGCAGACAACACTTCTCCATTGCACGGCGAAAGATGTGCGCATAACCCGGATGAACATATAGATGGGAGTCTCTGAGGAAACATGGAGAATCGCTATAGTTAAGAGTAGATAGAAGTTTGTTGGTATCCATCACTGGCGGGTCCTTATTCCTCCGTCATCAAGATGGCCTTACAGTTGCTAATTCGTTCGCTCTATGATTCTCGTATCCGCGTCGGTGCAAAGCTATGGTGTAGGGGAGCAATAAGGTATTCCTTCGGCCTAAGGTTTCGATCGCACTCATATTAGCACATCATCTTGCGCCCTTACAACTAGGGAGCACTGTCACACGGCTATCGTGTTCACCGAAATAGGCATCAGCCCCTCGTTCCTGTCGCAAAATTCCGCAATAACCCTTTCTCGGTTATCCCAAGCGGCGAACAACCCCTACCACCTTGCCGCCTATCCGAAAGTTGGGGTCGCCTTTGGGTATGTAAGGAGGTTGTAAGCGGGATAACTCTGAGAACGCGTTCTTGCTGCGCCGTCAATAGGTTCACGCCGTGTTGCCCTCTCTGGTGAACCAGGAATCCTTCAATTGTCCATTATTATACCGTCAAATAACGGTATAGTCAAGACAAAAAAAGGGCCAACCCCGTGGCATAGGACCTGTTCAGCTTTTCCCGTGGTACCACCCTTACAGGAGAACCTGAAAATGTAGTGCCTAGAGCTGTTCTTGTTTCTGTAACTCCTTGATGGAAAAGACCTTAATTTTTCAAACTGTCGAAAACGAATATAACTGTTCGGGCGAAACAGGCAACGTCGAGGGTCCCGATGAAGTCTTTCCATGATCACTCTTCGTCTTCCTCGTCCAGTTCCGGCGGCCTCCTCTCGAACCGCTCACACGACACGTGCCTTGCGGCGAGCACATGTTCGCAATGTTTGCACAACACGTTTTCGCAGATGCCTATCAGCGTGTTCGACGGCTGCACCCGATACCAACTCACACAATCTCCGCAACGAACAGCGAAAGATTCACAAGGGACCGCCTCAGATTCGCTCACACCAGCTATTTCGACCAACAGATAGGCTTGTGTCATATACTTCCTCCCTCTCGTATCGTGATGTTTCTCTTTCTTAGAATCTGCGAAAATAAGCCTAAATCAAGGAAAGCAGTTTCTTTTCTTCTTTCTTGTTTTACTTTTCCAAAATCTGTGCAAATCTGCGGATTCCCGTTCCTTCTTCCTTTTCTTTGGCTGCGACTTCGCCGCACTGCGCTCTTCTCTATACAAATACCCCACCCCGCCTTCCCCGGTCAACGAACTTTTTGTTAACAAATAGCGCCAATGCCGGAAGGGATTGAGCGAAAAAGAGTTCTGTTTTCGGATTTCACCCTTGTCCAAGATGATTAGGAACCACAATTTCATTTGGCAACAGGCTGGTGTCTCCTTTAAAGATTCCCTTGGCAACCGTTCTCTTGACCCAACAGTTCAAGACCCCAAGCCCCAGTTGGAACTGGAACAGGGATATACTGGCATTATCGGAATTCCCAGTGTTTCCAAAGTAACATGCATTGATTCGACGACGTTCCCCCTTTTGCAAAGGGGGGAAGGAATCTGTCCCACGGTTGCCGAGATGGATTTTAAATCACTCCTCATGCAGTAATCGTAGTTCTCGGCTCATTTGTGGAGGCCGTTTTTTGGCACGATTTTTGGCAACTTAACCGTGGGACAGTCTCGAAGGGGGGATTTAGGACTCGGTCTTCCACTTATTTCAGGGCCACTTGAGATAGAGAGGCGCAGGCCGGGCAAGCTAATGCCCGGCCGCAAGTAACGGAGGTTGATGAATGAAGGGAAAGAAAGCGACTTATACGTCGGCCTCTGTCCGGAACTTAATGTGTCGAGCTATGGAGATACACCGGAAGAGGCAAGGGAAAGCCTGAAGGAGGCTGTATCGCTGTTCCTGGAAGAGTGTGAGCACATGGGAACCCTGAAAGACATTCTCGAGGAGGCTGGTTTTGAGCATAGATTGCATCCCCATGATGAATGGCTGACCCCGCATCCCTTTATGGCAGAAGAAATCGATATTCGGACGGTGGCCTGATTGCCCAAAATAGTCCCAATTGATTATCGGAAGCTCATGAAGGTATTCGAAACCATCGATGCCGATCTCGCCTCATTCCTGCGCGACGTGATTGTGCTCACCCCTTATGGAGTCGAATTGAGATATCCCGGGGATCGTCCGGACGCGACACTTGAGGAAGCTCACAGAACAATTGAACTCGCGCGGAAAGTGCGCGAATCCATTCTGGACGCGCTGAGATAATTTTCCCACTCCGCTTGACAACTCGCCGAAATGTTCATGAAATATGAACAATCGATTCATGGTGTGTGAACAGTATCGGAAAGGGTACCGCGCTGCTCAGTCCTCACGTGGAAGACGTTGGCCCGTGTCGGTCTGTATGGTTTGCCCGTTTCTTTTTCCCCTTTTCTTCTTCTCTCTGAGAACTCTGAGGGCTCCGTGGCGCAGATTGTTTTTTAAGGTTTAGGTCTGCTTTGTGTTCCCTGTTGCTTCTTTCTTTCGATATGAGGAGTGTCACAAGATTCGACCATGGGAACCAAATCTAATGCCCCTCACAGAACCGTGCGTGAGATTTTCCCTCACACGGCTCTTCAGTAGCCCTGTGCGACAATAACTTACAGAGGAAGACAGGAAAAAAATTCGCATCCGAGGTTCAGAACGACTCGCTGAAGAATGGCTCTTATAAGCAACCCCCCGCCAATTTATTCGCACGCCTTCGCAGAGGTTGCACCAGAGATCAAGGCCAGAAATTCATTATCGGTCGTGACACGCTTCGCCGCCAAACTGACACCACCTTGCGCGCGCCGATCTCTTCAAATCCGAGGCTGGAATACAAAGCATGCGCGGGCCGGTTTTCGACCGTGACGGCCAAAGCGGCGCGCTCATGATGCTTCGCTTTCAGTCGGCGCAGCACGTCGAGAAGCATGAACCGACCGATGCCGCGGCGCCGCATGGTCGGAGCGACTACGACAACTCCTATCAATCCGACGCGGCTGCCCTTGTCGGATAAGGCGATCACGCCTCCGGCGGCAAGGCCGCGCACTCGCGCGATCACGGATGCTGATCGGTCGATGGACTCGCCGCCAAGGAATTCCGTGAAGAGCGCGCTGTCGGAGCACACAGCGGCTATGTCGGGGAACAGATATCCGTCGATCTCGGAAAAATAGCCCTGGTAAATCACGGACATTAGGGAGTCAGCGTCCTCGAGAGTCGGCGGCTCGACTTTGCAGCCGGGCGGCGCGCTGCCGTAAGATAAGCGTTCCGAGAGCTTGCGCTCCATCCTCACGCGTTCGCAATTCATGAATCCCATTCTCGCCAGAAGCCCGTCGAGCTTCAATCTGTAGAGCGGAGGTGTCTGAACCGCAATTGTCTCGATTGATTTGTCCGCCTTGAGACGCGCGACCGCCGATTTCAAAAGGGCCCCTTCGCTCTCCGATGAGTTATCCCTTGCTTGCTTCAGAACATAGCAGGCTGCGATGGTTGCGCTCCGGGGAAGCCGATTCGCGCTTGAGGGGCTCAACAGCGACGAGAAACCAAGCTCGTATTCGGTCGAATAGAGAACCATGCCGACGCAATCGGAACCTTTGAGCAGCGCCAGGCCCGTGCCGACCTCAATCATCGACCTCCACCTCTTGAGAAGCGCCGAAGAAGCCCGGGCGCCAAAACGCTCGCGCGCAAGGCCTTCGGCCTCGTCGAGAATCTCAGGGAGGCCTTGTCGGCGTGGATCGATGAGTCCGATTACAGGCTCAGACATATTCTGAAGGGGAAATGTGAAAAAGGGGGAAGTGTGAAAAGGAAAATAACGATGTCATACTGCACAAAGCAAGGAATTTCTGGTTTTTTGTCCAAGGTCTCTGCTTGAAATCCGACCCCTCTTTTATCCCCGTTTCCCCTCTTCCCCCTTTTTCCTTTTCCCCGCGTCTTTATTGTCTTATCTGTCCGCTTCCGTAAACAATATACTTCGTCGTCGTGAGTTCCTCGAGGCCCATCGGGCCGCGGCAATGCAGCCGGTTGGTGCTTATCCCTATTTCCGCGCCCAACCCGAACTCGAAGCCGTCGTTGAAGCGGGTGGACGCATTCACAAACACCGCCGAGGAATCAACCTCTTCGAGGAATTTCTGAGCCCTGCCGTAGTTTTCGGTCACAATCGCATCCGAATGAGCCGATCCGTATTCCGTGATGTGTTCGATAGCCTCGTCGATTGATTCGACAACCTTTACTGAAAGTATCAGGTCCAAATACTCGGTGCGCCAATCGTCTTCCGTGGCGGCGGCGGCCTTCGGCAGTATCTTTCGCGTTTTGTCGCAGCCGCGAATCTCGACGCCGGCGCCGGTCATGCTGTCCCAGAGCCCCGGCAGGAACTCCTCGGCCACCCGGGAATGGACGAGAAGCGTTTCCATCGCGTTGCACACGCCCGGTCGCTGCACTTTCGCATTCATGCAAATAGTTTCGGCCATCCCGAGGTCAGCGAATTCGTCCACATACGTGTGACATATCCCTTCATAATGCATAATTACCGGGATGGTGGAATTGTCAACCACGAGCTTCACCAGCGACTTTCCGCCTCGCGGGATAATGAGGTCGATGTACCTGTCGAGTGTGAGCATCAGTCCGACGGCCGCGCGGTCCGTACTGCGGATAAGTTGAACACAGTCCTGCGGCAGCCCGGATCGGCCAAGTGAAGCAGCGATAACATTTGCAATGGTCGAGTTTGATTCGATGGCCTCTGAGCCGCCGCGCAGAATGATTGCGTTTCCGCTCTTGACACACAGGCCGGCGGCATCCACTGTGACGTTGGGACGCGATTCGTAAATGAAGCCGATCACACCGATGGGGACGCGCGCTTTTCCTATGCGAAGCCCGTTTGGACGCTTCCACATCTTCATGACCTCTCCGACAGGGTCGGGCAGCTTGATGATCTCTTCGAGGCCGACAGCCATCGCCTCTATGCGCCCCTTGGTCAGGGTGAGCCGGTCAATCATGGCGCTCGAAAGGCCCGCCTTTCTTGCTCTCTCCAAGTCCTTTTGGTTGCCCTCGAGGAGCATTCCCGTTTCGGCGCGCAGACTGTTCGCCATCAACTGAAGGGCTTCGTTCTTCCGGCCGGAAGACGCTTTTGCCAGCTTCCGCCCTGCTGCTCGCGCCCGTTGTGCGATGTCAACAAGAGTCTTATCGAGTTCAATGTCGTCGGTCATTTTCTAGTCTCCACGGGCTGTTGCCCAAATGAGATTGCGCTTCATAGCTCTATCAGGATTGTCATTCTGAGGAGCGAAGCAACGAAGAATCTCTGATTCTTCCGCAAATTTACGACTCTTAGAGAGAGATTCTTCACTTCGCTCAGAATGACGTTCCTGTTCTTCCGCTCTCCCTTTCGCCAAATCCCCTAAGCCCCTTTTCAAAGGGGGAAGAAGATTGTCTCCCGACTCCCAAAAGGGGAGATTTATCTTTTGTCTCTGCCCCTTCGTCTTTCGCCTCTATAGCACCGCGAGGTTGTCCCTATGCACCACTTCATCATAATCCTTATGGCCGAGTAACTTCGATATCTTACTCGAGTGCGAGCCTTTTATCTTGCGAACCTCCTCAGCCGAATAATTCGACAGACCGCGCGCTATCTCCTTCTTCTCCTCGTCAACGATACTGACAGTGTCGCCCCGGTTGAATTCGCCGGCGACGTCCGTTACTCCCGAGGCAAGAAGACTCTTTCCGTTCTCAAGGAGCGCGCGCCTTGCGCCACCGTCTATTTTGATTTTACCGCGGGGCGCGGACCCGAACGCGATCCAGCGCTTGCGGCCGGAAATAGCCTGCGGCCTCGGGTGGAAATACGTGGTCTCGCAGTCACCGCTGAATATCTTCTGCAAGACGTGCGCTCTCTCTCCGTTGGCGAGGACCATGCCGATGCCGGATAGCGTCGCAATGCGCGCTGCCTCGAGCTTGGAGGCCATGCCTCCGACTGAGGTCTCTGCGCTCGCGCCTCCGCACAGTTTCTTCAAATCCTCGGAGAAGTTCTTCACTTCCCTGATCAGTTTCGGAACGGCGGACTTCCGTGGGTCGCAGTCGTAGAGCCCGTCCACGTTCGTCAAGATGGCCAGCAGGTCGGCTCGCATTTTTGAGGCGACGATTGCCGAGAGTGTGTCATTGTCGCCAAACTTTATCTCATCCACCGCCACGGTATCGTTTTCGTTCACAATCGGGATGATGTTATCGTACTGCAGCAGAGTCGTAAGCGTGTTCCGGGCATTCAGATACTTGGCTCGGTCGTCGAAGTCGTCCTTTGTCAGCAGTATTTGGGCTACGCGCATGCCATACTGGTTAAACAGGTCCTTGTAGAAGTGCATGAGCTTGCTTTGGCCGATTGCGGCCACCGCCTGCTTCTGTGGCAGAAGCCTCGGCCGCGTTTTGAGCCCAAGGACTCCCATGCCTGCGCCGATAGCGCCCGAGGAGACGAGGATAACCTTCTTGCCGCGATCTCTGAGATTTGCGATGTCCTCTACTATCGGCTGCATCTTGTCCTGATCGAGAAAGCTGCGTGATGACGATACTAATGTTGTGCCGACCTTTACCACAAGCAGCTTGATGTCATCCAAGTCTATATTCAAATTCCTGGTCCTTTACTCGAAGGATGACGGCGTCGTTTGCGCCCTCGCGTTTTAACGCGGCCTCGATGCCGAGATGGCTGAGCTTGTGGCGCAAATGCGCCACGGCCTCTTCGTTCTCGAAATCCGTCTTCGCGACCCATTTCTCAGGTTTTTCGCCTGACAGTTCGAATGCGTTCCCCTTTTTCTTCACGGCGAATTCCGGCCGGAAAACGTATCGCTTGCTGAGATCGAGTTGGGGAGTCAATATCGGCGGATGCTCTCGTTCTTTCTCTATCGCCTGGGTCATTAGTTCGACAAGTCTGTCGAGTCCCTCGCCCTCGAGGGCCGATATCGTGGTTATCGGGGCCTTGTGCCTTGCGAGTGCGCGCCCGGCCTTTGTCCACTTCTTGCGGGCTGTCACGAGGTCCATTTTGTTCCCGACGATTATCTGGGGCTTGTCCATCAAGGCCGGATTGTGAAGGATTAACTCGTTGCGAAGCGTCTCGTAGTCCTTCGCAGGGTCGGAGGCGCTTGCGTCCAACAGAAACACGAGCACCTTCGTTCGCTCGATGTGCCGGAGGAAATCATGACCCAGGCCAACGCCCTCGTGTGCGCCCTCGATCAGGCCGGGTATGTCGGCTACGACGAAACGCCGGTAGGCGTCCGCGTCGACGACACCCAGATTGGGAGAGATAGTGGTAAACGGGTAGTTGGCGATTTTCGGGTGCGCCTCGGTAATCTTCGAGAGAAGGGTCGACTTGCCGGAATTGGGAAGGCCGATGATGGCGATGTCGGCGATGATCTTCAGCTCCAGCAGCAGCGTCCGTCTCTCGCCGGGCAAGCCCAATTCAGCAAAGCGGGGAAGCCGGTTGTGGAAATTAGCGAGGCTCGCGTTGCCGCGGCCTCCGGCTCCGCCGCGCGCGGCCACACACGTATCGCTTTCGCGGGTCAGGTCGGCAAGAGGCTCGCCGGTGTCGGCGTCAATCACGATCGTGCCCGGAGGAACGGAAACGATTTTGTCCTCGCCGCGCTTCCCGTGCTGGTTCTTGCCCTTGCCGTGGACGCCTTTCTGCGCCCGCTGAAAGGAGTTGTATTTTAGGTCAAGAAGGGTGGAAATGCCTGGCTCGACCCGCAGAATCACACTGCCGCCGTCGCCGCCGTTGCCGCCGTCGGGGCCTCCGCGCGGGACGTATTTCTCACGCCGCAAGCTGACGCATCCGTTGCCGCCGGCGCCACCTTGCACAATAATTTTTACTCTATCGACGAACATAGGCGAGGCGCCGGCCTGTGTGTCCCGCCCTCGGCCCGTGCATGTTGGGAGTGTCGTTTGAGGAGACTTGAAGGGCTTATAGCCCCGCAGGGGAAACGCAGACCTTCTGCTTGTCCTTTCCGGCTCTGACGAAGTTGACGATGCCGTCAATTCTCGCATAAAGGGTGTGGTCGCTGCCAACTCCGACGTTTGTTCCAGGAAGAAACACCGTCCCGCGCTGGCGCACCAGAATGTTGCCGGCCTTGACCAATTGGCCTCCATATCTCTTCACACCCAGTCGCTGTGAATTGCTGTCGTTACCATTGCGCGAGCTGCCGCCGGCTTTCTTATGTGCCACTGTCGTTCACCTCCTCATACCACTATCTTCGTAATCTGAAGCTTCGTTCGCTTCTGGCGATGACCTATCGTCTTCCGGTATCCCTTGCGGCGTCTGAACTTGAAGGCGACGAGTTTTTCGCCTTTTTCGAGACCGAGCACTTTGCCCTCGACTTTGAACGAGGCAAGCTCTTCCTTCTTTACGGTCGCCTTGTCGTCCTTTGCGAGAAGCTTCACGTCGCTGAATGTGACTGTCTCGCCGACTTCGGCCTTCAGTTTCTCGACCTTGATGACATCGCCTTCGGCAACCTTATATTGCTTGCCACCTGTCTTTATTATAGCATACATTGCCTGTGGCTCCTTTCGCCGGCAACGCCCCCATTTAACAAAGGGGCACAACTTATGTCCCCCTTTGACAAACGGAGATAGAGGGGGATTTCTCCAAATTACACAAATGACAAAAAAGGAGTAGCCCCTGGGGGAATCGAACCCCCGTTTGATGGCTGAGAACCACCCGTCCTAGGCCACTAGACGAAGGGGCCACACAGTAAGCGACAATTTCAATAATTTGACAAAGGGGCGCACTGCCGTGCGCCCCTACAAGCTGGGGAGGTAGGACTCGAACCTACAGCTTCCTGATCCAGAGTCAGGCGTCTTGCCAATTCGACGACTCCCCAGTGTCTGCCTCAGGGACAAACCTACCCATTGGCCTACCCAAGGCATGCACCAATATACCAAAAAGACCCGTCATTGTCAAACCGCTCTCTCCGGCGCTAACCAACCGGCAAACCGGGGCACCCGACCGCGCAACGATGCGGCTAACTGTGAGAGAAGCCGCCCTTAATTCGGGGACACGATGCCGTCCCGCCTGGGGCGGGATCTCCGAATTAAGGGAAACAGCACGCGGAGGTTGCGTTGACCCGCGTCTTATGCAGCGGGATCCCGAATCAAGGGAAACAGCGGCCGGTTTCCTTTGGACACTTTCGCCTTTGCTCTTTCGCCTTTTACCTCCTGTGCGTTTGGCCACCGGTTCGACCTTCTGTTATTATATGGTATAAGTGACTATGATGACACCAACTCATGGACGACTATGAACGATTCAGAAAAGACAAAAGCTCAACTTATATCGGAACTGGCGCAGCTTCGCGCCTGTCTCATGGATTTGCAGAAGTCGCAGGACGAGCACAAGCAGATGGAAAGAGCCCTTCGCGAGTCTGAAGAGAAATATCGGCAACTTGTCGAGAATGCGCTCGAGGGGGTGTGGGCTATTAACGCCGATGCGAAGATTTCGTTTGTCAATCCGCGCATGGCGGAGATATTCGGATACACTGTCGATGAGATGATGGGAAAATCAATCTTTTCGCTGGTGGACGAGGAAGGCGCGGAGATCATTCGGCGTAACCTCGAGCGACGCAAGCAGGGGTTCAAGGACCGGTATGATCTCCCGTTCATCCGGAAGGATGGAACTCGCGCGTTTGCGAGCGTGGCCAGTGGCCCCATCCTCGATGAAGGCGGCAACTTCATGGGTGCAATCACCGTTGTTGGGGATATAACGAGACGCAAGCGGGCGGAAGAAGCGCTGAGGGAAAGCGAGGAGCGTTACCGTCGCCTCTCGGAGTCACTCGAGGCGGCGGTCAGGAAGAAAGTGGCGGAACTCATCCAGGCGAAGAGCCTTGCGAGTATCGGGCAGATGGTCTCGGTTGTAGCCCACGAAATCAGGAATCCCTTGCAGAACATACAGCTCGGCGTCGACGCGATTCGTGACGACGCGGGACAAGACAAGGACAAGCTGGAGACGCTGGAATGGATCGACACGAGCATCAGGCGACTGAACAACATGGTCACCGAACTGCTCGACTATTCGAAGCCCGTTAAACTGGAGTATTCATCAAGGCCGATACGTGAGATCGTCGACGAGGCATTGAAGGGAGTTGCTGGCAGGCTTCGCAATATAACCACGCATATTGAACTCGCGAGTGAAGACCAGCCTGTGTCACTCGATGCGGCCAAGACCATGCGGGTGCTGGTGAACTTGATTACAAACGCGGTCGAAGCGATGCCGGAAGGCGGAGAACTGTGGATTCGCTCCGAGTTCGGTCAGTGTGAAGATGTAACGTTCCTGAGGCTCTCGGTGTCGGATACCGGCTGCGGAATCGAAGAAAAGGATTTAGATCGCGTCCAGGAGCCTTTCTTCACAACCAAGAAACATGGGACGGGCCTGGGTCTCGCCATCTGCAAGAAGATTATTGACGCCCACGG
>JACRIR010000264.1 GCA_016215705.1 Candidatus Poribacteria bacterium | reverse complement strand
GGCGCCTCTGTCTTGAGCTTCTCCGCGATGCTCTTAATAGCCGGATACGTGGTGACCGAGAGGCTTGACAGCGCGATGACATCGGGCCGTTCTTCTCTTGCCGCATGAGCAATGTGAACGGCTTTCATCTGCGGGTGACAAGTGTCGAACATTCTTACCTGATGTCCACGCTGACGCACAATCGGAGCAAGCGTTTGAATTCCGAGAGGCGGAAAAGCCATAATCTTGACTCGCCCATCATCGGGCATCGAGCCGGCCAGTCTTTCCGGAAGCAATTGGCAGAAATTATCATCCCGGACATTGATCAAAAAAACGTTCATGGATGGGTCCTTTGCGGTTGAGTGAGGCTGTCAGAACAATTCCGTTTTTGTTCAAATTCATTTTGCGCGTCGTCGGGCTCCGTCTCAGTCATTCATATTTCCCATATCTCCGCGCCGCATGCACCATCGCGATATAGTTCTCGGGCTTGCAGCCGGGATGCACGCTGTTTGACGACGACATGATGTAGCCGCCTCCCCACGCCGCCGCCTTGATGGTTTCTCGCACGGATTCTTCGACTTCCTCGATCGTACCGTCCGGCAGCAGAAACATGCAGTCAATGTTGCCCATAATGCATACTCGTTTGCCGCAATAGCGCTTCACCTCTGCAATATCCATGCACTGCGGCTGAATGGGGTGGATACCGTCGAATCCGCAATCCAGCAACATGTCGAGTATCGGCCAGAGATTACCGTCCGAGTGCTTGAATATCTTGACGCCCTTCCGATGGACGTTGTCGACGATTTCCTTGTGATATGGGCCGATGAACTCGGCATACTGCGCCGGCGACATGAGCGTGTTCGTGTTGAAGGCAAGGTCGCCCTCGAGCGCGATGACCTCCGCGCCGGCGTCTATCGCCATTGAATGATATTCCTTGAAGTAGTCGGTGGTAATGCGCGCCAAAGAACGCACGAGCTCGGGATTCAGCATGTAGTCCATGAGGAGTTTCTCCATTTCGCCGCGCAATGTCCAACTCATTTTGAACGGGCCGGGCGTGTGGAACACCAGCGCGCGGCGTCCCTCAAATTTCTGCTTGGCGAACTGCAACCCCATAAGCTCAGCGGGATTCGGCGGTCCGAGCTTGAGTTTCTTCAGGTCGGACGCATCCTGTATCGGTCCGTCAACCGGATATGCTTCTCCGTGGTCGCTCAGCCGGTATACGATTCCAAACTCGTCGCGGATACGATTCGCGTCGATCCGTTCGCGCTGGGCGAGCCCGAGGAGCGTGATACCGTCGAGGTCAAGCGCTTCGACCATCGTGCAGAGCGCCTCGAACAACTGCACTTTCTCCTCGAGTGTCATGTCCACCATGCGCTTGAATGGAGGAACGTTCGAAGTGAAGTTACGCGCAATTCCTATTATGCTTTCTTCGTTGAAGCCTAACTCCCACACGGGCACCCTATCGGGCTGCTTGAGCGCAAGCGCCATCAGCATTCTTTCACGGGGCAACATCGCAAGACATCTCCTTTCGCTTCATTCGGGAAGACTGTGAATCTTTCCTGCAATTCTGTAAGTGCGAATTCATTCGCAGATTCCTCATTCATCATTGACTAGAGCCACTCCCATCATATTTCAATCCAAAAATATATGCAAGGCGCGCCCTTAGACAAACACCCATACATGATGGTAAAATGATTGCCACGAGGAACAGCCTTAATTCGGGGACACCATGCGGCATGGTGTCCCCGAATTAAGGAAAGCAATGCAAGCTTCTTTGTGCTTCAACCATAAACCATGAACCCTAAACCATAGACCGAGTTTCTAAGGAGTTCCAGACATGCTCGTGAACACGGCGCGAGTTATACACATAGGTCTCAATTACGTGATTGCCCCCAAGAGGCCGCTCACGGTTGACGAAAAGCTAGCGTTCCAGAAAGAACTGAGCATGATCGGCCTCGAGGCCGAGAAGACCGCGAAAAAGGAGGGAGGAGTCGGAATCAAAGCTTCATATGAGGGAACCACAGTCATTGTCGAAACCTTCATGAACTCTCCGAACACAGGGCAACTCCTCATCCTCATGCCGGAGAATCCGAACAGCGTCCTCTTCTCAAAGATTGCTGAAGCCGTTGGCGAAATATACATCCGGATATTCACAGACCCGAAACCCCAGGTTTTCGCTCAGAAAGACGGCTCCATCCGGAAACTCTATTCGTGCAGCCCGGAATACCCTCATGCCTTCCAGTACATATGGGAGAAAATGCTCGGCAAATCGCCCGAGGAACTCTCCGTCCTCGGCAAACCCATCCTTGGCGGGGGCCTGCGCTTCGTGATGCCGCCCACGCCCAATGAACCCATTGAAACACAAGTCAAGATCGAATCATTCATTCAGGACCCGAAGCTGTTGTGGGTTGAGGCGACCATGAAGTGGCTACAACCGGAAGAAGTGGGGACCAACTTCCCCGCCGGCGAACTGTATGCCCGCTTGAACGATTTCATTGACAAGAATGTCGCGAAACTGATGTCCGCTCAATAGCAGGTGAGCTGTGTGGCTTCGTCATGAAGATTCGACCATTCAAGGCAAGTGACAGTGAACAATTGAGCAGTTTATATACGGCCCTTTACCAAGGCTACAAGGGCTCTATTTTCCCGTCAGAACTCAGAAAATTCGAAGAGTATAAGGACCTCGATGCGACCATCGAATACGCTCTTAGCCTCGAGACGGGAACTGAATGGAAAACATTCGTGGCGGAGGCGGAGGATAGCAGGTTGGTGGGTTTTATCAGCGGATCAATCGGGACCACTCCTTACTATAAACTGGATAGGCACGGAATGGTTGAGAACTTTTTTGTCGAGCAACGCCGGCGAGGGAGAGGCGTGGGAAAGCAGCTATACTTGCGCCTCGAGGAATGGTTCAAGGAAAAAGACTGCAAGGTTGCGAAGTCGGACACATGGAGTTTCAACCAGTCGGCGATCTATATCTACGAGAAGTTGGGTTTCAGGAGACTGGTTGTCGGGTTCGTCAAGGAGATTGTCGACACCCGCGAATCTTATGGATCGCCTCCCTTGACTGAAGAAGCGTATAGAGTTCGGCCATTGAGCGAAGATGATCGCCACGACATGGTTAGTCTGCTTGAAGCACATTGGGGTTCGACGAAAATTGTCAGCCGAGGCAGATTGCACTACGCCGACCAACTTCCTGGGTTCCTGGCCGTGTCAGGCGGGAAACCTGTTGGGCTCGCGACTTATAAAATGGACGGAAACCAGTGCGAGATCGTCACGCTGAACAGCGAGGTCGAACGAACGGGAATCGGGACAGCATTGATAGCAGCCGTCAAAGGTGTTGCGGTTTCCGCCAAGTGCGGGCGCCTTTGGGTAGTAGCCACCAACGATAATATTGCCGCGCTTCGTTTCTACCAAAAGAGAGGTTTTACGCTCGTAGCAGTGCATCGTAACGCCGTGGAACAGGCGCGCAATCTCAAGCCAGAAATCCCCGTTTTGGGCCTTGAGGGTATCCGCCTCAAAGATGAGATAGAACTCGAGATGCTCTTGTAGTTTACTTGATACGGGAAGAGAATTAAGGAGAAAAGAGCGATAATGCCACACGAATTCTTCTGGTTCATAGGCTTCAACATTTTCGTCGTAGCGATGCTCGTGCTCGATTTGAAGGTGTTTCACCGCAAAGCGCACGAAGTCACAATCAAGGAAGCGGTCGCATGGACGTTTTTCTGGATTGCGCTTTCACTCCTCTTTAATCTCGGCATTTATTTCATTCAGGATGCGCATACAGCACTGAGCTTCCTGACAGGGTACCTGCTCGAGAAATCCTTGAGCGTGGACAACCTGTTTGTCTTCCTTCTGATCTTCTCATACTTCAACGTGAAGAATAAGTACCAGCATCGGGTCCTCTTCTGGGGAATTATCGGCGCGCTGATCATGCGCGCGCTATTCATTGCCACCGGCATCGCTCTCATGCGGAAATTCCACTGGATCATATATGTCTTTGGCCCCTTCCTGATTATTACGGCGATCAAAATGGCAACACAGAAAGAGAAAGAAATCCATCCGGAGAGAAATCCTGTCCTAAAGCTCTTCCGCCGTTTCTTCCCCGTCACGCCGGATTATGAAGACGAAAAATTCTTCGCGAGGCACGCCGGTCGAATCATGGCCACTCCGCTGTTCATCGTTCTGCTGGTAATCGAAACAACGGATGTCATCTTTGCGTTGGATTCGATCCCCGCGATTCTCGCTGTCACCACCGACCCCTTCATCGTATACTCTTCAAACGTGTTTGCGATACTGGGACTGCGCGCCATGTTCTTTGCCTTGGCGGGCGCAATGCAGTTGTTCCACTATCTGAACTACGGCGTTGCAGCGATCCTCGCCTTCGTCGGTGTCAAGATGATGCTCTCCGAAATCTACAAGATACCCATCCCCCTCGCTTTAGGGGCCGTCGGCGGAATTCTTCTCCTTTCAATAATAGCCTCACTCATATGGCCCAAGAAGGAAGAAGTCATCCCCCCGCCCGTGAATCCTGTACACGAAGAGACCGACTGAAGAGT
>JACRIR010000263.1 GCA_016215705.1 Candidatus Poribacteria bacterium | reverse complement strand
CCCCCACCTGCGTCGGTTTGTCCAAGCGTTCAATCGCGGGATGGTCTCTCTGCCCCCATTTTTCCCGGCACTTGCCGTTTCACGGGAAAAACTGTATAATGCGTCGGTCTTTTGCCACAAGGCCACAATAAACCCAAAGAGAAGGAGGTAGTGTGATGGCGATTGCGAAGGTCTGGATCAATGAGGACTGCACCGGCTGCGGTCTCTGCGAAACCACCTGCCCTGATGTCTTCAAGCTCAACGACCAGGCGAGCGTGAAGCCCGACGCGGACTTGGCGGCGAACGAAGAGTTGATAAAGCAAGCCGCTGAAGAGTGTCCGGTGGAAGCCATTCAAGTGGAGGAAGAGTAGCTCGCACTATATCGAAAAGACGGCCTGCCGCCCATCGGCAGGCCGTCTTCTTTTTTGGCGCAGCGTAAGGGAGGAACGCCGCAAGATAAGGGCCTGCCTTTATTTGCCCGGATTCTTGATCTGGGCGCGGGCGTCCCGATACCCCTGTTCAATGAATTTCTTCGCCTTTGATGGGTGAAACGAGAAAATGTTCAACAGTCCAAAGCCGCCGAGATAATCAGTCGGCTCCACTATGTGCGCCTCTATGCCGTGGTACATTGCGTCGCTGAAATCACGATGCATTATTCCGCTGCTGCCGGCGTGAACCCACATCACGTCGTAGAAACGGCTCAACACCTGATAAATACTCTTGAACTTATCCTGTCTTGGCAGGGAACGCCCAATGCAAAGCAGCATGAAGATGCGTTTTGCGCCTCTTTTCAGAGCATATTCAAAGGGGACGTTCCAAACGAAGCCGCCGTCACACCAATAGTCTCCTTTAAATTCTATCGGCGGGTAGAGCCCCGGCACCGTATAGCCAATTCGACTGATCGTGCGGAGGTCTTCCCATGTTTTCTCTGTCCGGTTCGAGCGCAGTTCGCCTGTGCCCTTGGACAGATTGGTCAGGATGAAGGAAACCTCGATCGAACTCTCGAGGATTCGCGGAAAGTCAAAGTATCCCTCAAAGATTTCAAATGCTCTGCGCATCGAAAAAAGGGAGTTCCCGAGAAGAACGTTTTCGTGCAGACCCGCACTCGCAAGATTCAGCCCTCCCTTGAAGGAGGTCCAGAACTCCTCCATTTTCTCGATGCCGCCGCTGGCATATAGGCACGCGTTGATCACTCCGATGGAACTCCCTATGATGATGTCCGGTTTGACCCCGATTTCGTCGAGGTATTTCATCGCGCCAAGTTGAAACGCGCCCCGCGCAGCGCCACCCTGAAAAATAATTGCGGTCTTCGGAACCGGCTTTCGCCGCGCCACGCGTTCGGACTTGCCAGGCTTTACCTTCATACTCTCCTCTTTCTCTCTTCGCCATATTCAGGCGTTATTGACACACTATCGTTCGGCAGACGTGACCACTTTTCTCTCAATCATATCACAAGGCTTCGGCAGTTCGACAGCCAAGAATGGAAATTGTTCCGGGGAAGAGAAGACTTCTCAGGGAGGAAAACCGTGCTGTTCTCGCTCGATTTTTTGAATCTGTCAGTCAATTTTCAGAATGCATTCATTGCGAGCGAAAGGCCACTCTCCGATTACTACGGTCGCGCCGCATGTCTCTTCTGAATCCTCAAGAAGCCAGAGCAGATTTGAATTCGGGCGAGAATTTGAACTCCGCCGCGCGTTTGTTTGTCCGTTTGAGCAAATCCTGAAATAATTCGACGTAGCTCAAGGATATCAATTCCCGCTTGAGCTTCAGTTTTTTCATGACGCTTTCGATCTCGTCGGCGGTCGGCGCTTCCACCTCAACAAAAAGACCCAGTTCCGGCAGATCATCCAAAACGATCTCACATGTGTCGAGTCTCCATGTTTCTCTGATTTTTTCATAGTAGAACCAACTGACGAAGCCGACAGCCTCAAGGAGTGATCTTGCGCTCGAAGTATCGGGGAATTCAAGTTGAAGCTCTTCCCGCATCTTATACTCCGAGCGCTGCCGCGGCCCCTTGAATGTGAGCACTGTCCGCACATCTTGTCTAATGCGAAGCAGCTTATCCGCTCGCATCAGAGTGCGCTCAGGGTAATCATAGAGCCAGTTTTTCTCAAGGGTCCTGCCAATATAATTTGCGCCCCCGGACATCAAGGAAGTCCTGAGCTTGGATGGGTTTTTGAGACGGACCTTTGCTTCGATTTCCATTATGGTTGTTGAGCGCCTTATTGCTCGCCCTGTTCCTCCGAAGATACCGGAGGACTTTCCCTCAACACATGTCTCTCGTGATACTTCTTATCGTATTCTTCGATGTATTGCTGGCCAACGACGCCGGCCGAGTAGCTTTCATCCGCCGCAGCCCCGCTAACGGCAGGGTTCGCGGTGTTTGTGAGCCCATAGCGGGTGATGTAATCTTCTCTCAGCGAACTGCAGCCCGCCACGAACACCAGCGCCATCGCGATACCCAGGATTCCGGCATACACTGTAGCCTCACCCCTCTCTTTTCTCAACTGTTAAGGTCTCAGGTCAACGGTCGAGAGTCCTTGGTTAATGACAAATTCCCGGAAGAAATTGAGCATCTTTAATTATAACACATGAGTCGGACAATACGTCCGTTCCCGTGCCAGCCGGATAGAGTATGACAACATGGAAAACAGCCCGCTACGTTTTGCAGAAGCTATGTCTGTCCTGTCGAGTTTGCCATCATTTGAACGCCATCCTCTCGCAGATTGGGCAAAGTTGACAAACACCATATGAAGTATTAGAATCGGACAAGAATACAATATCTTGGAAGAGGAAGAGACTTGCCGTGGATGATAGATTGAGAATAGAAGAGGCTGCCGAGTTCCTCGGCGTAGAGGTGGCCCGGTTCAGATTCCTTGAAATGCACAGCCAGGATTTCCTCGCTCCATCGCGATTCGAGATTCCACGCCGATACACTTCGCGGGACATCAAGATATTGGCCTTTGCGGATCGGCTCCTTAAGGAAGGCACAGCGCCCAACGTGCTCAGATCGCGGATGGCTCGCATGCTGACGGAGCCCTCGCCGTGGGAAGCCGTTGTGCAGAAGCCATCCGAATCCGGGTCGCTTACCGCCAGACTGATTGCGGTAACAAGCGGAAAGGGCGGAGTCGGCAAAAGCAACGTCGGGCTGAATCTTGCCGCTGAACTAGGCAAGTTAGGTCTGCGTATTGCCTTGATGGATGGGGATCTCGGGGTAGCGAACATACACTTGCTGGCCGGGCTGAAGATCGAGCGGACACTCAGGCACGTGGTTTCAGGAGCGTGCGGAATCGAGGATGTCATTGTGAGTGTCCCGCATGGGCCGGACGTCGTCCCTGGCTCCTCGGGCATTTTCGAGCTTGCGAATCTTCCCGGGCATAAACGTCAAAGCCTGCTGACCGAATTGAGGAAACTCGAGACGCGGTACGACCTGATTCTCATCGATACCGGCGCGGGTGTCGGCGGCTCAGTGCTGGATTTCGTAACGGGTTCAGATTTTGCGCTTATCGTTACGACGCCGGAAACAACCGCCATTACGGACGCATATGCCCTGATCAAGCTTTGCCTCGAGCGCAATCCCGGCTGTAAAGCGGGTGTCGTTGTGAATCGCGTGAGGAGCGCGCGTGAGGGCCGCCTGGCCTTTGGACGTATAGACGGCTGTGCTCGTCGGTTTCTCGGCCGCTCGATTCTTGAAATGGGGTGCATATACGAGGATCCGCACGTGCGTCTGGCCGTGAACGAGTGTGTTCCATTCTCGGTGAAGTATCCGGATTCAAAGGCATCTTCCTCGATACGCAAGCTGGCGCAAGCCCTTCAAGATATGGGCATAGCATCAGGTCGTTCCAGGAACGAGCGCTCCGGTTTCAGCGTTCTTGCCGAACGGCGCGCCGCACGCGTTGCAGAATAGTTCTCGGCACTCAACAACACAAGTGTAAAAGGAGACTACAATGGAAGCAGCAGTCGCCAAACCCCTGGATATGGCTCTCGACTATTGTGAGTATTTCGGATTGCAGCGAATGCCCTTTAATGACAGCGTTAATCCCGAATTTTTTTACCGGACCGCCGGCCACGAGGCAGCGTTCGTGCGCATGATGATTTGCGCAAAACAACGCAAGGCGCTCGGGTTGGTATGGGGTAGAAGCGGCACAGGCAAGACACTGCTCGCACAAATGTTGCTCACTGCGCTTGCAGGGGAAGAATTCATACCAATTGTTGTGCTGGCAACCCCGGGAATGAGCAAGACGGGGCTTTTGGCATGCATACTGGAGGAACTTGGTATCCCTCGACCTGCCGGGAGAGAGAACGCTCAGGTCTATCTCGAACAAATCCATTCGTTCCTCATGGAGAGCTATTCCAGGGGCCGGCGCGTTGTTATCCTGGTTGATGAAGCTCACTTCCTGCCGTCGGACCTCCTGCACATGATACGAGCCCTCACGAATCTGGAAACGCCCCAGGAAAAACTGTGCACGGTCATCCTGTTGGCTGAGGAAACGTTTCCAAGGAGGCTGCGCCACAAGAGGTACAGCTCGCTGCGTGGCAGAATCGCGCTTTCGTCCTACCTTATGCCCATGTCGCGCGCCGAGACCGAGCAATATATCAAGTTCAGGCTGATGGTCGCCGGCTCAGGCGAAGAACCTTTCTCGGAGGATTGCTACGACTTTGTACACTCCCACACAGGCGGTATCTGCAGGGAAGTGAGCAAGCTTGTGGACAATGCGCTCATGGAGGCATATCTCCGTGGTGAGCCCAAGGTGTCACGTGAAATTGTCCAACACTGCGCTGACCACAGTCTATGATATGAATGACAGGCATACAAAGACGAGGTTGCGCCTAGGGGTCATTCCGACGAGGCGGATTTCGCAGGACGAAGGGATCACATGCGAGGAAGCGAGCGCGCTTATGGACCCCTGTTTGCCTTGCAGAAACCCGAAGGCATCCTCACGCCGTCAGCCACAGTCAAGACCTTCCCGGAACAGACGCTAGCGCAACGAAGTGCATTTGTGGGCGCTGCAAGGCAATGATGGGATTGTGTGGGCGCCAATTTATTCGCACAGCCTTTTCGGGCTCTTTCCGCGTCGCGCGTGCGAATAAATTCTCACCTACAGAATGACTGGATAGTTTCGTTTTGGGTATTTTGCGCAGTTGAAGTTCGTTGTCACTTGACAATAGGGACGATTTCTGCTAAATTAGCTCGATTCTCATGTAGTCTGGATAAAAAGAGAAAATCTGGCGGGAGGTTTGAGATTTCAATGGACACGTATTCCCCAAAACAGGGTGACGTAGATAGCAAATGGTTTGTGATTGACGCCGAGGGGAAAGTTCTCGGCAGGCTCGCGTGCGAAGCCGCGAAATTGCTTCGTGGAAAACACAAGCCGGAGTATACTCCTCACTGCAACCTTGGCGACCACGTCATCATCGTGAACGCAGAAAAGGTCAAGACCACCGGCAAAAAGAGCGCGCAGAAGGAGTACCGGCATCACACCCGCTGGCCTCGCGGACTGAGAATCATTGTTTACAGAGACTTGCAGAAGAAATTCCCCGAGCGAATAATCACCATGGCCGTTCAAGGGATGCTTCCCCGCAACCGGCTTGGCAGGGCCATGGCCCGAAAGCTTCGAGTTTATGCCGGCCCGGCGCATCCTCATAAGGCGCAAAGACCCGAACCGATAGAGATTAATGCCTAGGCCTGACGGCCTTAGGCGCTGAAAAATGGAGGCGACCTTACATTGACTCAGAAGGAAGTTTACACAGGAACCGGCAGACGCAAGCGGTCGATTGCCCGCGTACAACTTGTGAGGGGCAACGGAAGTATTTCCGTGAACGGGAGAAACCTCGAAGATTACTTTACCCGTGAGACTCTCACAATGATAATACGCCACCCCCTCGAAGCGACACAAACGCTCGGCAAATTCGACATAGTGGTCAACGTGAGCGGCGGCGGCATGACGGGTCAGGCGGGTGCAGTCAGGCATGGCATCGCGCGAGCGCTGCTCTCCTATGACCCCGTTCTGCGGGCCTCCCTGCGCAAGGAAGGTTTTCTGACGCGCGACCCGAGAATGAAGGAGCGCAAGAAGTACGGTCAACGAGGCGCCCGCGCCAGATTCCAGTTCTCGAAGAGATAGTTCAAGGCGTTCTGCCTTTTACGCTCCATGGCGCTCGACGATTTTGTCGGGCGCCATTTTCGTTTATATGGCGGATTTGAGGCCGATTGACTTTCTGAACGGAGCATGCTACGATATGGATACCTATACTTAAGATACCTAATTCATAGGTATATATCCGTACCCGCACAGAGGTTCAAAATGGCAATCAAGCATGCAATCCTTGGATTCCTATTGCAGGGTCCCGCGCACGGGTATCGCATAAAGAGGATATTCGCTCCGTTTGCCTCGAAAGGCGGCCTCAACGACGGACAGGTCTATCCCCTGCTGACCCAACTCGAACGCGGAAAGCTTGTAGAGAAGGAGACTGTGCGCCAGCGGAAGTCCCCCAACAAGAATCTCTATCATATCACCGGCCTCGGCACGCAGGAGTTTCTGCATTGGCTTACAGGGCCGGAAGACGAGACCGACCATCTTAAATATGACTTCTTCGCGCAATATAACTTCCTTATCAAATGCAATTTCTTCGAACATCTGACACGGAAGCAGCGAATCGAAAAACTGAATCGCCAGATTGCCGCCGCTCAGGAGAAAATCGCGGAGTACGAGCGTATACGCGATGAGATGCGGAAACGCAAAGTGGACTGTCACAAGGTCAGAATCCTCGAGTTCGGACTTAAAACACAGTCGCTCAAGATAGAATGGGCGAGCGCTTGGCTCGAGGCTGAACTCAGGCGAGGCCGCCCGAACAATCATAAGAAAGCGCGCATAGACTCTCCTGGCACTCAAGCGTCCGAAGAAAGAGCGTGCGTCCAAAGGACTGCGCTCTCTACTCGACGAAGGCAAATATCCAGGAAAACACCTGCGACCGAGGAGTAACGACCGCCATGTTCAAATCAAAGGAAGACGTCGCTCAGGAGTTCAGGAAGCAGAAATACATCTGCAACGACGAGATATCAACTGTGATATATCTTGCCGAACAGATGCAGAAGCCCGTCCTGGTGGAGGGTCCGGCAGGTGTCGGGAAAACGAGTCTCGCTGGCGTCTGGGCCGACGCCTCCGGGCTGGAACTCATCCGGATACAGTGTTATGAAGGACTGGATGAAAGTAAAGCTCTCTATGAGTGGGAATACGCCAAGCAGCTTCTCTACACTCAGATACTGAAGGAGAAAGTCGGCGAAGTGCTGGGTGACTGCCGGAGCCTGAAAGAGGCCGTAGAGAAGATCGACAAAGAGGATAACGCATTCTTTTCGGAAGATTTCATTCTCCCCCGCCCCCTGCTTCGGGCCATTCTCTCCGAAAAACCGGTAGTGCTCCTCGTTGACGAGGTCGACAAGTCGGACCCGGAATTCGAGGCGTTTTTGCTCGAGGTCCTGAGTGATTTTCAGGTGAGCGTGCCTGAGCTTGGGACCATTAAGGCAAGGCATATCCCGCGCGTCATACTCACGAGCAACAACGCACGCGAGATGACCGACGCGCTCAAGAGACGATGCCTTCATTTGTTCATTGATTTTCCGGTTCCGCAGCAGGAGATGGAAATTGTCAATCTCAAGGTTCCGAACATTACCGACACACTGGCTTCGCAGGTTGTAAACGTCATCCAGAAAATACGGAAGGTAGACCTGAAGAAGCTTCCCAGCATCAGCGAGACGCTCGATTGGGCCCGCGCGCTGACGATCCTGAATGTGGCCGCGCTCGATGAGCAGACGGTGAAATCCACGCTGAATCTGTTTCTCAAGTATGAGGGTGACATAAAGAAAGTCAAGAGTAATCTGCACAACGTCCTGTCGTCTACGGAAGGCAAATTGAATTGATGGGATGGGTTCGTGGATAAGACAATTCTGGAATTTGTCAACGCGCTGCGCGCTTCCGGCCTGCGAGTGACGCTCTCGGAGACTGTGGACTGTTTCAAGGCGCTGGGAGTCCTCGGCCTCGAGAGCAAGCCCGCCTTCAAGGCCGCTCTGCGGGCGACGCTTGTGAAACGGACGGTGGACATTCCGGCCTTCGACAAGCTATTCGAGCTTTACTTCACTTCGCTCAGTAAATCCTCTCCGGACAATGACACAGGAGAGCCCGACACGGGATCGATGCCGTTCGGCCGGGCCACAGTACAGGAGTTTCTCGAATCATTCCTTGAAGAAAACATCTCGGAGTATGAGACTCTCGCCCGGATGTTTCAATGGCAGATTGGCGGCGACTTCGAACTGACGCTGATGGAGCGGGGAACGCACGCGGGTATGAGCGAGATAAGCAACCCGTTGCAGGTCGGCTTTTTTTCGCGGAAGATGCGGGACAGCCTGGGCTGGGACGTTCTCGGAGAGGAAGTCGAGAGACTCCGGCGGCAACTCGCAGGAGAGGGGTATTCACCTGAAGGAATCGACAGGTTGATCGAGTTTATCCGGATGAGGATGGAGCGTCTCTCCGGCACCGTCAGAGAATTCGTGCGCGGCGCGCTCGAGAAGAACATGCTGGGCAGAAGCGAGAGACTGAAAGAAGAAGAACTGCTCAACAAGAACTTCTATCTCCTGTCCCAGCGTGAGATTGACCAAATGCGGGACATCGTCGCGCGGCTGGGCAAGAAGATGCGAGACAAGCTGCTGCTCAGGCAAAAAATTCGCAAGCGCGGACGGATAGACGTAAAGAGAGTAATTCGCCGCAACCTTCAGTACGGCGGCGCGCCTATGGAGCTATGCTACAAGAATCGCCGGCGCGAGAAACCGCAGATACTCGCGCTCTGCGATGTTTCCGACTCTGTCGGTTACGCCGCCCGGTTCATGCTTCAGTTCTTGTATGCGCTCCAAGAGATCTTTTCGAAGGTGAGAACTTTCGTCTTTGTGACCGAAATCGCAGAGGTCACTCGCGTGTTTTCCGAATATGAGATAAACGCCGCAATACAGCTTGCACTGCACTCGAGGCTTGTCGATTATAACGGGCATAGCAATTTCGGATATGCTTTTCATCAGTTCACTGATGAGTTTCTTGATTCTGTCACCCCCCGGACGACAATCATAGTGATTGGCGACGCGCGAAATAATCGCAACGACCCGAGGATATGGGCGTTCAAACAAATGTCGGAAAAAGCGAAACGCATCATTTGGCTGAATCCGGAGGCCCGTGCGGCATGGCGTCTGGGTGACAGCGTCATGTATGAGTACATGCCGTTTTGTGAAGAAGCGCACGAGTGCCGCAACACGCGACAATTGATATCGGTCGTGGAGAAACTCATTGCCAGATAGGCGAAGGAAAAGTCTCATGTACATCGAACTGACCGATGAACAAAGGGCGGCGCAACAAACCGCTCGAGAGTTTGCGGAAAAAGAAATATTTCCAGTTGCCCGCGACAATGACGCCCTGGAGAAGTTCCCTGCGGAAATCGTGAAGAAGATGGCCGGTCTCGGTTTCCTAGGCGCTCCGATACCTGAGCAATACGGGGGCGCCGGCATGGATTTCATTTCATACGCCGTCATAACGGAAGAGATCGGGCGGGCCTGTTCGTCCGTCCGCACCGTTTTGTCGGTCACTACTTCCCTCGTCGCGCTCACTATTCTCAAATGGGGCTCCGAGGAACAGAAGCAAGAATACCTTCCACGCCTTTGCTCAGGCGAGATAATCGGCTGCTTCGGACTCACCGAGCCGGACGCCGGAAGCGACGCCGCAAACATCTCCACCACCGCGAAGAAGACCGGCTCCAATTGGACGCTCAATGGGAACAAGATGTGGATATCAAACGGCCGGGTTGCAAAGATAGCGATCATATTCGCGCAAACCGACAAGAAGGTTGGCCACAAAGGACTGGCGGCATTCCTTGTCGATACCGACACGAGAGGTTTCTCGTCTCAGCCGATACACGGCAAGCTTGGACTCAAGTCGTCCGACACGTCATCGCTCACGCTCGAGGATGTGAAGACGCCTGAAAGCGCATTGATGGGAAAGGTGGGTGACGGATTCAAGGTAGCGATGAGTGCGCTGGACAACGGGCGTTACAGTGTGGCTGCCGGCTGCGTCGGAATTTGCCAGGGATGCCTCGATGCGAGCGTTAAATATGCGAAGGAGCGGACAGCGTTCGGCCGGCCGATTGCGGGTTTTCAACTCGTCCAGGAATTGATTGCCGACATGGTCGTTGACACGGAGGCCGCTCGTCTTCTGGTGTTTCAGGCGGGACATCTCAAGAACAAGGGGGTCGCCAACACTCGCGAGACGTCCATCGCGAAGCTTTATGCGTCGGAGGCTGCGCTCCGATGCGGCAACCGCGCAATCCAGGTTTTCGGCGGATACGGATATTCCAACGAGTACCCCGTCGAGCGCTATATGCGCGATGCGCGCGTAGCCAGCCTCTACGAAGGAACGACACAGATACAGAAACTGATAATCGGCAGATTTGCCACGGGAATAAGCGCGTTCATGTGAACCGGAACTGGGGTGAAGGAAAATGAAAGTAACCGTACTCAACAACATACTTGAAGCAAACGATATCATTGCCGACGAGATCAGAGGCATCCTGGCGCCGAACCGCGTCCTCGCCATAAACATGATGAGTTCTCCGGGCGCCGGGAAGACGACGCTTCTTGAGCGAACAATCGAGAGGCTGAAAGCGGACGGAGTCCGCGTGGGAGTGATAGAGGGCGACATCGCAACCACGAGAGATTCAGACCGCCTGAGAAAGTTCGATGTTCCTATCGTTCAGATAAACACGGGCAGCGCCTGCCACCTCGATGCCAACATGACAAAGAGCGCGCTCACGAATCTGGACTGCTCCTCCATTGATGTCCTCTTCGTGGAGAACGTGGGCAACCTTGTTTGCCCCGCCGAATTCAAGATCGGCGAAGACCATAAGGTTATGCTTCTAAGCGTCACCGAAGGCGATGAGAAACCCCTTAAGTATCCGCTCATGTTCAGGGAATCGTCGGCGATGCTTATCAACAAAATCGATCTGCTTCCCTACACGAATTTCAAAATGGACGAGGCAAAAGAAAACGCGCTTAGAATCAATCCCCGACTCATGATACTTCCGCTATCCTGCACGACGGGACAGGGACTCGATGCGTGGCTCAATTGGGTGAAGGCGGAACTGGCGGCAAAGCGCAAGAACTAGGCGAGGAGGATCTATAAGATGACTGAAAACACTTACGAAAGACTTATTGACAAGCTCAATCAGTATCCCGCGGGAGCGCCGAGAACGGAGAAATTCATTGAGCTTCTTAAAACACTCTTCACTGAAAAAGAGGCCGAACTGGCCGGAGAGTTGCCGATACTTCCGACTCCGCTGCCTTCCATTTGCGGGATGCTTGGACGTTCGGAGGGCGAGCTCAAGCCTATCCTTGAAACCATGTCCAATAAGGGCCTAGTGTATCATCGGAAACAAGACGGGACGGATCATTACAGCCTTTTCCCCCTTGTGCCTGGCATCTTCGAGCTTCAGTTTATGAAGGGCGAAGTAAACGAGAGAGCGACGAAGCTTGCGGGTCTTTTTGACGCCATGTGGCACACGGGTTGGGCCGAGGATTTGTTCGCCTCGAAAACACAGTTGGCTCGTATCGTGGTGATGGAGAAGGAAATCCCGAGCGGTGTGGAAGTTTTCCCTTACGAGCGGGTGTCGAAGTTTATTCAGGAGTCCGACGATATCGCCCTGTCGGTCTGCTATTGCAGGCATGAGATGGAATTATTGGGAAAGTCCTGTGGCAGGCCCAAGGACACGTGCCTCACATTCGGTCCATTTGCGCGGTATGCCGTCGAGCGCGGCTTTGGCCGTAAGATCACAAGGGAAGACGCCTATAAAGTGCTCGACAGGTCCGAAGAGGAAGGGCTGGTCCACCTTTCCGACAATACGCAGAAGCGAATAAACTTCATCTGCAATTGCTGCGGCTGCTGTTGTGGTCTTCTGGGCGGAGTAACCCGTCTTCACAAACCGCACGCCATTGCCACTTCGCACTTCGTGGTCGACATCGACGCCGAAACCTGCGTGGCATGCGGCTCTTGCGTGGACAGATGCCACTTCGGCGCGCTTACGGTCAACGAGATAGCCGAGGTTGACCGTGAAAAGTGCCTCGGTTGCGGACTCTGCAATATGGTCTGCCCCACTGAGTCACTCACGATGAAACGAAGGGAAACCCTCGCCGAGCCCAAACGTGACGTGCGCGATTTGATGACCACCATAATGCAGGAAAAAGGGAAGCTCTGAGAGCGAAGGCGACACCATATGCACGAAATGTCAATTGCGCAGAGCATCCTGAGAATCGTGCTTGCCGAAGCGCAACGGAATGGCGCGCGAAAGATAAAGACAGTCAGGATACGGGCCGGCGAGCTTCGCGGCATTGTTCCCAGCCAGCTTTCGTTCTTCTTTCAATTCATTACGAAAGACACGTTTGCCGAGGGCGCAACTCTCGACTTCGAGATAGTGCCCATAAAGGGAAAATGCAAACCGTGCGACAACGTGTTTCCCGTGCTCAACTTTGAGTTCATCTGCCCGAATTGCGCGTCGAAGGACGTGGACGTTGTCGAGGGAATGGAACTCGCCGTCAAGGAGATCGAGATAGAATAGCGCCTCAATGATTAAGAGAGTCGATTGCGATGTGCTCTGTATCGGAGCGGGCGGAGCGGGCATTGTGGCCGCAGTAACCGCCGCTCAGGCCGGCGCACAAGTCATAATCGTATCCAAAGGACCCTACGGCTGCGGCAACACCCGCGTCTCGGGCGGCCTCGTTCTGCGGCCCAATATCTCCCCGAAAGACTCCGTCGAAGCTCTCATGCGCGATATGATTGTCGGCGGCGAGTTTCTCGGCGACCAGTCTCTCGTGGAAAGTTATTGCGATCGGGCGCATCTTGCGGCCGAACTCATGGAGAAGTTCGGCCTCCTCTTCTCGCGAAACCACGCCGGAAAGCCGGCTCCACTCCCCATCCCCATCGGGGGGCACAGCCTTCCCCGAACCCTCACCACCTATTCTGAAGGAATCCCTCTTGGAACAGCGCTCAGGGCATCCCTTGCCCACACAAGCGCAAAGATTCTGGACGAAACTCTCACGATCAAATTGCTCAAGTCCGGCTCAGCCGTGACCGGCGCTCTCTGTTTGAGATGGCTGACAGGTGAGATTCTTGTGATTGTGGCAAAACAAACCATCCTGGCCACAGGAGGCCTTGGCTGGATTTTCTATCCGCACACAAGCAACGTTCGCGGAGTCTCCGGCGACGGATATGCTCTTGCGCTCGATGCCGGAGCCAGGCTTGTGGATATGGAACAACAGCAATTCATTCCCTTTGCGCTGACGCATCCGGAGTCAATGATCGGGATCGTGTGCGGCGAGCCGGCCATCGCCGGACCATACGGCAGACTTCTCGACGCGCACGGCGGCCAGGCTCTTACTCACATCAGGACGCGAACGCGCGCAGAGGTCGCGGCTGCAATGTCGCTCGCAAAAGAAAAAGGCGCCGCCGGCGAATACGGCGGGTTGCTGCTCGATTTGTCGCCGAACCTGCGGAAGGTGGTTGGCGCAAAGATGCTGGAATTCCTCAAGCAAACGTTTCCCTCGATGATTGACGCCGTCAGGCGCGCATACGGCGAGGAGGCCGCCAACGGACGGGTCCCATGGGATGTCTTCCCCACGGCTCACTATCAGTTGGGTGGCGTAAGGGTGGAGGCGGATTGTCGAATTCGCGGCCTCGAGAATGTCTTCGCCGTCGGAGAAGTCCAGGGAGGGCTCCACGGGGCGGACCGTATCAGTTCCACGTCTCTGGCTGAGTTATTCATTTTCGGAAGCCTTGCGGGAGAGGCAGCCGCCAAAGCAGCGGCTGAAATGGAAACGCCGGCGTGCGACTTCACGTCTGTGGATGATGGTTGCTCCCACTCGCTGAAACTTCCGGGCAAACAGGGACTACTCGCTCCGATTCGTCTCATCCGAAAACTCCAGAAAACGATGTGGGAAATGGTCGGCCCCCTTCGTGACGGCGGGCGTCTCAACGCCGCGCTCAGCACTATTACCGAGATTTCCGGACAGATCTCAGACCTCCGCGTCTCGAATCGAAAAGAATGTAATCCGGATTTGATCGAGGCTCTTGAACTTGAGAAGATGGTTCAGGTGGCAGAAGTGGTGACCCGAAGCGCGCTCGCGAGAGAGGAATCCCGCGGAGGACACTTCAGACTCGATTATCCCAAACGCGATGATGGAAACTGGCTCAAGAACATCGTCGTTCGGATCGATGAAGGATCGCTCAGGATTGAAACTGAAGATGTCACACTGTCGAAGTTCGGCCTTGCCACAAAAGGCGGACCAAATCGGCTCCGCGAACACATTCAATTTGCGATCTTGAGTATTCTACCTCGGAGTATTCAAGCCAGGGTTCTCGACTCACGACTCAACCTGGGTCAGTATGGCGGAGATGTCTGATGCAGACCGCAACTGTTCTAGTCGCCAGATATGATCCGGACCAGGCGAAGCTCGTGGAAAACACTTATTCGCTTCCGCTCAAAGAGGACGCTACTGTTCTTCAGGTCCTTTTGCATATATATGAGAACCGCGATTCGACGCTGGCTTTCAGGTACGGATGCCGTTGTGCAAAATGTGGCGAATGCGCAGTCGAAGTCAACGGCCGTCCGAGCCTTGCTTGTCTGACAAAGGCAACTCCGGGAATGAGAATCTCTCCCCTGCGAAACTTGCCGCCGGTACGAGACCTGATAGTGGACCGGTCGCCTCTCGACAAGAGATTATCAACGCAACGGCTCTACGTTTCTGCGGCCGTCTGCGAGGCCCTCGGCGCAATGCGGATTCCGGAGGTATATCGTCGGCTGGCGGGCTGCCTGGAGTGTTACGGTTGTGTTTCGACTTGCTCTCAATTTGACTGGAAGAATGAGGGTTTCGGTGGGCCATATGTTTTTGTCAAACTCGCTCAGTTGCATCTTGATCCTCGCGACACGGAGGACAGACGCGCTCAGGCTGCCTCGCTCGGTATACGTCGATGTTCGAGTTGCCGCGAATGCAGATGCGTCAAGGGGATACCAATCCGCCGCGATGCGATCGGAATTCTGCTCGGGGAACGGCAACGGGAATGATGGTTCTTTGGATACAGACATCCCACGCTACGTGGAGCGGAGGACGGTCTCCACTTTTGTGTAAATCTGGGGGAGATTGAACGGCTTGCTCAAGAATCCTCGCGCGCCCCTTACCGTAGCCTGTTCAATTGTGCGGAGGGTGAAGAAAGAGGAGACGTATATCACAGGTATCGCTCCCGTCGCGCGGTTTGCGGTCAGTCTCTCGTGCACCTCGAGTCCACTCATGTCTCCCAGCCGAATGTCGAGCAGAATGAGATCGGGAGTGTGTTCGATGGCAGCCCGTATACCATCCATTCCTGTCTCGGCAGTCAACACGAGAAACCCTTTTTCATCTTCCAGATAGTTTCGCAGCAGGCCGGCGGTTGCAGGATCGCTATCAATGATAAGAATCTTTGTCTTGATCTTTGACTGCTTCTGGTGAGAGTGACGCTGCTTGTTGGGACGAGGCTTCATGAGAGTTCCCGCGCCGAAAACACATGCTCATCAGGAGGACAATAACCATATGATATCACTTAAATTTCTGTTGTCAACAAAAATATTTCTTTTTTCGGAAGAGGTCATGGCATTGAATGCTTTGGCATCAAAGATGCTCAAATATACTTGAAGATATTCTTTGAAAGTGTGGCCGATAATGGCGCATTCAGGTCGAGTCAGTGTGAGTGCGCATTCATTCGCACGATACTCCCTGTCAGTTCTCGCACGGCAAATGCGAACAGATTCATGCCCGCATGGTTTGCCGTCGTATACTAAGAATGCCCCTTCTCCTCTTCGAAGACAATCGAGGTGAAGACGTACAACCTGGCGCCGTGCATGTAGGCGTCCGGTGGCAGGCCGGCCTTGTGGGCGCATAGATTGCGCAGAAATTCCTCTTTGGTCCAACCCGTTTCGGTTGCCACTTGAGGGAGAAACACTCCTTGTCGGAATCCTTTCGCAACCACTACACCATGTTTCCCGAGAACAATCTCATCCGGGCTTGACACAGGTCGCAGAGGAGAGTTGACGGATATTTCGATATGAACATCCTTCAACTCCTCGGGTTTGACCGGAGAGAAACGTGGGTCCTCAGAAGCGGCCGCCACAGCCATCCGGATGACCGTCTGGTACAAGGGCATCGTGGCCTGCATTTGGCCGATGCAGCCTCGCAATTGCCCGTTCTTGTTGAGAGTGACAAAGGCGGCGCCATCTTTCAGAAGGATCTCGCTCTCGGGAGGATCGGCCTTGAGAATGCGTCCGTCGCGTACAAAAGCTTCGAGCGAACGCCTTGCAAGCCCAAGAAGGGTTTTCTTGTCGCCGTCGCTCAGAGAATACGAACCCGATTTGTTCGGAGTATTTGAGGCGCCCGGCGTCTGACGATCAGATTTCAAAGGGTCATGCGCAGGCTTTTTCATAAACACGATGGAGGCATATCCAACGACTGCATCCTTATCGCCAAAAGTGTCGCCCGAATTGGCGTATTTGAGCAGAACGGGTTCGGCGCCCTGACTTTCTGCAAAGGACAAGACGGCGAGAACAGGCCCGACCCCGCAAGGCCCTCGCATGTCTTCATAATGCTCGTTCAGGAACTGCGCCATCGTTCTGGGGCTCCCTTCCAGAATCTGCTTGACGATGCGCCCATCCAGCGAGTTGGCTTCCTCATAAGGGTGGTAATGAGAGAGATCGGTTGAAGCCAGAACGAGGATACGGTTCGCCTTCGCAATTCGTTCCAATCCTCTTTCTACCACTTCGACGTTTTCGATACTCTGCTGACTGAAGACAACCGGTACAATGGGAACGTCGGGCAGCGCCGTCTGAATGAATGGTATCTGAACTTCCGCCGAATGCTCTCCCTCGAAAGCCCCCCTTGTAAATGAGATGCCCGGATCGGAGCCCATGAACTCGCGCGCAACTCTTTCGTTCACTGCCTTCTTCCCGAGCGGCGTCTCCATCGCTCCGCTGTAGTAAACCGAGACCCCCTGGCCCATACCCCGATGATTGAACGCCAGAACCACGACCGCATCCAGCTTCGCCTTGCCTTCTGCGCTCTTGCCTTGGGCGGCTGCTTGTTGCGCAATGGCTTTGTAGGCGTATGCGGCGACAGGGCCGGAATAGACGTATCCCGCATGGGGAACGACAGCCGCAATAATTTCTCCCTTCGTCTCGGGCAGGTCCGCGGATTTCAAGTAGCGCGCGATGTCGCCCTTGAGCGCGTCGGCGTTCGCAGGATAGAATGAGCCCGCCACTGAGGGCCGTATTACACCCGGTGTCTCCACACTCTTTGAAGATGGCGGCGTCTGGGGCTCTGCTCCCAGATCCCCGTGGTCACGGCGACCACAACCGACCAGCAGGACCGCCGACACCAAGAGAATCCGGAAAATCTTCTTTGACATGTTACGACTCCTTCGTGAGACGCTCAAGCTCTTTAATAATCTGGTTGACGTGAGTGGCTGACCAGAAGATGCGCGAGCAATTGTCGCATCTCGAAAACTTCTCCTGTGTCTTGTACACATAAGGCGGAACGAGAGATTGGACTAGGCCCTTGTCTACTACTTCGAGCAGAGAGTTGCACGCTGAGCAGACAGTAAGAATCGAACTGCGGTTCAGTCCGGCTTCAACATACACCTGCTTCAATTGCTCCCGCCAATGGTCGCTGCGCACAAAGATACAGGAATGGCATCTCTTCCGCTTCATCATCGAAACGTCGCGGGTCAAGATAATCCTCCCTTCTGATTCGGCGCGTGCAATGATATCTGAATCGGACAGATCGGAAGCATACTCTGTGTCGTAGCCCAGGAGGCGGAGCCACTTGGCAAGTCGGCCCAACATCTCATCGGCAAAAAATCTCGGCCTAGTTGAATGCATTAGAAGGGGATGCTGATTCGCGTCTAATCGAAGTGTGGCCGGTATTTCAGATGCTCCTCGTATTGATATACCAAAGCCTTTTGACCCTCCGTCTCGATAGAGCAGGGTCTCATGAATCTGACTGTCTCGATCGCCTCGTCCGCCGTCTTGCCGGTCCTCACCAGGTAACATGCCAGCATCGTACCCGTACGGCCACACCCTGCGCCGCAGTGGACAGCCACAGGTTTCCTTTCAGCATTGACCATACGTTCCACGAAATCCATGCATTGATTGACCTGTTTGATAGTGGGGGCGGTAAAATCATCTATCGGCACGTGAAGATACGAAAAACCATGCTCGCGCACAACCGGTTCTGTGAGGGGAGTCTCTGATAGTGACAGAATGGCTCTGATCCCCTCCGTCCGGAGGAACGCGAGATCATCCGCAAGCGCATCAATGGTGCCCGGTCTCGCCATTCCCGCAATGGCGCTGGGAACCACAAAACTAAAATTCAGAGTAGCTCGTTTGTAATCCATTCGCCTCCGACTTGCACGATTCGATGCGCGCGAAAAGTAAACTCACACATTCTATTATAGCACAAGGGTCTCTTGACAATGCATGCGCGCACTTTGTCAAATGTGCGGCATTGACATCACTGGAGACACATGCTAATATAACATCATCAATTCATACTGAGAATCCGGAGGGAACAAAATGGGTGTCAGATTTCCGCAAACGCATAATCAACCGGATTTTTCGGCGATGCGGCGGCCAATATCAGCCGACTCTCGAGGGGCAGAGCAAACTCAAAACCTTGTGCAGCCAGCCAGAGCGACGCACGCAGATCAATGGCTGGCCGTACGCGAGGTTCCAGAGATGAATCGCCAGGAGGAGCAGCCGGCAATCCAGCGCCTCGCCCAAAATACCGGCGCACAGACACCCGGCGGCCTCATCGACCTACTCGCCTGAAGTAGCCTTCTCTCAAATACTTACATTCCTGATTTTATGTTTTTCTTTAAGCTGCAAACGCGTCTGCGAAATGTTTTTTTTGGCCCACTGGCCAAAAGTTCTTGACAGGCGGCGAAGTATATGGTATACTTCAATCAAAGAAACCGACTGGTCGGTTTTGGAGTCTGGGCAATATGGTCACGGCAACACTTGAAAAAGGAAAGCATACCCGCGAGCGTATCGTAGACGCCGCATCTGAATTGTTCAGAAAGAACGGATTCCATAACACATCTCTGGCCCAGATACTTGCCGCCTCTGAACTGACAAAAGGCGGGTTTTACTTTCATTTCAAGAGTAAGGACGAGCTTGGAGACGCCGTTATAGAATACATGAAAGATTTCTGGGTCACTAACGTGCTTGACCAGATCGCGAAAGAGAGCGACGCCATCAGAAGAATAGAACGGATGTTCGACATTATGATAAGAACGCACGAGGGGAATGTCTTTCATGGATGTGCGCTTCTGGCAGTTCTAACCGCCGAGATGATGGAAGTTGAAGAGCACTTTTCCGGAAGTCTGAGAAAGATATATGCTGAATGGAAAGCCAGTATCGTCCAAATCCTCGAGCAAGGAAAGCAAGAAGGTCTGTTCAAGGATTGGGTCAATCCGGACTCCCTCGCATTGCTCATTATCGGAGCTGTGCAAGGTACGACTATGATGGCGCACTTGGACCCGAGCCATATTGACTTATCCTCCCTGTTCAGAAACTTGCGGTTGCTGTTGGTCGAAGGGGTGGCCTCATAAAAATTTTTTGGCACATTACAAACCAACTGGTCGGTTTTGAGGCAGTCGTCTGAACGGAGAATATGATACACGCTTCTACAAGGAATACCACTATGACGAAGGAAAAGTCAAATAGCAATCCCTCGCATCCGATCGACTTTGATTCCAATCAGTTGAAGGAATTGGAGAAACTGATCGATAGCCTGAAAAAAGAGATCGTCTTGCCGAGCAAAAAGGGAAGTGCGAAATCGGCGCCGTTTGAACCGGGAAGAGGATGAAGCACTGAGGACAATATGGTCGGCTCACGCGTTATCCACTCATTTCAGATGGGCAACAATAATTTCCGGTATGTCGAGAGCGTCCATTCCGCTGCAAATCCGCCTTGGCGCTGGATGCAGCGAGATTTCATATAGAGATGGCCACATGTTTGTGACGGCTGGGCACGAGCGTCCAAACGCCTGATGAGGAAAGGCGAGGATTCCGATTACTGAACCCAATTGGAATCCCGAATCGGAAACCGAAGGAAGCAAATAGCGGGTGCATAGCGCGACTTTTGACGGGTCGCGCGGCCACGAATCATGCTAACTAAGGGCATTGTCGGTAAATCCCCCCTCCGGCAATGCCCTACCCGCATCTAGTCTGACACGATTTGAAGTGCACAAGGTTTTGTGCTATAATATTTTCGTTGATACACATTCCCTTGTCCGGCACGTGCATGCAAGAAGGTGAGGCGAAGCGCTAATGCTGCGTGTGACATGCCCATACTGCAAATCAAGCGGATATATCACTCCACCTCCTTCGAGAACAATCTTAATGGGTCCGTGCCCGATATGTGGCGAGCCGGTCGCTCTTTACAATAGCAAAGTAATCGGCCTCAAGCGAAATATGAGTGGCGAAGAGGATTTTGGAAAGAGGATTCAGTCGCTGGCCCGCATCATCATGGAATATATTAATTCTCAGAACGGTCCCGTTGACGAAAACGGCATCGAACGCATACTTCGCGAGGCTGAAGATAATAATAATGTTGAACACGGCGCAGATGCTTGCCAAGAGTCGGCATGTCATGTTGCGCCGTCCATAAGGAATCCATTTGCCGCGCCCATCACTGCCTCGGAGGCGGATGATTTCCTGAGAATCGACCTCAACCTTCTGGCCAAGCGAGAGTACTTTGACAGATTCTTTGGCTGATCCACAGGTCTAACCACCCCGTGACGACCGCCTCTCGGACAGCAGTTCTCCCGGGCCATATGAATCGCTTCCCGAAACGGCCCTGAAGAGCAAAATTTATGTTGCAATTTCCAGAAAATATGCTAAAATAGTGTGACTTCATCGAGAGGAATTCCCCGCGCGTACCCCCATTCATGTATTGATTCGCGGCGGGAGCTTCTTCATCGAATCCGGAAACTTCCTGGGCATTGGTCAAAAAGGAGGCAGTGCGTATGGGCTTACTTGATGGAAAGGTAGCCGTAATAACGGGAGCGGGAAGAGGAATCGGATCTGCGGCTGCGAAGCTGTTCGCGGCCCAAGGCGCAAGCGTCGTAGTGGGAGACCTGGATAAGGGGCCTGCTGAAGAAGTTGCAAAAGCTATCAAGGCTGCCGGCGGCAAGGCGGTCTCAGTTGCAGGAAACGTCATGGAGTTGTCGACAAATGAGAACCTGATAAAGGCCGCTCTTGAGAATTTCAAGGGCTTAGACATCCTTGTGCCTTCAGCCGGTTTCTGCAACGACAAGGTCATTCAGAAGATGGAGTTGGAAGATTTCCGCCTGATGGAGCGAGTTCATATGGAAGCGCCGTGGTTGCTGGCGAAACTGGCGTATCCGCATTTCAAGGAACTGAGTCAGGATGGCAAATATCGGCGCGTGATTTTTATTGCCTCGGAGGCTGGATCGCACGGCAATGCGGGCCAGAGCAACTATGGCGCGGCCAAGAGCGGCGTGATCGGGCTCATGCGGGTTCTCTGCAAGGAGTGGCTGCGTCTGAAAGTAAACTGCAACTGCATCGCCTACGGGTTTGTCGAGACGCGATTGACGCAGGCCACAGCGGGCGATAAGATTCTTGGCGCAAACATTGGCATACCCGAACAGATGCGCTCGATGGCCGAGCAGTTCGTGATGATGCGCGGCGGTCGCATCTTGACTCCTGAAGAAGCGGCCGGCGCCATCTTCTCGCTTGCGATACCCCAGGCTGACGGCATAAACGGCCAGTTAGTCGAGGTTGACGCGGGCATAGGCTTATAAATTCTTTGTGTTTGTCCCCGAGCAGCAAATCTGAGAAAGGTGGTTACTACACAATGGCCGAAGAAGAAAAGAGCGAAAGCTACAGCATCGCGGGCTTGAAGGTTGAGATAAAGAGCTTTGCCCGCGGCTGTAAACACTGCGGACGTTTTGGCTTGGTGAAGGACAAAGACTACGATACCGAGCGATGCGTGCATTGTGGCACGCTCCAACCGCCGCGTCAGTAGCCGACAACTCAAACCAACAGGCAAGGAAGGCGATTTCCCGAAAGAGAGACCGCCTTCCTTTTTCCCTCCCTTGTTGAAGATGCAGAGTTGAAATCTCCACCGAAGGACCGCCAACCGTTGGAATGTCGCCCGATCATTATGCGATAGGGATTCAAGAATTGTGAAAGAGCGGCACAGATACTTTACCCTGCCTCGTGCTGAAGCACTATGAGCTTCGAGATACGTGCGTTCTCTTTCATCCGAATGTCCGACTGACACACGTGTATGAGAGAGAATAGTTTTTCGCCGGGTTCAGTCACGAGGCGCGTGCTATGCGTAGCGCCGCTCTCTAAGAGCCGTTCATGGGGCTGGATGATCCCGAGGTGGTGTGGTGGCAGCAGCAAGTCTTCGTTATATTCGACGAGGAATTCGCCTGCCGCCAAAAGCCACCATCCATACTTGTCATCGGATTTTAGCTTCGCCGGAACAAGGAGGACCTTTTCCCCTGGCGCGAATTCACTGCCGCCAAAATCGATGTTGCTCGTAGTCGCGATTCTCGATATTGACTTTACGGTCAGGTCAACGCTCTCGCGGTGAATCTGCGTCTTTGCATGGATCAGATTTCTGAGAAACCTTGCTACCTGTTCGCCTTCAAGAATGTCGGTCATGCTTTTCGCCTCCGGCCTCGAGCGTTTTCCCCACCCTGTCCCAAACAACTTTTCGCTTGCGGTCATACCGCGATGCGGTTGCGGCTGATTCTTCTCTTGTTCTTTCGTCGCGGCTGTGTTCTACCCCCATTCTCACTGCTTTAACTCGACCCGGACTTTGTCTTCCCTTTTCGCTCCCAGCGTCGCAGCCGCGCTGCCGCTCGAAATAGCGATTTCCATGAAATCATGACTTCCGAAAAGAGCCAGCGCCACCCCCGGCCTGGCGTCGCTGTACGTTTCGACCACGCCGGCTATCCGACGGTTTGCGCACGTTATGACGAGACGCCTGGTATTCTCTTCTCCAAAGACTCTCAACAGGTCTTTTTCCTGTATATTGGTGATTAGATTTCCAAACCTGTCAACGTGGAGGATTTCGCCGCGCAGCAGGCGAGCGGGTCCCGCCTTCGGGACCGGCATCCGAATTTGTCGCATCGAGCGGAGCCGCCGACCAACCGACTCTATAAGCGCCCCCGCCGACAGATGTGCGGCAACCGGCGCAAAGATATCGCGACCATGAAATGTCCGGCTCTTTTTCTTGAGGAAGTACACTTCATTCTCCAGAAGGAATATTCTCGGGTGTCCGGCCTGGAAACATGCGATGGAGAGGATTCCATTATCGGGTCCAACGAAGAAATGCTCGCCCGCCTGCACGCACAGCGCTCTTCGAGCGCTACCTACCTCCGGATCAACAATTACGACGTGTATCGTGCCCGCAGGAAAAAACGAATACGAGCCGGCAAGGAGAAAAGCGGCTGCCCTCGTATCATGGGGCGCGACCCCGTGACACAAGTCAATTATGGCAGCGGTTGGATTGATTCCGGCGATGACCCCCTTCATGACGCCCACGTAGGTGTCGTTCAGTCCAAAGTCGGTCAGGAGGGTGATAAAGACGTGGCGGGATTGCCCCCCTTCGCGGGAATCCGCCTGAGATTCGGAAGAACTCAGCCCGCGACAGCGTCCGGGCCGTCCGAGCTTGCGATCTTTCAAAATCGCACATTCTGGGGGCATCTATGTGTGCGCAACGCGGTTAAGTTCATCAAGCAGAGAATCGAGGTCAATGCCATGTGACATTGCGCCTTCTTCGATATTCTCGAACGCCGACACGCAACAACCGGTGCACCGCAAGCCGAATCGCTCGAAAGTGACGGTTGTTTGCGGATAGCGTTTTATCACTTCCTCGATTCTCATATTCTTCGTAATGTGCGGAGCGGAAACCACGCGCGTTTTCCTCCCTGCCGCTCTCCGCTCGCCCTCCAGCTCAAGGCATTACGGAGTCGAAACTTCAATTTGACCGGCGACGACCGGCGCGATTCCGAATTTGCCACCGGCGAACTGAGGCTTTCTCACACCGTCATTATCGGAATCGGGCGTCATGACATCCCGCACGCTCCCCATCTTCTCTCCTGTGGGTTCCAACTCGGCGAGCTGCATGCCGTTGCGCTTCATCGCAGTAAGGAAGAAGAGCTTGAACCTCTTCAATGCGTCGTTGTCCTGCCTAATGAGAACGATCTCTCGCAGGGCCCCCAATGTGGCCGCGACGTCCGTTGGCGAATACCGTGACAGCTCCAATCCCTCTGCCGAGCGGTACATGTTTGCAGCCGATGACCAGAGTTTTTCATTCATGAAGTTCAGCGCCGTCAGGGCTGATTCAAGATAACTGGAATTTTCCGTCACCTGGTACGCAGCCAACAGACCGCGGACGGCCATCGCCTGCGATGCCAGCCTGCGGGGAACTTTCGACTGCGCGCTCGTTTCAATGTTGTAGTTTTCAACGAATCCGCCGTCGCTTAACTGCAAGTATTCGGAGAGGAATTGGGCCTGGCGCTCGAGCATGTTGCGAGCGCCTTGTCTGATCTCCTCTTCGTCATGGAACGCATTGTACACGTTTGCCAGCGCGACTAGAGCGATCCCCGCGTCCAGCGATGATATTGTCTTGCCTTTCTCGCCGTTTGCCCACGTGGAAGCGAAGGTTTGACGCACGGGGTCAAAGTGCATTGCGATCATATTCTTGAGGACTACGCCGGTCAGCCCCATGGCCATATTGTGAGCCTCGGTCGGAAACAACGCCCCCTCAGCAGGTGAGCCGAACACTGCGTTCCAATTATCCTCTATCTTAGGATCGGAAAAGTGATAGAACTCGCTCGCCCCGAGCAGCAACGACGCTTGATCAAAAAGCTGGCTCGCCGGGTCAGTCACCTTGTACTGCGTAGGTACCGGAGGCTCCCCTTCAGGATAGGAGAGCTCGACGAGCACCTGATGCGGGAAATATAGCGTCTTTGCTTCATATGCGAATGGATTGACAGCCCCCAGGACCCTGCCGTCGTACGCGGCCTCCGCTCGCAGAAAGTGCATTTTGCTTATGGCTTCGTCCACCAGTATCGCGCCGATGTACCCCTCGACGGCGTCGTTACCCAGCAGGTTCTCACCGTGCTTCGAGCCGAACAGATATTCAGCCCACAACGTCTGATTGTACAGAGCCTGCCCGAGCGCCGCCGGACTGATGGTCTTTTCGAACTTCTGAGGGTTCCACCTCAGGGTTCCGTAGTCGCTGAAATCCGGCAACTCGGTCAACTCCGGCTCGCCGGACGCAAACTCGGCAAAAATAGGATATATCCCGGGGGGAGAAACGGCCTGACCCGTGCGCTCCCGCACCCTGGCAAGAAATTTCTCATAAAAATCTTTCGGCGCAATGCCTTCTTCTTCCGCCTCGAGAACCATGCGGCGTGACCGAAGGACGTGGAGGCCTATGCCCGACTCCATGTCGAGCGCCGACAGAATATACCTGGAGTACCAGTATGCCTCTTCCGAGGTCACGCCCACCAGTTCCTTGTCGGTCGGTAAACCGAGTTGTGTGAGTTTCTCGAAAAACTGCACTCCGCTCAACAGCAATTCATTCGCCGCATAGGCTGCGCACGCAGTGTTGAAGCGGGACTGCGACACATTCTCGTTCAATCGCGCGGCAGGCTCGACGACAACCAGACTCTGACGCGCCGCCATTGCTTCAGGGAGAAGATCGGGACGGCCAGCCGAGATTCTCTTGTCCCTGTTATCGAGATAATCAACAATTGCCTTCCCGTCGTCGGAACTTATCCAGAAGGGAGCCTTGGAGCGCTGGCGCGCGACCACTTTTTCCCAATTCTCAGTTGGGTCAAATCGGTTCAAAGCCCGATCGAGCGAATGGCAGATCGCACACTTCTCCTTGAAAAGTTGCTCACCGCTCGAGGAAGGGCCTTCTGCCCAAACCACGGGAGATAGAGTGAACACGAGAACAGCAATGGACACAAAACTCAGGAACCGCGCCTCTACGCCGAAGCCTCTGGAATTATTCATTTCCCTTCCTTCCTTTTCTGTCCCGGGCCGACCCACCACGATTCCGTCCCGCTCATGGGCTCCAAAAACCGACGGCCACTATCAATGAAAATTCCGCACAGGTTGCTTAGTTTCCAAAGCTTCTGGTTTGCGGAAAGCGCATATCTCAACCTTCCGCTTTTCCCATTTTCCCCGGCGGATGAAAGTGCATAATATCCTAAATTTCCGCCTAATCCTATCATACGCCAAAACGATTGTCAAGTCTTTTTGCGACAAGACTTACGACTATTTCGCCCGCTTTTTCTCTTCAACGAAGTTCTGTGCCTGTCTCAATACGAACACGGCATCGTTGTACGTCGGGAAAGCGCCCACGAGCGAGCCAAAAACCTCGCCATCAGGCGCAATAGCCAGCAACACGGGAATAAAAGGGCTGTTAGTATACGTTTCGGCATATTTTGTCATGGGTTGGCCGTAGCCCAGCCATACGGGGTACGTAATCTTGCTTTGCTTGACCACTTCTGCAACAAGAGGGTCGATTCCTCTGTCCAGTGATAATCCGATTATTGTGAAGTTCTGGCCCGAATATTCTTTCTGAAGTCGGTTCAGAATGGGAATCTCGACACGACATCCCACGCAATCGATTTTCCAGAGAATAAGGAAGATCAGCTTTCCCTTATGGTCAGCCAGACTCACCGTCTTGCCGTCAAGACCCTTCGCGGTCGCCTCATCGGGAATCCTCAACTCATTCTTCCCAAAGCCGCTCGCTTCTGAAACAAGAATGACAAGTGAAATTATCGCCGTAACAATGATTAGTCGCGCTTCCAAACGTTTCACTCTACTGCCTGCCTTTCCTTCTGATTTTTTCAAGAACGCCCTCCTCTATCACTGGTCCGCCGCATCATACTTGAATTTGCAGGTACAGGCGCATGCTTCTGCATTTGTCGGCTGCGGGCACATGGCTTTGTATTTGTGGGTATGGGCGCTCCTAAGAATTGTACTCTGCATGCGCTGATATTGCAAGGAGAATTGAAAACCGCGAAGCCATGTGCTAAAGTCGATTGCTAATGGATACTCTGCTCGCAAGGCTCGCATTAATAGTTATCGTGGCGGTCGTGGTGGGCGGTTCGACCTATGTCGTTCTGACAATAGTCGAACTCCTTCAAGAAAAGTGAGCAGGAGAACTTATGCTCGTTCGACGAGATCCGTCGAGAGGTACCTTTCGCCGGTGTCCGGCAGGAGAACGACTATCAGTTTATCGGTGTTTTCTTTCCTTCGAGCGACTTCGAGGGCGGCCCAACATGCGGCGCCCGAGGATATGCCGCAGAGAATGCCTTCCTCGGCGGCCAGCCGCCGTGCCACGCGTACCGCATCGTCATTGGTGACTTTCACTACCTCGTCGATGATTTTCGCATTAAGAACATTTGGAACAAAGCCCGCGCCGATACCTTGAATCTTATGCGGACCGGGTCTGCCGCCGGAAAGCACGGGGGAATCCGCAGGCTCAACGGCCACTACGCGAAGGCCGGCCTTCCTCTGCTTGATCACTTCTCCGACACCCGTGAGGGTGCCGCCAGTGCCCACGCCTCCAACAAAAATATCGACACGGCCGTCAGTGTCATTCCAGATTTCTTCCGCGGTCGTTCGCCTGTGGACGGCAGGGTTGGCCGGGTTGTTGAACTGCTGCGGGATGAATGCGTTCTTCATCTCGGACGCGAGCTCTTCCGCCTTGGCGACGGCGCCTTTCATCCCGGCCGAGCCGGGAGTGAGTACAAGTTCAGCGCCCAGAAGCTTCAGCATTATGCGTCTCTCAATGCTCATTGTTTCGGGCATTGTGAGAATCAAACGGTATCCTCGAGCCGCGGCGACGAACGCCAGCGCTATTCCCGTATTGCCGCTCGTCGGCTCTATTATCGTGGTGTCTTTGTTGATGAGGCCCTGCGCCTCCGCCGCGTCAATCATGCTTACACCGATTCGGTCCTTGACGCTGCCCAGCGGGTTGAACGATTCGAGTTTGGCGACAACGGTAGCAGTCATGGTCTTGGTAAGACGATTAAGCCGCACAAGAGGAGTGTTCCCTATCGTCTCAGTGATATCATTGTAGATTCGCCCCATCTTGCCCTTCCTCCCTATCCCTCGCCTGACCTCAGCACGTTTTCGGCGCTTCAATCACTCCCACGTCAGATCGACAACGCGGACCTGTGTCCGCTTAATAAGACTGCTGTCAATACGAACCGAAACGTTGAACGCGCCCGAAGTGTCCGGATTCAATCTGTCCACCCTGCTCGTATCAGTGAAGAGCACCTGGTCGTTCTCCCCGATACACTGAATCTCCAAATCGATCCTGCGCATGTAATCCTTGCTCTTGTTCGTGACCATGCCCGTGAGCAACGTAACATTCCGACTTTGAGGGCGGGCGCGAACCTGCGAAATTTCTATCAATCCGACACGCTTGAGCCTTTCCATATACGCCTGCTTCTGGTCGGGCGGCAAAGACCGCACAAAAGCAGGTAGTTCAGTCTCTTCGCTGATTGGGCGTTTCGCGGCGGCCTGAGCGGCCTGCTGCGCCTGGACCTGTTGACGAACACTTTCCTGTCTCGCTGCCTCCGCCTCGGCCGGAGTCACCCATTTGCCGCCGAAATCCACAAGCCCTTTGGCCTTTTGTTCCTCGATGAATTTCTGCTCCTCCTCACGCTTGAGCTTGCGCGCTTCATCGGCTTTTTCCTTGTCGGCCTTCCATTTCAGCTCAAGCTCCTTGTTCTCCTCCGGCTTGGCATACTCGATCCGCTCTATGTTCTCGCGGGAAATGCCGAGAACCGAATCCTTGACCCGAAATCGGACGCTCGTCGGATTCTCCTCGACGATGATACCCACCTTGGCCGCGCCGGTCTTGAAGACGATGATATCGGCGAGCGTGGTTGAGGAAAATGTGATCAAGACAATAAGGACCGAAATCAATGTTTTCATTATCGAGTCACCTCCCGCTTCCAGCCTCATTATACCATTATCATTATCCACCCGCCACAATGAGACGTGAATCTCTGCACTCATATTTTTCTCAAGTCGTACTTCGCGCTCCCCAGACCGACCTGTTCCGCATACGTGAACTGAGGCGTCCAGTCAATCCCATGAATCGCCGCAAACTTGTCCGCATGCCCCAGTTTGCTTTCCGGAACAGCCGTGTTGAGGAGAGCGGTCTGCTGATTTATGAGATCGATTGAAGCGCGGTCGATTGCGACTATGTCGTCTGAGGCGAGCATGCCGATATCGGGCACAATCGAGGCGTCCGTGTGAGACATGCAATCGCAGTCAGGCGATATGTTCGTGAGAAAGTTGATTGCCCCGATCTTGCCTGTTTTTTCTTTTGCAATGGCCCACGCGAATTCAACCGTCTTCTCCTGCACCGACTGAGGAGCGCCGCTCCAGCTTATCTTGATAGCCTCGCTCGGACACGTAACCACGCATTCGCCGCACCCGATGCACGTCGACGGATTCAGCGCGGAGAGCGGCTTTTCCCTTCCCTGCGGCTCGAACAACGAAAGCGAACCCGTGGGACACCACTTGACACACAGACCACAGCCGACGCACTTTTTCGCGACGATTTCGGGCTTGAGGTCGGCGTGCATCATCTGCTTTCCGCTGCGCGCGCCAAGCCCCATGCCGATGTTTTTCAGAGCGCCGCCGAAGCCGAAAAGCATGTGCCCTTTCACGTGCGCCACTGAAATCAACGAGTCGGCATGATACGCAGCCGATGATATCTTCACCTTCTTGAAGTATTTTCCGTTGACCGGCGCCTCGACATAGTCTTTTCCCCGCAGGCCGTCTGCAATTATGATGGGTGCGTTCACCGTGGCGTAGCTGAAACCGTGCTCCATCGCGACATTCATATGGTCAACTGCGTTCGAACGGTCGCCTCTGTACAGCGTGTTTGCATCAGTAAGGAAAGGTTTCCCACCGGCCAGTTTGATCAAATCCACGATACGCCGTATGAATAGAGGCCGGATGAAGCCGGTGTTCCCCCTCTCGCCGAAATGCAGCGTGATGGCCACAAGCTCGCCCTTCCGGATATTCTTGAGCACGGCAAGTTCCTTGCACAGACGCTCCAGTTTCTCCGGCAGGCTCGCCCCCCTCTTCGTTCGCATGTCGCTGAAGTACACAATACTGCTCAATGTCCCACTTCCTTTCTTTGCCACCGACCGCGTATATAAGAATCCGATTCGTCATCAATTTCTGCTATTCTAGCATACCGCCCCGAGGCATACAAACAGTAGAACGACCTCCGGGGCGCGGAAAAACGGAATTGCCCGGCGAAGGGTGTCTGCGTTCACTTGAGGTTTCAATCTTCAGGTCATGCGACGGTGCGCTTCTTGTTCTGCTTGACCCCTGCGAGCAATCGAGAATATACTCTTGATGTTTGGAGCCATGACATCGGAAATGTCTCAATGTATCCAGGATAATCCATGTTCGCAAAAGTGACGGCAGAGAGAACCGCTGCCCATAGCGGCGCGGAAAAACCGATTCGCGAGCGACAACTCGCTGCGTATTATCGGGCGCTCGGATACGTCGAGGGCCGACGAGTGCTGGAGATCGGCTGTGGCGAGGGTGTCGGCGCTTCGATTTTGGCGCAGAAAGCGGGTTCGTTGGTGGCGGTCGACTATTCGGAGGATGCGCTGCGGCAAGCTCGTTCGCATTGCGGCGCATGCAATACCCAATTTTCTCTTATGAAGGTACCGCCCATTGATTTTGCCGACGCCTCGTTTGACACCGTGATTTGCTTTCAGATGATAGAACATTTGGAGAAGCCGGGTGATCTCGTGGCGGAAATCTGCAGGATCATGCGCGATGACGGGATCGCTCTGATTGCGACCGTCAACAAGGATGCCACGATCTCCCCTAACCCGTATCACGTTCGCGAGTTTTCAGCGGACGAGTTTCAAACGTTTCTTCGAAAGTATTTCGCGTCAGTCGCTATGTACGGAGTATTCGGAGATGAGTTGTTCATGCGATATTGGCGAAGCAACCGCGCGTGGGTGAACAGCTTTATGCGCGTGGACATCTTCAATCTCACCAGCCGGATACCGGAGCGTTTGAGAAAACGGTTGTTTGACGCAGCGAGCAGACTCATGAGAGTCAGCCTGCGGCGTCGAAATCCCGAGCTTTGCGGCGGCATCACTCATGAGAATTTCTTGTTTCGACACGATGAGTTCGATGGGTGTCTCGATCTCTTCACCGTTTGCAGGAAAACAAAGAGCGAAACTGAAAAATGAAGGCGCCGAGGCGCAAAGAGTCTTTGTGGTTGATGTTTCTCTTTGCGCCTTTGCGATGAACAGACTATGCTCTTGAAAGGCGTCGGACACTTATTTGTCGCTAATGCGCGGATGTTTTTTCGCGTCAGGCAGGAGATTTTTTGGGTCTTCTTCCTGCCCGTGTTCCTGCTTATTCTCCTGGGGCTTGTATTGAAGGACGTGGCCGGAATCGGGAGCATGAGAGCAGAGGACGTTCACTTCCCCATCGGCGTCGTTGACAATGACCGCACGCAGACCTCTCGGAGATTTATTGACACGCTCCGCAACGCGCCGGAATTCAGCGTGAAGGAGTTTTCCCAAGAAGAAGGCATGGCGCAAGCGCAGAGCGCGGAGCAGAGAGTTGTTGTCGTATTCCCCGACGGTTTCGAGAATGCGCTGTGGCGGTCCGAAGCAAAAATAGAGGTCGTCGTCGATTCGCGTTCGCTTCCACTTACGGAAATGGCCCTGAATATTATGAGAGAAAGAATCGACATGGTTCTGGCGACTGACGGGCAGGCGGCCCGTCCCGGCAAAGCTCTTGCGGGAGGCGAAGGGAGAAGGGGAAAGGGGGAAAGCGGACCTGCCGTTGGACCGGTCAAGCTGCCGGTCAGATTCACTCGGACAAAGGTCCGCACTGTCGAGGAGTTTTTTGACTTCATCGATTTTCTCATACCGGGTGTCATGGCCATGGCAGTCATGACAAGCTGTATATTTTCGCTCGCGCCGACGATTGTCAGGCTTCGTGAACAGGGCGTTATGCGCAGGTTATGGGTAACGCCCCTCAGCCGACTCTCGTTTGTGGCAAGCCACGTATTCTTCAGGCTGTTCATAGCGATGGCGCAAACGCTCCTGATAGTTGTCGTAGCGTTTTCTTTGTTCAAGACGAATCTTGTTTTGCCTATGGCCTCTATACTCGTTTTCCTCTTGCTCGGCAACCTGAACGGGACTGCGCTTTCGTTCGTCATCGCGGGTTTCGCGAAGACTCCCGAAGTCGCATCGACTATCGCCAACGTAGTCTCGATCCCCATGCTGATGCTTTGCGGCGTCTTTCTGCCATTGGAGATCATGCCGAAGACGGTTCTGCCTTTCATCCGGGCGCTTCCTCTGACGCATCTTTCCGAGGGCCTCCGTCAACTGATGAATGCTCAAAAGGATTTCACCAACCTCTGGCCCTCGCAACTTATCCTGACAGCCTACCTGCTGGGCTTCTTTCTCATAGGCATCGTCACATTCAAGTGGGACAAAAGCACGGCTAATAGCGGCCGTTAGTAAAATACTTGTTGGCATCAGATGAACGCTGATGCACACTGATAGGGCGCCACGACACGCGAGCACTTCTTGTTGGCAAGAGTTTTGCTCTTCAGTGAGATCGGCCTTTCGAGACGACACTGGAGGAATATTAGCAACTCATTGCGTTCCAAGATATTATGAACGCGGGATTCGATGGTCGCAGTCACATTGCGCCAAATAGGGAACAATGGCGCACAGATTTCGCCCGAGGGAAGCGCCCGGAGTGAGTTAAGTCGCCGGAGTAGAAAGACTGCTAAGGAGGGGGGAATTTCTCGCATGCACGACTTCTATTGGCCCTTCCCTGCCATAATCGGCCTGGTCGTTCTGCTTACCGGCATGATCGTGTATGCGAAGGATCCTCCGCGACGCCTGAACCAGGCGTATCTTCTCGAGACGATAGTCGTTTTTTCCTGGAGCGTCGCAAATGCCATTGTGGTTCTTAATTGGCACATCCCGCATCTTCAAGTTCTGTGGGATCATCTCAGTTACGTCATCGGGTTTTTGATAGCCCCGGGCTTTGCGCTTCTGACATACTACCTTCCAAAGGCGAGACCGCCAGAAAAATGGTTGGTCGTATCCGCCATCGCAGCTTCATCTCTCATCATCGGTATTCCTCTGGGCACTCCTCTGCTGGAGGGACACATAAGCGATCCGTACCCTGCTAACCAGGTGTACTTGGCCTCCTATTCGGTTCTGTTTCTGGCATTCGTATTGCGAGGAATGTCGAATATAAGGTCAAGATATCGGCAAACACAAAACCCTCTCGTCAAGAAGCAACTGAAGATACTGCGCACCGGTTTGAACATATCCTTTGCGACCGGAATCCTTACGGGGATCATTGTCCCTATGGCGGCTCCCGACACATGGATTCTCAATCTTCTCTCGGTGCCGTCGGGGCTCATTTTTACACTCTTTATTGGATATGCAGTGTCACGGTACGGGCTCATGGCGCCTCTCCCCTTCGCGATGGATCAGATATTCCAGAACTTCTACGTTGGCATCGTTGTGATGGACCTCGACGGTACTATCGTCAAATCGAATCCAAGTGTGACGGAGGTGTTGGATTTGAAGGGGCCGGTCAATGGGTTGGACTCTAAGAAGTTCGCCGAAACGCTTGCAGAACGAATCGGAAATGCGGAGGAGCGAGAACTCTTCAGAACATGGTTCTCGAGTGAAAGCGACGGAGAACAGGAACTCCTGCTTGGCGAGAAACCGCAGAAGGTCATCATAGCAATGAAGAGCGTTGTGGAAGGTCCGCATGGTTTTCCGCTGGGAAAAGTCTATACCTTCTTTGACAACACGGATCAGAAAAAGAGGGAAATCGAATGGAAACAGAACTCAGAGTTTCATAAAGGCCTTCTCGCAAACGCCAACGACATCATCTTCATTTGCGACAAGACGGGAAAGATCATGTCGGCCAATAAGATGGCAGCGCAAGTTAGTGGTTTGGAAGCGGAAGAATGGCAAGGCAAGAATGTGTTTGACATGGTGGCGCCCGAGCACGTAGAACGGGTTCGGCGATGGGCTGACGAGTGCGTGCTCGGAAACCAGAACACGCCGGTTCTACAACTGGAGTTCCTGACGATCTCCGGCGATAAAATCCCGGTTGAAGCGAGCTTGAACGTGGTCGAGTCGGACGGCGAGGTAATCGGCGTTCAGGCGATAGCGCGTGATCTGCGCCAAAGACTCGAGGCGGAACACCAGATAAGGGAACTTCAGGCTCTGAACGAACATATCATTCGAAATGCGCCCATCGGCATTGCCACCACTGACCGAAACGGCGTTTTTACGAGCGTCAACCCCGCCTTCGCCGAGATACTGGGTTTCGCCTCTCCCGATTTCCTATTGGGACAGAATACTCTTGAGTATCCGGCCATCAACAAGTTCAACATCAGAGAGGTAATCCAGAGAGTTCTCGACGGAAAAGCTGAGGAACAAATATTCAGTTTTCGAACAATACTCACGGAAAAAGATGTTAACGCAAAAGCTTTTGGCGTTCCCATGTTAAACGAGCGCGACGAGGTTCAAGGCGCATTGTTCATCATGGCCGACCTTTCCAGGGAAAAGGAACTGGAAAAACAACTCGTTCAGTCGGAGAAATTGTCTTCAATCGGCGGACTGGTCTCGGGTGTTGCACATGAGTTGAACAATCCGTTGACGGCTATCATGGGCTATTCGCAGCTTCTCTCGATCAACGCGGACCTCTCTCCAAAATCTCTCGACATGGCTCATAAAATTCAACGCAGCGCCGAACGCTGTAAGAAGATTGTCGAAAACCTGCTCAGTTTCGCCCGGCGAAAGACTCCCGAAAAGTGCATCGTGGATGTGAACCAATTGCTCGACCAGACACTGGACCTGAGGTCGTACGATTTTCAAGTCAACAATGTCGAGATCAAAAGAAGTTATGACACAAAGATGCGCTTGACAGCGGGTGACCCCGACCAGTTGCAGCAGGTCTTCCTCAATCTCATAAACAATGCCTTCGACGCAATGTATGACGCCCACGCTCGGGGGACGCTGGAAATCCGAACCTATGAGGCGTCGGACAATCACATCAACATCGAGTTCATTGACAATGGACCCGGCGTTCCGGACTCGATCAGGCACAGGATCTTCGACCCATTTGTCACAACCAAGCCGGTGGGGAAAGGAACAGGACTGGGTCTGAGCCTGAGCTACGGAATCGTGCAGGCGCACGGCGGCTCGATCATGCTCGACAATCAGTATCACGCAGGAGCCAAGTTCCTTGTGAAACTTCCCATTGAATCAATAGAGCGGCTGAGCGTAGATGCTCCGCCACAGCCCGAGAATGCAGCGGGTGGCGACTCAAGGCGCATCTTGTTGGTCGATGATGAGGAACAGATTTTGGAGTGCACAAAATTGCTTCTTGAAAAGAACCACTTTCGCGTGACGACTGCGTGTAACGGCGAAGAAGCAAGAAGAATCCTCGACACACGGAGTTTCGACGTCATCGTGAGCGACCTCCGAATGCCCGGCAGCATAGATGGGCGAACGCTATACGATCTCCTTTGCAAGGACAAGACTGAGCAGGCGTCAAGAATGATTTTCATGACCGGCGATACGCTGGATAGCGAGACGGCCAGGTTTCTCAAACGTATCCCGAACAAGCACGTAAAGAAACCTTTCACCGGGCGGGAACTAATGGATTCCATCAACGCTGTGATGAGCGCATGAGGGGAGATTCGCCCTCCTCCAGGCGCCAAGGGGACGATAAGGAAAATCGGGGACACGATGCGGCATCGTGTCCCCGATTTTCCCACGAGATTCACATTCCGAGCAAGTCCTGCTCGTCCACAAACCCAATGGGTCGGCCTTGTTCGTCGATTACGGGCAAATCCTTCTTGCGCTCGGCCCTTATGACGCGGACCGCTTCGGCGACAAGTTTGTCCGCCGCGATTGCCAATGGCGCCCGGGTCATATACTCCTTGATCGGCCTTGAAAGGAGGTCGGGAGTTTTCTCAAGGCAGCGTCTCAGGTCTCCATCCGTGAAAATTCCGGTGAGCCGGCCTCTTTTATCGACCATGACGGCTGCGCCGGCTCGAGCGCGGGTTGTTGCAACGAGCGCCTCGCGTACGAGCGCGTCTTCTGAAATCACCGGGTTGCGTTCGCCGGTTCGCATCACGTCGCGAACCTTGAGAAGCTGACGTCCCAAACTTCCGCCCGGATGATAGAAAGCGTAGTCTTCGATTCGGAAGTCACGCTTTTCCAGGAGAACGATAGCGAGAGCATCGCCGAGCGCAAGGGCCGCCGTGGTGCTTGCGGTAGGCGCCATATTGAAAGGGCACGCCTCGGTCGCGACGCCGCAGTCGAGAACACAGTCACTGTGTTCGGAAAGAGGCGAATGAAGGTCGCCTGTCATCGCGATGAGTCTGGCCCCTATTTTCTTCACAAGAGGCAGGAGACGCGTAATCTCTTCGGTCTTGCCGCTGTTGGAGATAACAATGACTATGTCATCCTTCGTGACCATCCCGAGGTCGCCATGTATGGCGTCGGCGGGATGCATGGCAAGCGAGGGAGTTCCCGTGCTCGCAAGCGTTGCAGAGATTTTCCTGGCGATTATACCCGGCTTCCCCATGCCCGTCAGGATCACTCGACCTTTGCACTTCAGGATCATGTCAACAGCCAGCTCGAAGCTCTTGCCGACACGTTCCCTCAGACCGAGGACGGCCTCGCCCTCGACCCGCAGGACTTCCTTTGCCCGTTCTATCGCTGATAGCATTATTCGCTCCGCTTTTGGGTTTCTCAAATCGCAATGTAGCATAGGGTTGGCAAACATGTCAAGCAAGCGACGGCAAGCGGCCGCGGCGGCAAACAAGGGACACGACAAACAAGGGCGTCTTGAAAAGACTCCGCCGGGATGCTATACTGTGATGAATAAAAGGTGGGAATGACCTTCTTGGCGCCAAGAAATCCGGCACAACACCGAAACTGCCCATCCAGGGCAAAGAGCCCTGTGAGCGCTCAACCCTTACCCGAACATCAGCATATTATCAGGATAATAGCTTTCATCCTGCTCCTCTGTATTTCTCTCGCCCACCTGCATACCGTCGTCTGTGCCCAGAGCGAAAAGAGTCAGGATACCATATTTCTCATCGATACATCGTCGAGCATGAGAGGCATTTTCGGCGACGTAAGACTGGCCATCCTCGAATACGTGAAACGCGCAAGACTCGGAGATAATTTCGTTCTCATCACTTTTGGCGAAAAAGTCGACCTCAGGGTCCGCCAAAGGATATCGTCCGAAGGAGATAAGGCGCTTGTCGAACGGCAACTCGCCGGTCTCGAGCCGGATCAGTACTATACATACATAACAGGAGCGCTCGACAGAGGCATGGAGGAATTGCGCCTGCTGCAGAGCAGGAATCCTGACCATCTGAGAACGGTCGTGCTGATGACCGACGGCAAGAACAACCCTCCAACCGAATTATCACAGCCTCTGACGTTCGACGAGATACTGAAGAGATATCCCGAACTGCTCACAAAGATGGGCGCCCGATTCTACTACTTGTCGCTGGGAGATAATCCTGACCCGGACGCGCTCGCCTTCATGAAATCGGTTGAGGGTTCTTCATTTGATCTTCGGAAAGGAATACTGAGCTCCGAGGAGCAAAAACCGCAACTCAATTTCGCGCAAGTTTTTGTCGAGCCTGTTTCGATTGACTTGGGAACGGTCAGCGGCCCCTCGGATACCGCCACAGTTTCTCTGGCGTTTTTCCCTGCGCGCGGCGACACGTCGAAGGGCGTCATTGAAACAGGAATCAGCGCCCGGTTTCGGGACAACCCTTCATGGAAAACGCTTCTTGAAGTCAGGCCCGCCGCATTCAACTGCTCTGGCAAACCATGGAAGACTGACATCAAAATACAGATAGACGCTTTGCAGGAGGGCACTGTCATCGGGACGCTTGAACTCAAGCCGCCCGCCGGTCAGGTGTTTTTCATCGAGCCTTCTGAAATTCCCATAACCGTCACTGTGCGGCAGCCGCAAATGGCCGTGGCCCAGGAGGACCGGCTCGAGTTTGGGCCGATCGACCCACGAAGAAGATTTCAAGAAACCAAATCCGTCCTGCTCAAGCCGAACCGTGCGGCGGATGAAGCTGTGATTCAGGCTGAAGCTGACCTTGTGCTACCCGACGGGATGGCACTTACAACCAGTATCGAGAAACGTGACGACATGCGCGAACTGCTCGTCACCGTCGCCACGAACGAGAACTTCCATCCCAAACACTCGACGACAATCGCGGGCGCGATTCATTTGTCAGACGCAAAGCAGGCCATCGCATTCGCGAAGGATTCGGTGGAGGTCCGGATAGAGGTAATGGCATCCGAGGCTTCCAGTAATAAGCTTTTTGGAGCGTTATCATGGTTTGGCAAATGGTTCAAGAGAGTGATGGCGCCGGTCCTTATCGGCATCCTCGCGGTAGCCGCAATCGCGTTCGGATACCGATGGCTGAGGTCCCGGCCTGAGAGCGCGCTCGAAGGCAAGTTGGTTCTGGCGCACCTGAAGGGCGGCTCGGTTGACCGTTCCAAACAGAGGGCAGTCAATCTGCGCGCCATCGGGAAATCGGTCGGACGCGATTCGCTTACGGTCGGCAGTTCGAAAGACGCGCACGTAGTTTTGCCGCACAAGTCGGTGTCGGCGCATCATTGCGAGATACGCGTGCAAATACAGGAAGGAAACAAGAGAATTTTCATCGAACCCATCGGACGGAATTCCGTGATTGTCAATCTCCAGAAGATTCAGGAACCGACCCCCCTGAGCGACCGCGACCTGATCGAGATAGGCGCATATACGCTTCGATATGAGAACCCGCAGCCTTTCAAGCAGATAGTGGTGAAATGCCTCGACGGTCGCATACTCAAGGGGACCCCCGCCACGTGGGATATCGAAAGCGACGGGTTCGGACTCCTCCCGCGTGACGCATTGCCCGGCTCGACCGAGGAAATATTCGTTCCATTCAATGACCTGAAGGCCGTCTATTTCGTTCGAGATTTCGACGGCCAGATTGGGAGAAAGATCGTCTCACCCGCTTCTCAGATTCGCGGGGTCCATATGAAGATACAATTCCACGACGGTGAAGAAATGGAGGGATTCACGTCCGAGGTTTACAATCCCTATAGCTCCCGTTTCTACTTCTTCCCGGCCGACCAGTCAGGAAACACGATATCCCTGGTCGTTGAGCGCCAGCACTTGAAGTCGTGCAGAGCGCTCGACGAGCAGAGTCAAAGCAGCGCAGAAACGATAATAGACGAAACACGAAAGGAAGAAGGCGAAAGGGATGGAGAAATACAAGGTGTCTGACCTGTAGAGGCGAACCATGTATTCGCTCAGAAATCCGCCAAAGTCGGGGCAATGCCGGCGGAGCTCATGTGACATGTGTCATTCATCAGCGCCACCGTTGAGTTATCTTCCGAAAATTCGATCACGTTGAAAGCGCAGTTGTCCTGCCGGATTCTCCAGAACGCCGAACTAGGCAATCCCAGCGACACACACATGACCACCTTACACACAACCCTGTGAGCAGTCACGAAGACAGTTGTCTCCGGATGGCTCGATACAATCAGGCTCAGGGAATTCATGACGCGCTTCTTTACCATCGCGAGGCTTTCGCCGTTTGGAAACTTCACGCGGTGCGGCGTCTCATGCCATTGGTGATACATTTCCGGAAACCGGCTGGCGGCATCGGCATCCGGCAAACCTTGCCACTTGCCATAATCCATGTCCGTGAGACCCTCCTCGAGCTTTACGCTCAGAGAATGCGGGGCCGCAACTATCTCGGCGGTTTCGACCGCGCGGCTGAGCGGGCTCGAATAGCACGCGGTTGCGCCAACGTGCTCCAGATGCAGGGAAAGAGCCCTTGCCTCGGCGCGCCCACGCTCATTCAGCGGCACGTCGGCCCTGCCTCGAAAAATCTTCTCCTTGTTCCAATCTGTTTGGCCGTGCCGGATGAGACATATCGTCGTCGGCATTCTTGCTCTCCTCCTCTCGTGAAAATCCGCTCCTATTATGAGAACCCGTGCGGCATGGCGCCCCGGAGCAGGCCGTCACCGGCTCACTCTACATCAAGCAACCCTTGAAGGTCAACCAATGCAAGCGTGCACAAAGGAATAGTGTATACTAGCTGGAAGGAGGAAACCGAATGAAAGAATCGACGTATAGGATTTATGGGTATCGGTGGGTGGTACTGTTCGTCTATTCACTCATTCAGGCAGCGATGCAACTGCTCTGGATAACATTTGCTCCGATTACCGGAGACGCGGTGACTTACTATGGGGTCACACCGCTTCAGATCGGCCTTCTGTCGATGAGCTTTATGATCGTTTTCATTTTCGTATCGATTCCGGCCTCATGGGCCATCGACACCTTCGGCATCCGTAAAGGTGTTGGGTTCGGCGTTATTCTGGCAGGGATCTTTGCGCTTACCAGAGGCGTTTACGGGAATAACTACAACATGGTCTTGGCCTCCATGATCGGAATCGCGATCGCCCAACCGTTCATCCTGAATTCCATAACCGCACTGGCAGCACGGTGGTTCCCTCTCGATGAGCGAGCGACTGCAACCGGCATAGGGGTCCTCTTTCAATATATAGGAATGATGGTCGGGATGGCGGCGACACCACATCTCACAAACAGTTTTGGAATCCCCGGCATGCTCAGGATCTATGGCATTATCTTTGCCGTCTTCTCGGTGTCCTTTCTGATTTTTGTGAAGGACAAGCCTGCGACGCCCCCCGGTGAAACAGATATCGAACGCACCACGGTCTTTGAAGGACTCAAGCATGTGTTCAAACAACGCGACATGATACTGCTCCTCCTCATATTTTTCACCGGTCTGGGGATATTCAATGCGATAACGACGTGGGTCGAACAGATGATTGCCCCGAGAGGATTCAGCAGTGTTCAGGCAGGAACATTGGGCGCGGTTCTCATGGTTGGCGGTATTGCCGGATGTTTTGCTATTCCACCGCTTTCGGACAAACTTCGCAAGCGAAAGATGTTTATTGTCCTTTCCGCCGTGATAACATTGCCGGGTCTGGCCGGTTTGGCTTTTGCACCAACCTATGCTCTGCTGCTAATCGCGGGTTTCATTATGGGCTTCTTCTTCATGAGCGGCGGGCCGGTCATGTACCAGTATGGCGCTGAGATCACGAATCCGGCGCCCGAAGCGACTTCTCAGGGGTTGCTGACCCTGTCGGGCCAAATCTCCGGCATCATCTTTATCTTCGGCATGGACATGTTCAGAACGGAATCGGGCTCGATGACTCCGTTCCTGCTCGTAATGATGGCGATGGCCTCGACAAACATCATACTGGCGCTCTTGCTTAGAGAGTCCGTCATGATTAAGGGGTAATGATCGAACGAACGAGGAAAGAAAGGAATGATAGCGATCCGGCCATTGTCCCAGGATGATTGCGATGCGGTCGTCGGAATCGCCGATAATCTTCCTGAGTGGTTCGACGAGCATGCCCGCCACGCTGCAATTCCCATAGACGCCAAACATCAGAACGGTTTTCTGGCTTTTGATCAGGGGCAGGCTGTGGGTTTCGCGACCTACTTTGTGGCCGAAGGAAAACTGACCATAGGCTGGCTCGGCGTAAGGAAGAGCCACCAAAGAAAGGGCATCGGAAAAACGATGCTCCTTGAGATGGAGAGCAAGGCGAGGGAACTGGGCATACCCGAGATTGCGACGTATACTCTGGGGGATGGGATCGATTATCCACCTTATGAGCAGACCCGCGCGTTTTATTTCAAGAATGGATTCAGGGTCTATCAGCGAGGCACAACAGACAACCCGGGATGTCCGGAAGAGATCAGAATATCTAAGAAAATCGCTCAATAAACCGTGGCGCTTTCGCAGCGGTTTTCAATGGTAGCCAAAAGACTACCTTAGTGCCGAGGGCCGGAATCGAACCGGCACGGGGGTTACCCCCCGAGGGATTTTAAGT
>JACRIR010000047.1 GCA_016215705.1 Candidatus Poribacteria bacterium | reverse complement strand
GGGACAGGTTCACGAGTGGAAATGCAAGGAGGCAGATAGACGGTGGATTCCATAAAAGTCGCCGCAATTCAGATGTGCGCCGAGTTGGGTAACGTGGCGGAGAATCTTCGCAAGGCAGAGCGATTGCTTGAAGAAGCTTTCAGGCAAGGCGCCAAGTGGGCAATACTCCCCGAGTTCTTCACTTCGGGCGTCGGGTTTCATCCGCTTATACTGAAAGCGGCTTTGCCTCTTGAGGGGCCTGCTCTTGCGCTGATGAAAAGAATGGCCCAAAAATATTCGGCGGTAGTTGGTGGCTCATTCATATGCAGACGCGAAAACGACAGCTTCAATACGTTCGCCCTCGTATTTCCGGATGGCGCCTATGTAACCCATGACAAGGATATTCCCACGATGTGGGAGAACTGCTACTATCGCGGCGGCCATGACGCGGGGATTCTCGATACACCGACGGGAAAGGTCGGAGCTGCGCTCTGTTGGGAATATGTGCGCGCGCAAACGGCCCGGCGGCTCGTGGGCAAGGTCGAGATGGTGGTCGGCGGCACGTGCTGGTGGGACATCCCGCGCGGTTGGGGTATACCTGCGTCTCTATCCGAAAAGAACAGGCAGATTCTTCATGAGACGCCCGGACGGTTTGCGCGCATGGTGGGCGCGCCGGTGATTCACGCCTCGCACGCCGGCAGATTCGTCTGCGACACACCGTGGTTGCCAAGTGTGCGATACGACTCCCGCTTCCTGGGAGAAACCCAAATCGTGGATGGAACGGGCAATATTCTGGCGCGACTCAAGTGTGAGGATGGTGAGGGAGTCATAACCGCCACGATCATGCCCGGCCGTGTTGCGCCTACCGAGAAAATCCCCGACCGTTTTTGGATTCCGGATATTCCGTGGCTGTTCCGCTTTGTCTGGACCTACCAAAACTTCCACGGGGGAAGATATTATCGGAAGGTGAACGAGGCAGGGCTTTTGAGAACCGCGTCAGTCTCTTGATGTGCGAATAAATTCGCACCTACAACTTCGGGTCTGCTAGAAAATTGGGGACATGATGCCACATCGTGTCCCCAATTTTCTATTTCGCACGCTTTCGGTTATAGGTCAGATTGCCAACCGCGCTCAGAAGTCCGGCGAGGCGAGGCCGGATATTCTCCATTGGCCTTTTCTCTTCTCGAGCAGTATCTGCTTATACAGTCTGCTTCCGAACTGTATCCAGGGTTTGATCGTAAAAGAGGCCGAACTCTCTTTTATATCCTGTGCGCTGACCACGAATTGTTTTTGGAGATTCGCAGCGATAAGAAGGTCCCTCGCGAGCAACGCGCTATGCGAGGCCTCGAGCTCTGTTTTTTGCTTGCCGTGGGCCTGTTCGTAGTCCCTTTGTGTCAGACCGGTGGAATCCATCCTGAAAATGAAGGTCTCCACGTCCACACATGAGAGGAAGTCGTCGGTGTCACCCGTGGCAAGAGCATTAAGCGCCTCGGTAACGACTTCGTCGGCGGACATGAGTTGGCGGGAAGGGCTGATGCCCACAATAAACGTAATCACCATGAACAGTGCGAAGGCGACTACGAAGGCGACGAACGCCACAACCAGAGGACGCGCCAGCCGTTTTCCCGATTTTCGGTTTCGCGCGACAAGCGCCCCGCTCGATTTCCGGCTTTTTGCGGCTTGCGGAGCCGGAGTATCGGGCCTTATCTTCGCAAGGCAGTCGTGGCAGAGCAGCGCTTCCGTGGGCCGCGTTTGTTTGCCCGGGGTTCCAGTCACGATCACTTTGGTGAGACATTCCTCACAGCCGAACTTGCCGCATTTCTTGCAGTAACCTACTGAGGCTTTGTCGGGATGCGTGGCGCAGTTCATCGAAGACCCTCCTAAGAAAGGGGAAAGACGAAAGGAGCAAGGGTAAAGGGGAAATGCAAAAAGGAAGAAGAATCGTCCCTGGTTCCCATGTCTTACCTTTCTTTCACAATTAACCACGCCAAAGGCGTGATCAGGCGCTCCTAATGAGTGAGTCTCGACTCCGCGAGTCCCATAGGCAAAAGCGTGTCTATATTCTAATATATATCGGCTGCAATTTGATGTCAAGCATTTTATTTGCGGAAACAGCATCGTTTCGGGCGCCTGACCCCGTTGCGCGGGGTTGATTGTGGAAGGAGCAGAGGTTCAGGCAAACATGGTGAATAAATCCCCCTCCCCCCTTTGCAAAGGGGGGAAAGAGGAGGGTTTCTTTCGGTGGCGGGAAGAGAAAGATTTCTCTAGGAGAATTTTGGAATCGAATTACTGGAAGATGTGGGAATGTCAAGAACAGCATTTGGAAAAGGTGGAAGGAGTGCTCGTCGCTCATGACTCGCATTTTCGACCGGAAACCGGAGCCTTGAAACCAGAAACAGCATTCCTCAAGCAGTAATCTTGATATAGCAGTGCCGGGGCTGTTTGGAGAAGAATCCCCCGCCGGTAGTCAGAAGAACTATTGCGCCGACCTCGCCTTCTCCGAGCATAGGAGAAATCTTCTCGCAAATGCCTTTCTCCAGGCAACCGATAGTTTCTCCCGAAAGGCGTTTGACCCCGACGGCGCCTTCGCTCGTCTTAGCGTCAGAAAGGCAACAAAGCGCAAGCCTTTCACCGGGCCGACAGCGCTTGAGCTCCTTTTCTTCGTCAGGGCTCTCCGGCAGGATTTCCGTGTAGATTTCCAACTGCGTTGTTGCGCTTAACATGACTTGCCTCCCGTCTTCAGAGTTTCGGGCTGATCGGTTAACCTAAAGAAAACCATCCGGGCGTAATTATATCCTAAGAAACCGATACGGTCAACAGGGGCTGCTCACGCGCGCGAATGAAGTCGCCCCCACAAGCCCCCATTTCGCCGGGGCCGCATTCATTCGATCACGAACTTAAGGGGGCACGGCGCGCCGTGCCCCTACAGGCTCAAACCGCTCTTCCAGCAAGGAATCCCTGGTGAACCGCGTCAAATGCGGTAGCCACCTGCTTGGCGTCGCCGACAACTTCGCATGGAACCCCTTTTCTATCAAGCACTTCCTGCAAGGGATGAAAAGGCCTGGCGCCTGCCGCGATCACCACGGTATCGGCAACAATTTCTTCCGTGCCGTCACCCCGCTCCACCTTCACTCCGGTGTCCGTTATCTCGAGAGCCCGTGTCTCGACATCGGTCTTGACGCCGAAACGGGAAAGGTCTTGCAACATGCCCCAGCGCGTCGAGCGGCCAATATCTTTGCCCACCCGATCGACCATTTCCAGCAACACGATTTCCTTCGTTCCTTTAGTGGCCAGCTCGAACAATGTTTCGGGTGTCTCGGCCTTGTTGACCATGAGGAACTTGAGCGCATCTCCGGAGAGCGTGCCTTTGTCGGCGAGATAAAGCGCAGTCTCGACGCCTACCGCGCCTCCACCGATAATCACCACTTTGCGGCCTGTAACAACCTTGTCTTCCAGGACGTCCCACGCCTGAACCACATTGGGGCGATTGATGCCCGGGATAGGCGGCGTAATCGACTCTCCACCTGTGGCTAGGATGACGACATCGGGCGATTCTTTCTCGATCAGCGCCGCATCCACTGTTCGATTGAGCGCGACGCGGACCCCCTTCACCGCAACCTGTTTTGCAAGGTCCTTGGCCAATTCGAGAAACTCCTGTCGCCCTGGCGGAGAAGAAGCCAGGAAAAGCTGCCCGCCCAGCCGGTCGGTTTTCTCATAAAGAGTGACCGAATGGCCCCGTTCATGCGCCGCGAGCGCTGCGCTCATGCCGGCGGGACCGCCGCCGATTACCATTACCTTTTTGGGTTTCTCGACTCTCTGAATACTCCGGTCGTTCTCGTGACCCGCCTTCGGGTTGCAGAGGCACTCGATCGACTTCAACTCGAAGAGGTGATCGAAACAGCCCTGCGCGCACGCGATACAGTGAACAATCTCGTTTTCCTTGCCGGTCTTCATCTTTTCGGGTAGGTGTGGGTCGGCAATCAGGCTCCGTCCCATCGCGACCATATCGCACATGCCGTCGCTTATCATCTGACGCGCCGTGGCCGGGTCGTTAATCCTGTGGCTGGCGATTACGGGCACGTTTACCTTCTCCTTGATTCCTCTGGACAGATAGCCGAATACGCCTCTCGGAACAAACGAGACGATCTGCGGGACTCTGGCCTCGTGCCACCCGACATTGATGCACAGCGCATCCACTCCGTGTTGAACCAGCGCCACGGCGTATTCCTGCAATTCGAGCCGCCCCTGGCCGCCCGCCATGAAATCGTTTCCGTTCATACGAACTATGAGCGGGTAGTCCTTGCCCAGCAACTTCCTGATGGCGCACACGACCTCCAACCCGAACCGCATCCGGTTCTCCAAGGAGCCGCCGTACTCGTCGGTCCGCTGATTCGTAAGCGGAGAGAGGAATTCGCTGATCAAGTAGCCGGTGCCGCTCAGGACATCCACTGCGTCGAATCCGGCCTTCTTGATTCTCAGCGCGGCCTGCGCAAACGCATCGATGGTCTGGTTGATCTCGTCAATCGTCAACTCGCGCGGTGTCTCCCGCGTCATCCGCGAGGCAATCGGCGAAGGCGCCACCGGTTGCCTTCCACCCAGGAAAAACGAGAGATTGTAGCGGCCGGCGTGGTTGACTTGCGCAGCGGCCCGCGCGCCGTTTTCCTTTATGGCTTTCGCAAGGCGCGTAAGGCCCGGGATAAATTCGTCCTTGTGGCCGCCTATGTTCTGCGTGTTGCCGGAATACTCATCTACGGTGAGATAGCCCACGCAAATCATGCCTGCGCCACCCCGCGCCCTCTCCGCATAGAAACTCGTGATCTGATCGGTAACTTCAAAATCGGCCGCCATTCCCAGATGCATGGCCGGCATATAGATTCGATTCTTGATCTCAAGCTTATTGATGCGGATCGGTTCAAAGATCAGGTCCTTCATAATCTTTCCTCCAAAAAGATTGGTTCCCCCCTCCGCCTCTAGCCTTTCGCCTCTTCCTCGCGGGCGACGCCTGCAACCATCATACTTGTTGGGTCTCAGAAATTCAAGGGCAGATTTAGCCGGGATTTTACTCCCTTGAATGCAATCCATCGAAGCGGACTGAAGGCCCCCCTGATCACTTCAGAAGACGCATTGACTTTATTAAATGTGCGGATATCCTTGTTTCGATATTGTCATGGGGCGCCAAGTCGTGATGAGTAACTGTTCGAGTCTTTTTTCCCGGATTTCCACTCTTGACAATCACTATCTAATAATGTATATATATTGTCCTAGAATGAGAATTAATGAGAAAGAAGGGTAAAACAAGGCATGAAGCTTCTGGTTAAAGACGTTGCGAAGATATTCGAGGTTTCCGAGAAGACCATATATCGCTGGATCGCTCAGAAGAAATTGCCGGCCCATCGGATCAACGAGCAATATCGTTTCAACCGGACGGAATTGCTGGAGTGGGCTACGGCCAGCCGGGTTCCTGTTTCGGCGGACATCTTAAAGGAGGAGGACCAAGGCGAACTTCCGGGGCTGGAGGATTCCATGCGGGCGGGCGGCGTTTATTACAGGGTATTCGGTAAGGACAAGCCGTCAGTCCTGCGCGAGGTTGTCCAGATCATGCCTCTTCCGGAGGAAGTTGATCGGGGTTTTCTGCTGGAGGTGTTATTGGCCCGGGAATCGCTTGGCTCCACGGGGATTGGGGGAGGCGTGGCCATCCCGCACTAGCGGCGGGCGTATTGGCGAGCACGGTGGCCGCGCTTATCTGTGCGTGGACTGTTCATGGCGGCGCCACGATAACGGCGGCTTACGGTTGGCTGTATTTGGACGCTCTTTCCGGCTACCATCTGGCCGTGATGATGGCGGTTTTCCTGCTCAGTTCCGTGTACCTGCCCGGCTACTTTCGCGATGAAATCCGCAGTGGTGAGCTGACGCCGGGAAACGCCCGCCGGTTCGGCGCTCTCTGGTTCAGCGCGCTGACGGCGATGACGCTGGTCCTTCTATCCAACAACATCGGCATCATGTGGGTGAGTATCGAAGCCACCACCTTGGTGACCGCCTTCCTCATCAGCGTCCATCGTTCCCCGGCCTCCGTCGAGGCCACGTGGAAATACCTGGTTATCTGTTCGGTCGGAGTAGCCTTCGCCTTCATGGGTACGCTCCTGGTCGGAGCCGCGGCCAAGGGCCTCGATCTGCCCGCTTCGCAGGCACTGCTTTGGACGCGCTTGCAGCAAGACGCTGTTCTCCTTAATCCTCCTCTCGCCAAGGTGGCTTTTCTTTTTCTGCTGGTTGGCTACGGGACCAAAGCCGGCTTGGCCCCCATGCACAGTTGGCTGCCCGATGCCCACAGCCAGGCCCCCGCGCCGGTCTCGGCGCTGTTTTCGGGGTTCATGCTCAATGCCGCGCTCTATTGCATCATGCGCTACATGCCGCTTATCGAGGCCTGTACCGGGCACGTTGGATGGAGCCTCCGATTGCTCAAGTTCTTCGGATTGGCGTCTATCCTGGTGGCGGCGGCGTTTATCATCTTCCAGCACGATCTTAAACGGTTGCTGGCGTACCATAGCGTTGAGCACCTTGGCATCATTGCCGTTGGACTGGGGCTGGGAGGACTGGGAATCTTCGCGGCGCTGCTCCACACCTTGAACCACTCGTTGTGCAAGTCCTTGTCCTTCTTCGCGGCGGGCCGGCTCGGCCAAATGTATGGCACGCACGATATGCCGAAGATGGCGGGGTCGCTCAAGGCAGCGCCGGTCTGGGGCAAAGCCTTGTTGGGCAGTCTGCTGGTTCTCATCGGCGTGGCGCCGTTTGCGGTGTTTATCAGCGAGTTCTTGATCCTTCGGGCCGCCGCTCAAAGCGGTTCCTATTGGACGATGGGGTTGTTCCTGGCGGGAGCAGGCATCGTGTTCGTGGGGGCGTTGCAGCACGCCATCAACATCACTTGGGGCGATGCAGTGGCGACGCCGGAACAAGAGCAGGCCGACTGGGTGGAAAAGGCCATCGTGGCCGTTCCCATGACGGCCCTACTTCTGCTGGGCCTATGGATTCCAGATTCTCTTCGCGAGATGCTCGAGGCCGCCGCTCTCATCGTGAAAGGCGCGCCATGAATATGAATAACCCTCTACCCGTCTACAACGGCGAAGCCGTCGGAATCAATAAAATTCCCATTGTTCCTCCGGGCTTGTTCCTCGACTCCATCGTGCAGGCCGCGAACGACGGCGCACGCATCGCCTGTCTTTTCGGGTCGCCTGTTGCCGCCCGGACGATACGGTTATATGCCGTGCTGGTACATGATCCTTCGGGCGAACTGTCAATTTTGGCGACGTACGTCACTGACCGCTACCCCGCCCTGACACCCGACTGCGTGCAGGCGCACTGGTTCGAGCGGGAAATCGCGGAGCAATGGGGCGTTCGGCCGGAGGGACATCTCTGGCTCAAGCCAGTCCGTTTCCACCATTCCTATCGCCCGGAGCATGACGCTTGGGGACGCAGTCCCAATGATCCGATCCTGCCCTCGGTAATGGATTTCTTCCGGGTGGAAGGAGAGGAAACGCATGAGGTGGCCGTGGGGCCGGTGCATGCCGGCGTCATCGAGCCGGGCCATTTTCGTTTTCAGTGCCACGGCGAAAACGTGATGCACCTCGAAATTTCGCTGGGCTATCAGCACAGGGGCATCGAGCGAGCGCTGCAGGGCGGCCCCGACAAGCGGACGATCCATTTCATGGAAACGCTTGCCGGTGATTCCACGATCGGCCATGCCACCGCCTATTGCGGCTTGGTAGAGTCGCTTACTCACACGCAGGTCCCCGCCCGGGCCCAAATGATACGGGGCATCGCCGCCGAACTGGAGCGGGTGGCAAACCATGTGGGCGACCTGGGTGCGCTCGCCGGCGACGTGGGCTTCCTACCCACGCAAAATTACTGCGGGCGGATCAGGGGCGACGTGCTCAACCTGACGGCCCTGCTATGCGGCAACCGTTTCGGGCGGGGCCTGCTGGTCCCGGGAGGGGTCGCCTGGGACCTCGATCCCGACAGAGCGGGCGAGATGATGGCGCGACTGGAAGCGATTGAAGCCGACCTTGCGGTGGCGATCCCGTTGATGTTTGATGCGCCTTCGGTGCTGGCGCGATTGGAGGGTACCGGATCACTGTCCATCGAGTTGGCGCGCCGGATTGGCATGGTGGGTGGCCCGGCGCGGGCCTGCGGCCTGGTCTGTGACGTCAGGACCCAACTGCCTTACGGCGCCTACCGGTTCGCCACACTGCCGGTCTCCACTTATCACACCGGCGATTGTTTTGCGCGGGCTTACGTGCGCTGGCTGGAGGTGCAGAGATCGTTCCACCTCACGAGGCAATTGATCGAGTCGCTGACCGACGGCCCTCTCACCCGGCCCTGCGGCGCGCTCGACCCTGATCAACTGGCGGTGGCGCTCACGGAGGGTTGGCGCGGGGAAATCTGTCACGTCGCCGCCACGGACGAGGACGGGCGGTTCCTGTTCTACAAAGTGGTTGACCCGTCGTTCCACAACTGGTTCGGGCTGGCCTTGGCCATGCGGAACCAGCAGATTTCCGACTTTCCTTTGTGCAACAAAAGTTTCAATCTTTCCTATTGCGGCCATGATTTGTGACTGAGGTGGGGCCATGCTGCGTATTCTAAGAGCGAGAATCCAACAGAAACACCGCACCATGAAATATCCCCGGGGGAACTTCCCGGAGATGCCGGACCGTTTCGCGGGACGGCCCGTCATCACGGGCCAGTGCGGGGAATCGTGTCGGCTGTGTCTCGATGCCTGCCCGACTCATGCCGTATCGAAGACACCGGAGGGATTGCGGCTGGACCTTGGACGTTGCCTGTTCTGCCGGTCTTGCGTCGGGGTTTGCCCGTCGGGTTGCATCGCGTTTACATCCAACCACCAATTAGCGGCGGCCAAACGGGAGGACTTGATCATCGGGCCGAAGTCTCTGGAGCGGGCCGCTGCGGTATCGGAGATAGCTCGCAAATTTTTCCGCCGCTCACTCAAGCTGCGGCAGGTTTCCGCCGGCGGCTGCAACGCCTGCGAGGCTGACGCCAACGTTCTCTCGACACCCGCCTGGGATATGGGCCGATTCGGCATCTCGTTCGTGGCCTCGCCGAGGCACGCGGACGGGCTATTGGTGACCGGACCGGTAACGGAAAATATGCTGCTGGCCCTGCGTAAGACCTATGAGGCCGTTCCCGAGCCGAGGATTGTGATCGCATCGGGCGCGTGCGCGCTGAGCGGCGGCGTGTTTGGCGGCAACCCCGAGGTGACTGGCGGCGCGGAACCGGCGCTGCCGGTGGACCTCTTTGTGCCCGGTTGTCCGCGCCCCACCCTCTAACGCTCTTCGACGCCCTCCTGCGTTTCCTGGGCCTCCCGGCCCCCGCCTATCATTCGGACCCGACCCGCCGGCCCACTGTACGGGAATGACATTTGCGAACGTCCATGCGCTTAGTGATCCGACTTTCGTCCCAATAATTAACAAAAAGTTCGTTGACCGATTTTCCCCCCGCATGTATCATACACATCAGACTGCACGCTGGCCCCGGCCTAAAGGATAAGCGGGAGAAAGGACTCATCATGAACATCACAAGGCAATGCCTCGACCATCTCTTTTCTCCTGCTCCTTTTCTTTCATCATTCATCATTTCTATTTGGTTTCCCCCTGACTCCCCGGGTTCCCCGTGGCTTGCAGATCTTGAGTCGTGTCACTCGTTCCGCGCTTCACGAATTCACACCATTCGTATTCCCACTTTCTTTTGGACCATTCCAGTCCAAAAATTTCTCAAACGAAACACGAATTCCTGCGTCACTGCGTCACCTGCGTCACCAATCGCCCCAAAAAGATCTCCACGATCTACCCATTCTGGCTTCAGAAGCCATTACCAACACCACACTTCCAACTCCCCTTTCGCCTTTGCCCTTCCGCCTTTCGCCTGCTTATCCTTCCTCGAGGTCTTGCGTCACCTTTGCGTCACCTTACGTCATATCCTTGTCAGACAAAGAGTTACAGAGGAAAACAGAAAAATGCGACCCACTTTGCCTCTTCTTTTCCCTTTAAAACCCAACATTAGAGCATTCGTGAAATTTGCCCTGCGCTTCGTGCCGCGTTTCGCGGGTTCCATTCGTGTTCCATCTCTTCTTTTCTCCTTCTTCTTCTCTTTCATTCATCGTTCATCCCTCATCTTTCCTTTCCGGCCCCCTTTCTCCTTTGCCCGTGCTCCTTTCCCCGCTTCTGGCCCCGCGCGCTTCGCGCGGCTCGTGTTCCCGTCACTTTTTCGTTGACGGTATGGAACGATTGGAGTAAAATCGGAACAAGAAGCAAAAGAAAAAGGCAACCGCCGATGGACGCCGATAAACGCCGATGAAGATAGTCAGCCAAAAACTGGGAAATCTGCAAGCAAACAGGGCGCCATTTGTGTTTCGTGATTTGGAAATCCTACGATTTTGTCAATACTTGTCGGCGTTTGTCGGCGTCCATCGGCGGTTAAATAGGCCTTTATTCGTGTCATTCGAGTTGTATTCGTGATATTCGTGTTCCGATGTTTTTGGGGGGGATTGCGTGAATCTGGAGCAAGTGCTCGATAGCGTCAGGGACTCGCATAGATTCATGCAGTGCGTGACCGAATGGCGCGAGGTTCCGGCGCATGAGCCTGCTCTCGAGGATTTCCCCGAATATATTGACGAACGGCTCACGCGCGTGCTGCGCGGGCGCGGCATCGGAAAACTCTACTCGCACCAGCGCTCCTCGCTTGACCGCCTCAAGAACGGCGAAAACGTCGTCATCGTCACGCCGACGGCCTCGGGCAAAACGCTTTGTTATAACCTGCCCGTCCTCAACACACTCCTTTCCGATAAAGAATCACGCGCGCTGTATCTATTTCCGACAAAGGCGCTCTCCCAGGATCAGATGGCGGAACTGCACGCTTTTGTGACTGCGCTCGGAGAGGATATCCGAACGTACACGTATGACGGCGACACACCCACATCAGCCCGCAAGGCTATCAGGCACTCCGGCCACGTCGTGGTCACGAATCCGGATATGCTCCATACGGGAATACTTCCCCACCATACGAAATGGGTCAAACTATTTGAAAAGCTGCGCTACGTTATCGTCGACGAACTGCATCACTACCGCGGCGTTTTCGGAAGCCACGTCGCAAATGTGCTCAGGCGACTGAGCCGGCTGTGCGAGTTCTACAACTCCTCGCCCCAGTTCATCTGCTGTTCTGCGACTATCGCGAATCCTGTCGAGCTTGCCGAGAAGATCATTGGGCGGCCTGTCTCGCTCGTCGACAACAACGGCGCGCCTTCCGGCCGCAAGCATTTCGTCTTGTATAATCCGCCGGTCGTCAACCGCGAACTCGGGATTCGACGTTCAGTTGTCTCGGAATCGAGCCGTCTGGCGCAGAAGTTTCTCGACAAGAACATACAGACAATCGTGTTCGGGCGCAGCCGGCTGCGTGTCGAGATTCTGGTCACCTATCTGAAAGAAGCAGTGCGCAAGATGCGCAAATCCGACCGCCTCGTGCGCGGCTATCGCGGCGGTTACTTGCCGAATGAACGGCGCGACATCGAGCGCGGCCTGCGCAATGCGGAAATCATGGCGGTCGTGAGTACGAACGCTCTCGAGTTGGGGATCGACATCGGCGAACTCGATGTCAGCATCATGGCAGGTTATCCGGGCAACATCGCCGGCACGTGGCAGCAGGCCGGGCGGGCGGGCAGGCGCAGCAAGGTATCAGCCGCAATACTCGTGGCCAGCAGCGCGCCCATCGACCAGTATCTTATCAACCACCCGGAATATTTCTTTGCCCAGCCGCCCGAAAGCGGCATCGTTGATCCCAACAACCTCGTGATCCTCATGAGCCACATCAAGTGCGCGGCTTTCGAGCTTCCATTTCGCGACGGCGAGACGTTCGGCGTCGATTCACTCGATGAAATCCTGAAGTTTCTGGAGGAGCACCGCATTCTCCGCCATGTTGACGGCCGATGGCATTGGACCGCCGACGCATATCCCGCCGAAGACGTCAGCCTGCGAAGCGCATCGCCCGAAAATGTCGTCATAATCGACGTGACGGATCACGCGCGCGTCATCGGCGAGATAGACCAGCAGAGCGCGCCGCTAGTGGTGTACGAAGGCGCCGTTTATATCCACGAGAGCCGGCAATACGAGATCGAAAAATTCGATTTCGAAAACAAGAAGGCGTACGGACGGGCCGTCGACTCGGACTATTATACCGACGCTGAGTCGAAGACCGACATCAAGGTGCTCGACGTAGCGGCGCAGGCGGAACTCACTCATGGGAACAAGGCGCACGGCGAGGTGAGCGTGACGACCTTGCCTGTGATGTACAAGAAGATCAAATTCCACACGCACGAAAATATCGGCAGCGGACGAATTCATCTGCCCGAGCAAGAGATGCACACAACCTCGTATTGGATGGATTTCCGGCCCGACACGATCGAGGCGGCGGGCATAGCCGAGGCCGACCTCGGCGGCGGACTGAAAGCGCTCGCGAACGTGCTCGTGAACGTCGTCCCGATCTACATCATGTGCGACCCGAACGATATCCGCTCCGTCAGCATGGTACGAGCGCCGTTCAACCAGCGGTCCTCGATCTACATTTATGACAACTATCCGGGGGGCGTAGGTTTCAGTCAGAAGATTTTCAGGATGCACGACATCTTACTTGAGGTGGCGCGCGAACTCATTTCGGGGTGTGGCTGCGAAAGCGGATGCCCATCGTGCGTGGGGCCTTCTCTCGAAGTAGGCGAGACCGGAAAGAAGAACGCGCTGAAGCTGACGGAAATCGCTCTCTCGAAGGCGAAAGGCGAAAGGAGCAAGGCGAAGCAGGAACCGGGACTGACGCCCGGGTGAAAAGGAGAAACAGGAAAAAGAGCAAAAGAGAACAACTCAACTGAAGAGGGCATTGACGATCATGCGGACTTGGGCGCGACGAATTGCGCTTCTATGTCGTTTATCCGCATACATGCTCGTAGGGGCGCAATTCATTGCGCCCTTGTGGGTGCGAATTCATTCGCACGATTCTTGTGCAAGGCGCTGGGTTCAGAAAGAATCCCCCCTTTGCAAAGGGGGCAGGGGGGATTTAGATTGAGAACCGCGACACCATGAACATCAGAGATCAGCTCGACAGATATTTTGTGGCATCAAAGTTTGATGCAACGCCACCACGAGAAATCGCCGTGACCACTTCCCGCGCTGAGTGCGAGCACATCGTGACAGTATTCCCTTCGCATCGACGCCACGGGATTTTCGAGTTGGATTCATTTGGCGGCGTTTTCCGGAACGCCCCGCAAATGCTGGTTCGAGACAATGCAGGAGAGACCACAGACTTTGGACGCATCGCCTTCATTGACACCGAGACAACCGGCCTCTCGGGCGGAAGCGGTGTATGCGCATTCCTGGTAGGGCTTGGATACAACTCAGCCAAAGGGTTTGTTGTCGAGCAGTTTCTGATGAACGATTTCCCAACAGAGCCGGACATGCTGGGCCGCGTCTGCGAACGACTGGGGACGTTCGACACAATTGCGAGCTATAACGGGCGCTCGTTCGATATCCCGATACTCGACTCGCGTCTTCTTCTCAATGGGCTGCGGAAAAACCTGAGCAGCTTGCCGCACCTGGACCTGCTGCATCCGGCGCGACGCGTCTGGAAACACCGGCTGGCTGATTGCAGTCTCAAATCGGTCGAAGAACATGTGCTTGGCTACACTCGCGATAACGATATTGAAAGTTGGTTGATACCGGAGACCTTTTTCGTGTATCTTCGGAGCGGAGACCGGGATTTGCTGGAGCCCATTTTGCACCACAACAGGCTGGATATCCTCTCGCTCGCGTGCATAGGCCATGTGGTTCTGGCAGCACTCGATTCGCCTCATGAGGCTGCGTTCACTCACGGGGCAGACTGGTATGGACTTGGCACACTGTTTGCTCTACACTATCGAATGGAGGAAGCCGCCCGCTGTTTTGAGAGGGCGATGGTTGTCGGAGCGCCTGAGCATGTGAGGCGCCAATGCATGAAATCGTTGTCGCTCACGCACAAGAAAACGGGCGAATGGGAAAACGCCGTCGAGCTCTGGAACGAAAGCTCGGCTGCGGGTAATGGCGCAGACGCGCTCTTCGCGCTCGAAGAGCTCGCGAAATTCTACGAACATCGGCGGCGCGATCTGGTTTCCGCACGCGAGGTTTGCCGCCGCGCGATAGCTATGCTGGAGGTAAAGGAGGTGATTGGAGGCGCAGACCTGACGAGACATTTTGGGAATTTCGAGTACAGACTGAAAAGAATCGAGAAAAAAATCCGGAGCAGGAAAGCATGAGCAAGAAGGAATTATTTGTGAAAGCATCCAATAAGAACCTGTCCCGCAACTATGTAGGCGCGAATTCATTCGCATATGCACTGCGAAAACAGTCTGGAAAAACAATGCGAGTAAATCCGCGCCTACAGAGGCGAGGCCTAGATGCCCAATTACAGAACAGATTCCCTTTCGGTATATTGTCTTTATTCCTAGTCCTTGCCCTCTCATCTGTGGCGCCGGCCGAGAGTCTCTCCAAGAAAGAGGCATTGGCCCGCCGAATCGATTCCATTCTGGCCCAGGCCCGGGGAGATAAGACCAAGTGGGCGGTCGAGGTCGTTTCGCTTGATACCGGCGATACGCTCTACCAGAAAAACCCCCACCAACTCATGATACCCGCTTCCAATATCAAGCTGTTCACGACGGCTGCGGCCCTATATTACCTTGGCCCTGGCTTTACCACAAGGACTTCATTCTATTACGACGGCCCGGTCAGCGCGGAGGGCGTGCTCAAGGGCAACCTGATTGTCTATGGCCGGGGCGATCCCAACATATCCGGACGTTTCACCGACAAACCTACGACTATTTTCGAGCAGGCCGCCGCGTCGCTCAAATCGCTCGGCTTGCGGCAAGTGCAGGGAGATGTCATCGGTGACGACAGCTATTTCGATGCCCAATACTATGGGCCGTGGTCGCCCGAACACTCACGGAAATGGTACGCTGCGCGCGTGAGCGCGCTCTCATTCAACGACAACTGCACGGATTTGTGCGTTTCACCGAGCAAACCGGGGCAGAAAGCCAGAATCAGCCAGGCGCCGTGGACTTCGTATCCGCGCGTAATAAACAACGCATCAACGACAAGCAGCAAGAATGGTTCGGTTTGGATTTCGCCCGGAGGCGACGGGTCGGCAGTGGTCGTCTCGGGAAAAATATGGTCGAGGAAAAAGGCCGAGGTTCTGTTCTTCCCGGTTGAGTCGCCCAGCCTCTATGCGGCCACGGTATTCAAAGAAACCCTCGCGCGGTCGGGTATAAAAGTTTCCGGAAAGGCGCGGGCTCTCGACGCGAGCCATAAATCAGCCGTCCCGAGGGGCGCTCTCCCTGTGTATGAGTATGAGTCTCTTCCTCTTTCCGAGATGATCAAAGTGGTCAACAAACGCAGCCAGAACCTGCATGCGGAACTTATTCTCAAACAAGTCGGCTACCAGAGCAGATTCGGACCGACTTTCGAGGGTGGCGCAAGCGCGGTCGAAAACTTCGTGGGTGCGGCCAACATCGATCGCGATTCTGTCATCATCTGCGACGGCTCCGGTCTTTCGACACAGAATCGCGCGAGCGCCCACTCATTCGTACAATTGCTGAGGTTCATGGATACGAGCGCGTGGAGCGAGCCATTCAGGGAATCGCTTGCAATTGTGGGAACCGACAGAACCGTGCGATCACTTGCGCCCGTCGTGCCGCACGGAAGCATACTTGCGAAAACGGGATCATTGAAGAATGCTATTTCGCTGTCGGGTTACGCTGATGGAAAAACTGAGCGGTTGGCCTTCTCGATTATCGCGAACGATTTCAAGGGAGATCAATTCAGGATAAAGCAAATCAGAAACAAGATCTGCAAGGAGTTGGTGAATTACTAGAAAAGCCTTTCGCCTCCTTTTTTATGCGTGGCATTTCTTGAGCGACTTGAACGAAACCTTCAGACAGCGCGGGCAGTAAGTATGTGAGGCATGCCTCATGACATCTTGTGGCTTTGTCACGGCCACCCATTTTCCACCCTGACGGACTTTCAGGCACACGCAGCATTGAACTACCATTGGCGCTCCTCTCTTGCCGGAACTTCAACCGGCGGCCGGACAGGTTCGGCCTTTCCGCACGTACTCAGTGGTTCTTTCTTTCCCGCGTCCTGTTTTCTGAGATTTTCTGTCATTCGATTTGCCTCTGTCCGAATTCAAGGTCAATTTTCGCGCCAACTGGGTCGCCAATCCTGAAAAAGATATAACTCGCTGAGTTTGCTGGCTTTATGCTCATCGCCGGATGTCCGAAACGAAACATGCTATGGACTTGAACCCGGCAGATTGTGCCGAAAGGAGGGGCCGCGCGGAAGATTCTTCCAGCCGACTCCTGTTTGCCACCGAGAGCGTCGAGAACGAAAAACAGGCGAAAGGGGAAAATGCACAAAAAATCGGGGGAAAAGGGCAAAAGGCGAATAGGAGGAATAAGAGAAACCGGTTGACGAACTCCGGCCACGCCGCGCAACCTGCGGACTCGACTTTCTTGCGCCTTTGCAGTTAAAGGATTCATTGATTCATTCTGTTTCTTGACAAGGCGGTATCGCACCCTTATAATAGGACTCGCAGGAACTAAGAGAGGTTTTTCGTTCGTGATGGGGATGTAGCTCAGTTGGGAGAGCGTTTGACTGGCAGTCAAAAGGCCGAGGGTTCGATTCCCTTCATCTCCACTTACATAAGTGATCGAGAGAAGGCCACTTGGGAAGATACCTGAGTGGCCTTATTCGTTCTCCTCGCGAGACCTGCGGTCCAGCGAGTCGAAACGGAAAGCAGAATCATGCGGTAGATCCGGGCCACGCTCCATCGGTTCGACTGCGCGGCAGGTAGTCAAATGGTCGCGCTTCCTCTAGTGGTTCTCGAGAATTGCCGAAGATACCGTAGGTTGCCGCATCACCGAACTATATCCTGAGCCGCGTCGTTCAAGAAACCGCCCTAATTTACAGCACGAGATTTTAAAAGAAGTGCCGAACCATGTTGTCACATTCCGTAAAGAATGGAAAACGAATTCTTCGCTTTCTAGGAGCGATGTTTGGACGATCGGATGGGCAGAAGGTTCACTGTACGGAATGGGAGAAAGTGAAACGTTCATCGGGCTTGATGCTTGTCAGGCTACGAAAGGCTCCTGATGTTCAAAAACCAACTGAGTTATTAAAGCCATGAGACCTGATGATGCATACTTCGACGTAAAGAATATCTGGAACCGGACAGAAAACTCGTCATGTGAGCCTGAAGTGCTTTATTTGGTACTCCGGGTTGTCTTTATAAATCTGAAACCGCGGCAGGGGAAGCAGCCCGATCCCCATGCTCACTTTAAGAAGGTACGCCGCCGTCCGGCAATAGAACGCAATTCTGCCCGGCAGGCTCTGCATCTGTCCGGTCAAAAAGAAGAACGACGTCCAGAACTTGGGCGGGCATCCCTCGAGTTTCATGGCTTTGTCGAGATGCCGGTTTGCCTTGATGGCACAGTTTCCAAACAAGAGCGTGCGCGGTGAGTTGCGCTCTTCCTTATAGCTTTTCCCGAAGATTATCCTCAGATCGTTAAAGTCCTTTGTTTCTTGCTGCCGAACAGACCAAAAATATTGCAAAATGTAGTGCCTCAAATCGCACTCTGAAATTGCTAACTCATTGATATGCTTATACTTAATTTTTCAAACTGCGGAAGATGGGCTAGTGCGGAAATTGTCTTTGTAGATTTCTTGCGAGTCCGATTGACCCGGAAAGGTGACTATAGGCCGAACGGTAGCTCATGCCCCTGCACTTCCGGCAGTTTTCAGCGACTTTGCGCTCGTTGAGGAAGCTGCAACTCAATTCTTGCCGTTGGCTGCGAGAACCGCCGCTTTTCTCAAGGGTGTTTTTCCGGCAGTTTGCCCTCGTGAGAGCCACGTGGCGCCGTATGAAAATCCCAGAAGAGCGACTGTCTTTGCAGTCCGTGACAATCGCCGCATATTCGTGTTGCCTCATCCACAAAGGTTGTTCTCAAAAGGCTGTGCTCCAGTTTGCTTCGCTCCGGCCCTTCCTTGAAAATCGCAAGCCTCATTTCCGCTCCGCTGTTATGGATATCATGGCAACTGGGACACGTAAGAATTCCCGAGTTTCCAGGCTTGCCCTTATCGTCGTACAGAGGCAGGAGAGGCGGCGCGTCCCTTCTTAAACTGAGCCTGTCGACGAATTTCATAGGCGCTTCCGCATACCGAATCGGTTCGTTTCGCTTCTTCACTTCGTTCTCGGGTCCAATGATTATCTCCTTCAAAACGCTGCCAAAGGATTTCTCCTTGTCGTTTTCTTCCGGGATTGGCGAGACTTTGGCGACGGGTATTCGCGTCATAGGATGCGAGAGATATTCGGGAATCTTGTTGGCTGCCGGGCCAGTCTCTTTGTGGCAACTCAGACAACTACGTTCGTGAGGGTCTTCGCTGCCGGCGACTTCGTCAGAAGTCACCAGAACTTTTTGCTCTTTAACAGAGTGAGGAGCGTGGCAAATGCCGCACACACCTCGGGCCGCGGTCATTTGAGGCGGCCCGCTTTCAGCTTTGGCAGAAGCAAGCGTCAAGTCATGAATTGTTCCGCTGATGGTTATTTTGTTCGGGTGGCACTGTGCGCAAAGCTTTTCGGGCCGGCCCCCGACACGCAGGAATTCACCGGCTTTTGTAGTCGCTCGCTCATCCGCCGAGGCGCTTCCCCCATGCACGTCATGACACGTTGCGCATGTAAGCGTACCCTTCGCCTCCTTCTTGCCCTGTTTGTTATACAGGGGAAGCGCAACCGAATCTTCCCCGGCAAATCGGACGCCGAGGGAATGGCCGTTCACGCTCCGTTGTTGCCCCTTTCCCGCCACTATTGAGACGTGGCAGCTTCGGCACAGGGCTGAAATAAGATCATCATCTCCCTGTGGAAGAGGAAGCGCCCAAAGGAGGGATTGATTGTCAGAGTGAGCTGAGTGGCATCCACCGCATGTTCCGGTGCGTTTGTCGTGAGAGGATCCCAAAACATTCCTTTGTTCCTCATGGCAATATACGCAAAGGGCGTCGCCGGCCCCAACAGATGTTGTTGCGTCCGTGAATGCTACCCGTCTGAGAAATTTCTCAGAGGCCGGACCGGAAACGGTTGACGCGCCACCCAGCGGTTTCGACCCATGAACGGAATGGCATGTCGAACATGTTATTTGGCCCAATGGGGTCCTTTTGCCCTGCGCGTCGAAGAGGGGCAGTTTCAATGTTTTGTCAGCCGGCAGGGACGCATTTGCGGGATGTAAATGTGGCGGCAATTCTCGCGCACCCGGATTCTCTTTTGAATGACAGCTTGAACAGAGATCAGAAATCAGGTCGTTCCCTTTCCGTGTTTCTCTCGTCCACATTTTGGGGCCAACACCCTTATGGGGCGAATGGCATGTTGCGCATGGACCTTTCTCGTGTTCCGACGGAGCATTTTCGCCACGGCCTTTTGTTTTGCTCTGATAGAGGTCGTGGTCTGTTCCTATTATCGCGCCCTCCTCCGCGTGACAGTTCATGCAAAGCGCGTTCGAGCCCTGATAGGGCATTCTCAAGAAAGCGCCCTCAAAGAATTCTGACGATCCACTGCTTCGGCGGATCACACGCGGCAGTTTCTCTCGATGAACGTCGTGGCAAGTCGAGCAGGTCACGTACCCCGTTGCGATATTCTTGCCCCCGGCAGTGAACAAAGGCAGATTAGCAGGATTCCCGGAATCCGACATGCCGACGTCGATAGGATGACCGTGCGCTCCCGGGCCGTTTTTCGTTGAGCCTCCGGCGCCATGACAACTTAGGCATATGCCGCTTATCACATCGCCGCCGTCCGTGTCTCTGGCCCAACCATGGGCGCTATGACAGGCGCCGCACGGACCGGTTTCAGAAGCCAATCGAGAATCCTTGTCGGCCGATTCGGGAGAGGAGGCGCTGATGTCGTGCTTGGTTCCCAGGACTTGTTTTTCGGCGGCGTGGCATTTGTCGCAGAAGTCTTTTTGAGTTGAGGGTTCCAGAAGAAGCGGCGTCCCTTTCACCGCATTGTGCACTCCGTGGCACGTTCTGCAAACCAATTCTCCATATTCGCCCGCCTCTCCCCCGGAAGAAATGAACTCGGCAGGGATCGAAGCTGTGACCGGCTTTACAAAAACCGGGTGGTTTCCCGGCGCGCTGCGTTGGTTGTCCAAGGAGTTTTGAGCCGGATGACAGGGCAGACAAGAAGAAGACCGATGGTCTCGAAGGCTGCTCCAGCCCGGTTCCGTTCCATGAGAGCGATGGCAGGTTATGCAGGTCAAGCTCTCTCCATCCGGCACGGTTTCAGTTTGAGAAAGGGCGGCCCCGCTCGATTGACTCGCAACGCCGACGGGATGTGTGCCCATTGTTCGCGCATTGGCGACTCCGCCGGCGACGAAGTCCGTGTGGCATGGCGAGCACAGTTCCGAGTTTTTCACGGGAGCGGAAAGGAGGCTGGATGTCCCTTGTGGCGCCGGGCGCGTGCCCGCGCCGTTATGCGCCCGGTGGCACAGGTTACAACCGTTTTTGGCGGCTTTGGCTGATTCTTTTTGCTCGACAGATGGGTGGTTGCCGTTATTTTGTTTTTTTGAGCCGGTCCCCCGGTATCCGGCGTGACAGGGGAGGCAGATTTCGCCGGCGTTGTTCTTGACAGCCAACTGGGCATGATCGCCTTCGGCATCGTGGATGGAATGACATGTAAGGCAAATGATCTCAGCGTTTCTTCCCAGAACAATCTGCTTTCCGCCGGGCCACGTCTCGCGCAGAAGTTTTTCGGGCGCTTTAGTCCGAACAGGGTGGCTTCCCGTGCCGGGGCCGCGTCCCGGCCGGCTGGGATTATTGCCATGACAATCTTCGCAGAGGTTTTCTTTCGACTGAACGAGCAACTCCTTTTCACGAGAGCCGTGCGAGAGGTGGCACGTGCGACACGTCGGGTTCTTCTTGTCCGTTCCGGCGCCTCCACCGGAAGAATTGATCGTTGCCGGAACCGATCTGCTCATCTTTCCTGTGAAATGGGCTCCTTCTCTCATGGCCGTATGGCATTCAAGGCAGAAATCCTTCGTCCTATCCGTCGCCCTGAGGTTTGAGACAGTTCGTCCGTCCATCCTAGAGGCAGGCGCATGGGGTGAGTGGCACGTCCCGCAGAAAACCTGATTCTTCTTTGTGAGAGGAAAATCCTCCGGGATTCGGACGCGCGGGCCGGGCGTCATCCCGGTGGGATGCTGGTGACCCGTCCACACTTTCTCCCTGGAATCCAAGACGGAGCCATTATGACAGCTATAGCACATGCTGTCGGCGCCCTCTTCACGCTCGAGTCCCGACGGCACATACAGTGTTTGTTCTCCCGCCTCAAGCGCAGGGCTCCGCGTTATATGGCAAATAACGCATCGTCTTGCCATTTCCTCCCCGGCGGCGTAAACGCTGGTTCCGAGTAAGTTCAAGAGAATGACCAGAGAAAGCAATGCAGCCGCGTGAGAGCAACGTCGCCATCGGCTCATGCGTCTTTTCCGACAAGATGGATTCGCGCTAAGGAGACTCTTCACTTCGCTCAGAATGACGAACAGAGGATGTTTCGGACGATTGTGATTCATCTCAGGGACCGCAACTCTCGCCGAGGTCTTTCTGCCCCTCAAGTGTCTCTCTCTTGAATATGAAGAAAGCGCCGGTGACCTCTCCATTGGCGACAGTGAATGGGATCGTATTTACGAGTTCCCATCCTTCATCGCCTGCCCGATTGATTTTCTCGAGGTTCAATCCGGTCTTGGGCAGGCCTCCAAAAATCTCCGGACGTCTGACGAATACCTGCCCGTATTCCCATCGTTTCTGCTTCATCCGCCTTCCTCCTTAGTCCAGGATATCCCGAACGATCACTTTTCCGGTTGGCATCTCGACGACGTAGAGGTGATTCTCAGCATCAACAGAAAGGCCGGTGGGACTCTTGAAACGCAGCGCCTTGCCCTCCTGATCTCCGATCACCCCGAGGAATTTTCCTGCACGCTCGAAGACTTGAACGACGCCGAGATATGAATCGCTGACCAGGATGCGTCCCTTCCTGTCGAAAGCAATCCCGTTAGGCCGGAACATGGCGCCGGGCGATATCCCGAAGCGTCCTATCTGTCCAAGATAGTTACCCGCTGTTGTCAATATCTGAACCCGCCCATTGAGCACATCGACGACGTAGAGTCTTCTTTGTTGGTCCATTTCGATCTTGAATGGATATTTAAATTCTCCGGCGCCTTCTCCTTCCTGCCCGAATGTGTTTACGAATTTTCCACTTGCAGAGTAAACGAGGATGCGATGGTTGTCGTTGTCCGCGATATAGTGGTATTCCAGATCGGAGAAAACATCCGTCGGATCCGACGCGACACTTCCGGCCGACAAGTTGTATACAAGCTTGAGCCTGCCGTCCTTGTCGAAAACGACTATGCGATGATTTGCCGAATCGGCGACGAGGAGGTTGCCCTGTGAATCGGTATTCAAGCCTAGCGGTGATTTGAATGAGCCGTACTCACGCCCCAGATGAGAGAGGATGAACCGGATGCCGCCCGTCGGATCAAAAGCGAGAATTCTGTCGTTGACCCCGTCGAGGACATAAATGTCCCCTCGCTGTCCGACTGCGACATCACTTGGTTGATTCATTGCGTAAGAAGCGGACCCGCGCATTTCCCGGACGGCCGCGGTCCGAATTACCTCGAAGGCCAGGCACTGACTTCCGAGGCTCAGCGCAGCGAGTAAGACGAGAAAGAAAAATCTTCTCCTCATATGTTCTCCTAGAATCTCGGGTAGTAGAACACGTTGCCCTCGACGGCGGAACTGACGTGTTCGTCGAGCTCGTTCAATCTTGCCGTATTTGCGCGATCATAACCGGATTCATTGAATCGCGCGACGCCTTCGGGCGAATGACAATCTCTGCACGATGGCTTTCTAAACTGAATCTCGTGCTTCCCCCCTGAAACGGTGGAATATGCCGCGGCTGCTTGACTGCCGAGAACGATCCTCCGCGCTTCGGCCACACCAAGATGACAAACGGCGCAATCGAGTCTTCCAAGATGCAGGTTAAGAAAGGCGCGATTGGACGGGTTCTTTTTGTGAGGGTATTTGCCGTGGCAAGGGGAGCACGCCGGGACATCCTGGATAAGGGGAGAGTTTGACTCTGACGCAGAATGGTAGAACTCCTGTTCAGGTGTCTGTTTTGCGGACAAGATTTCCGGAGAGAATTCGAGAGGACGGATGCGCCACCCGAAGAAAAACCATACTCCGATAAAGATGGCCGCAAGCAGGAGGGATCGGCTTCGGGTGTGACTACCGAGCATCGGCAGATCCCCTATCCGGCGAGTCCTCCAGTTGCGACAGGAGGGCTCTGACCTTATCGGCGACCGTATTGAACGGATCGATCTCGATGAATTTCCGGTATTCAACGATCGCCCTTTTGATGTTCCCTGATTTGTGGCAAACCGTCGCGAGATTGTATTGGGCTTGAGGGAAATTGGGAAGTAACCCGAGCGCTTTTTCGTATTGTTCGACGGCCTTTGCATAATCCGCCTGCTTTGCGTATTGGTTCCCCGCTTCCAGATATTCCTCCAGTTCCCTGGCCTGTTTCTTTATGACCTCTTCCATGGAGCGCTCTTCGACGGCCCTCTCCCGTCTCAGTTTCTCTTCCTGCTCCGCGAGGAGCATATCCTCATAGTATTGCGTGTGTTCCTGTCGCATCATGTCCTCAGATATCTTCCCGTTGACCCACGACCAGTTGCGGAGAAACGTAGCCGGGCTGAACAGATTGTTGCCCACGTGCCAGACAAGAAAAATAAAGATCAATCCATATCCAAGGGCCACATGGACAATTCGCAAATCGCCCAACCATCGGGCCGGCAAAACAGCGCAGATCGAACGCTCAGGGAATCCGATTGCCAGGCCGGTGACAATCATGAAGCTGAGTCCCAGCAGCGCGGCAAGATAATCGAATTTCTGCACAAAGCTGAACTTGCCGTATCGGGGCCGCTCCGGACTTCTTCCGAGCAGGAACCATGCGTTTTGGAGGAGGTCCGTCACGTCTTTCCGACGCGGCAGAAGTGTCAGGTCGCTGATGACCCAATCTCTTTTTACAGCAAGAAAGACAAGGGAAGCGACGTGGTAGACTATGAGCGCGGCAAGAGCTCCAGCCCCTCCGAGATGGAGGTTGCTCATTTGCTTGAATCCGCCCACAAAGGAGATCAATCCGGCAGCCGGCTTGCGGTCGCACAGCCACAATGACAGCCCGCCTGCCGCCGAAAAGGCAAAAAACACAATCAGCAACATATGAAGCGCTCTCTGGTGCACCGTCATCCTGACAAAAACTCGAGAGTCTCCTTGATCTTCTGTCCCGTCATGACGCAGTCGCCCTGATCGGAAAGAATCGAAAAGCATATGGAGAGCCAGTGGCGCCAGCAACAGCATCATCCCGAGCCACAGAGTCTTCTCTCGGGTGGCCCGGCCATTTCTCGCTGCGAGATTGCGGTCATGAATCTCCGTGCCGATGAATCGAGCGCTCGCAGCCACATGACAGCTTTGAAGAGGGCTATGGGCTCCGCCACATGTCTTCGGCAAGTTCTCCGTGTTCACCGACGATATGGGATTCTCTTTCGGATAAATGGAGTGAACAGGATGGCAGTCAACACAACCGGGCAGGTCCGGTCGGCTTCGGAGAACTGAAAGCCGGTGGTAAACATCGCCTGTCACCTTCGGCCCGCCGGAAGCAATTCCGCCGGAGGAAGCTTGCTCTTTGAGATGACATTTTTCACAGAGACTCTCCACCTCCTTGTGATGCCGCCTGGCGTAGCCCTTTGTTTCGTTCCGAACGTGACAAGAAAGGCAATCCAACTCCTTTCCGACTAATTCCCCGTGCGCTGTTTCAAGATACTGATTGTAAAGCTTCATGTGGGACGACTGCTTGCCGCGAAGGTCGGCGGACAAGTGACATGCTATGCCGCAGTTAACTTTGCTTCCCTCCTGTTCGTGAGGTGTCCGGCGGATATCAATATGGCAACCGCGGCAGGTGACTGTCCCATGAGCCGATTGGTTAAATGAGTTTTCATCAACGTGGAAGTCGCGCAACGATGCTGCCTGACCTTGCGCGCGAAGTCCCCTGTATTTATGACACTGCAGACAATCTTCCTCGTCAATGGCTGACGCCGACGCTGATGCGAGCGTCAGGAGGCATGCCAATATGAGAATCGGCAATGAGGATTTAAATCTGTTCTTTGGCATCTTACTCGACATAGAATCGAACGTCTACGTGTACCTCAGCCTTGGTTCTATCCAATTTCCATGTTTGAACCGTTGACCTTACGGCCTCTACGAAGACTCTTTCGAATTCGGTCGGTTTCTCCGGTCTGAGAAGGTTGATATCGACTATCCTGCCGTCTGAATTGGTCAGGATTTGAAAATAGACCGAGGTCCAGCCCTTCTGGTAGTCTTTCTTGTCAACCTTGATGCTTGGGTACTGAACCCGTGGGTAGTTGCGCTCTATGGATGTTGGGGGATAGCTGTTGACCACCATTTGGACACGAGGATCGAGTACATGACGCGTTGCCGTGGGGGTGGCCTTTGCCGGGCCTTGGCCCTTTGCCGCACTCGAGAGACTGTCCTTAAGAGCATCATAGCTATCGCCGCCGAAAGATCGGCTGGATGATACCCCGGCGGAATCCAATCCCTGCAAGAACTGCGAGAACGCCTCGGGCGCTGTTTCTCCGTCATTGGCCTGCTCTTCGACCGCCGACTCTGAAGTTGAAGGAGGGCTATTTTCGAGGACCCGTTTGGGGCCAATCCGCGGACGTTGCGCGACTGCCTGGCTTAATGGCCTCCTTTGCGCGATGTTGGGCCGGCCAGGCTGTCTGGCGGCAGTGAATTTTCTGGGTTGCCGCCGGGTCAACCCTGCTTGCATCAGTCGCCTCCTATCCGGCATTTTCTTGAAAGGTCCGAGGTCGAAGTTGATGGCAAAGAGTACGACCAGATGGATAGCGCACGATATGAACACGAGTGTGGAGAAAAAGAGAACATCCTTGATCTTGATTCCGCCGCTGAGGGTAATCATCAACCCGGGGATTCCGTCCCCTCTTCCCGCGTGGGAAGGGAGATGTCAGTTACGCCCACGAGAAGGAGTTCATCGAGGACATCCATGACGTATTGGTACTTCGCGGTCCTGTCGCTTTCCACGATAACAGCTCTTCGCGGGTTTTCGGCTCTCTTGGACAGAACATATGGCCCGACTTCTTTCAACAGTGATCTCTTTCCGTCCAGGTACACGTTGCCTTCTGCATCAATTCGGACAAGGACGTCTTTCATCGAGATGGACTCTGCGGACTGAGTCTCGGGAAGTTCTATCTTGACTCCCCTGCCGACGTTGAAGACGCTTGTGACCATAAAGAAGGTTACGAGGAGGAATACGATGTCGGCCATGGAGGCCATGGGGACCCCTTCGTCATCCGCTGGTATCGTGCTCTTGAATCTCAAGATATTCGCCTCCTATCTCCTCAAACTGTGACGACCGCAACGCGATCTTCTCTTCGAGTTCTCCCATCGCGTCGAGCAGCTTGATGGAACTCTCCTGCATGGTTCGAACGAATCTGCCGACACGTCCCATGAAGTAGTATTGGGCAAAGTATACCGGGATGGCAATAGTGAGGCCGGCCGCCGTCGTTATCAAGGCCTCTGAGATTCCTATCGAGACGAGCCTCGGGTCTTCGATTCCCACTCGCCCGATTACGCCGAAGGATTTGATCATTCCGGTGACCGTGCCATAAAAGCCGAGCAGCGGAGAAACCTTGCCGATAGCCTGCAAGATAAGCATCCCTTGTTCGAGTTTCGCGACTTCGATCGAGCCTGCGTCTTCGATGGCCTTGGCGATCTCCTCGCTTCCTTTCCGATATTTCTTGAGGCCTGCCTTGACAATTGACACTACGGGGCCGTCGAATCGTTCGCAGCTTCGCATGGCCTCCTCTATTTCATTCCGGCCAAGGTGGTGATTGATTGTTTCCATGAATTCGCCGGCGTTGGTCTTTATCCTGTGAAGCTCAAAGAATCTCCAAAGGACTATCACGAGAGCCGCTATCGAACAAAGAAGAAGCGGATACATGACGATTCCGCCCTTTTGAAAGAGGTCGATCATCGGTTTGTTCTCCCCTAATCCTTTCTTGCCGGAGTGTTTTATTGACGCCCGTGGCAGGGGGCGCAAATTTCCCTGAAATCGGGAAGTCTGAGGCCCTGGATTTCGCCTGCGCCAACCCCCATGTCACCTTTCAGTACGCCCTTGTCATGCGGGTTGTGACATGTGGTGCATGTGATTACGCTGTTTCCTTCAAGAGGCAAGACCACCTTGTGCTTTTCTTCATATGCCAGCTTCATGGCCGTCATTTCGGAGGGCAAAGAAACGAGGTGGTTTACAACCGGGTGCAGGACTTCGTCCATATGACACTTCTGACAAAGGGGATTGGTTTCCTCTCTCAGAGCGGTTCGCGGGGTGAGTCCCGTCCCTTTGTCGGGCACGGCCGAGTGACAGATCGTGCAGGTCTCCTTCTTAATCATGCCGAGGCCGCTGATTTGTTTATGTGGGTTCAACGCCTCAGTTTTGTCTTCGGCATGGCAACGAAAGCAGAATTCCGAGTCGGATGAGTATGGCCCGCCCCGGAGGAAGTTGGGATTAGATCGCCCGCGCGGGAGTTGACATGGTTCGTCGTGACACGTTACGCAAGACAGAGAACCGGCTTGAAGCGGAAAACCGGAGAACCCCACTTTCCATGTATCCTCGCCCGGTTGAACGCCCACCTGATGGTGCTCGCTTTCGGTTTCCTGCATGTTATGGCATGCCGTGCATAGAGCGATGAAATCGTTTTGTTTCCTGAAGGAAACCTTGGAGGCGTCGTCGAGCTTACCTTCGTGGCAGAGGAGACAATAGAGTTTGCCGCCATGAGGATTAACGGAACGTTCCTCGATTTCAGCTTTGATGTAGCCGGGCCGCGTGGAGTAAAGCGCATTATGGGTTTGATGGCACGTCAGGCAGACAACTTTTCCGTCGTCCGTCGGGAGGCCGTGTTTGAGCAGCTTCGCAAGCTCGACAGTCTGCCCCTGACCGCCCGCTTCATAGAGGTGCAGCACATTCTTGCCCGTGTGGCAGAGAGCACAGAGATCGGAAGGCGGCATCGTGAACATGGGGTTCTTGTTGTCGAGGTTTGGCTTGCTCGAGTGGCAGAATTCGCACTGGAAATAGTCATGTGAATTCGCATAATCCCATGTTCCTATTCGAGTCGGCCTGCGCTCGCCGGCCGTGGCATCTTCATCCGAGGACGCCTTCTGAGGAGATCCGCTCTCCGTGATCGCCTCGATCCGGGGTTCTCCTTTCCCAAAGACGAGCATCCAAAATTTGTAGTCGGCGTCCGGATGACAGGCTTTGCAGGCTTCGAGCAGGACCTTGTGGCTGTCCTCCCGCGACTTAAGAATGTGGACGTCGTCCAGACCTTTGATGACTTTTTCCACTTTCTGTTCTGCAAGAACAGCGGAAGAGTAAATCAATATGAGCGCGGCAAGGAGCAGGATAGCGCCACGCGCCATATGCGTCCCCATTCGCTTCGTTCGAGGGATTGTCTGTATGTTGATCCGGAAAAGCATTTTATCAATAAATCGCGAGCGCCAGACCACATTGTTTCTTTATTCGCCAATGCGTCCTTTGTCTCGGCCATGAGTATGCGTTCTCCTGAGTACGGGCTCAGGGTCAAGCGCCGTTACTTCTTTGCCAGTTCCGATTCGATCACCGTGCTGATCTCTTGCGGCGTCACCTCGCCGGCCTTCGCGAAAACGATTCTACCCGATTTGCCAATCACGTATAATGCCGGAGTGCCCGGAACCTTGTACGGGTCCGCGATTTCGTACGTGACTCCCGAAGGTTCGTCCAGAAGGAACGTGAACTCCAGTTTGTCTTGCTCGATGACAGACTTGATGCGGGTCAGCATGGGTTCGCCTTCAAGATTGACGGCGGCAACGGTTACTCCCCTTGTGCGATACCGGTCATGGATATCATTCAGCATGCGCAGTTCATCCCTGCATGGCCCGCAGAAGAAAGACCAGAATGAGAGGACGACGACATTCTTGTTCACTTGATCTTTCAAAGCGAAGGGGTTGCCGTTGACGTCCCGCACATCGAAGAGCGGCGCTTCCTCGCCCGCCTTGAGGAGAGGGATTTCGCCGGGGGGCGCGGCAGACTTCGTTCGTTGGGGCAGAATCTGCGCCACCATTTTCTGAAGCAATTCGCTTATGAGATACTCATCCTTGACGTTCGCGCTGTCAACGAGAGTGCCCGAGCCTTTCCATATGCGTTGCCGGCTGGAGGCATCTATGAAACTCAAGCTCACCTCAACTTCTTTTGTGGGTATCCGCGTCAAATTGGCCGTGCTCGTGATAAGCTCAACCCTTGTTATCTCCCCGTAGGCTATTACATCGGAGTTGCAGTCTTCGGCAATCTGGTAAATCTCAGTGACCGACCTCGCATCTTTCCTTGCAACCGGGAACTCTTTTTCAAACAACTGATGTGTAAGCTCCCTGCTGATTTCACGGCTTCCGTCGAGATCGGAAACTCCTATGACGCATATCCTCCTCGCCTGATTCCAATCGTATGCCTCCTGCACATCCGGCTTTATGGTCGTTGCGCATGAAATGTAGAGACCGACAGCCATTACTGACCCTGTCAACGCGCCAAGTGTTCTCACCAGCTTTTTCTCTTCCATCTGTCGTTCTCCCATCCTCTCTTCAAGGTCATAGACATGTGTTCATTTCGATCCTGTCGCGCCTGATCAATACTGCCAGACATCTACCTGGCTGTTTCCGCTGTCGCAGATGAATATTTTTCTGGTCTCAGAGTCAACCGCGATGCCACGCGGGAAGGCCATCTGCCACGGCTTTTCGCCGAACTCACCATACTCGAAGAGCGGCCGGCCATAGTTGTCGTAGACCGCTATTCTGTGCTTGAGCCCGTCGGCCACATGGACGCGGCCTAGCCCGTCTATCTGAAGGGATATGGGCAACGTCATCTCAGACCATTTTGTCCGGCCGAAATAGTGGGCGAACTTTCCGGAACAATCGTGGACAGCCACAGTCTTGAGATCAATGTCTGAAATGAGTGACCTTCCGTCGGAGCACAAGGCAATTGCCCGAGGTTGAGTAATCTGCTTATGGTCAGCGGACTCCCCAATTACCATCAGCGGCTCGCCGTTGTCAAGAAACACCTTCACTGTATTATCGCCTATGTCAACAACAAACACAAGTCTGTCGCGTGTGGCTAGGGCGTAGGGAATGTGAATGAAGCTTTCTTCTTGAGCAGCGACCTTCTTCTGTGGAAATGGATATAGGAATTTGCCGCCATTGAAAACGAGCACTATCCTGTTGAGACTGTCGGCAATATATATCTTACCGGTCCCGTCTGCCGTCATAGAGACAGGATTGGCCTCAGGACCTGGAAATGGAATGAAGGAGTCCACCATCACGCCCTGCTGGTCAAAGACGTCGATCATATTTACGTTGTTATAGGAAAGATAAATGCGTCCCGAATAAAGCGCTATTCCCTGAGGGACAGCTCGAGGAACAGGTATGCTGTATGCGAATTTGGGGGAAACATCCAATGCCGGAGATGTGCTCCCTTCGGCGCTTCCGCGATTGCATCCGCAAAGAAAGAGGAAGGCGGCCGCCAGGCATGCCAAAAGACAACCTATGGTCAAACATCGTCTATTACTGGTACTCACGACTTATCGGTTCCCCCTTACTGTGGAGTGTAGTCTTCTCCACCCGGATGACATTGACGGGCAGCAGGAGATGCAGCATTCGGGTCTGCATAGCATCTGAACTGGCCTCCTCCTATGTCAACATAGCCGGTAATGTACCCGCCTACGATGAAATGCGCCGAGGGTCTGCCCGGGAAACCATCGCGATCTGCCCAGCGGTAATTGCTGCCATGAATGTTTCCGAGTCTGCCGTTGTAACTCCCGTAACCCAAATAGCCTCCGCCATGACATGCCACACAGCCCAGAGATTGGTTGTAGCCAAAGAGATGATCAGACAGACTATGTTTGTTAAAGGCACTCCCACTGGACCCGCCTCTGTACACGTTTACATTATGACACCTGAGACAGAGCTGTTGATCACTCCGGGCTATCAGAAGATAATCGACGTTTGAACCATGCGGGCCCACCGGCTGCGCTCCCGCATCATTGGTGTGACAGTCGCTGCAATACATGGTGTTGTGCTCGCCGGGGGATTCGTTCCATCGCGGGAGCATAGTTGTCGAGTTACAGTGGGGGTTGGTTCCGGGCGCTACTACCGGATGATAAGAGAAGTTATTAGGGTTGAACTCTTGACCTTGATCGGTCTGTCCCGATGGAGGTGAACTGCCGTAGGCATATGACGAGTGACACTTGAGACAAATCTGGTACTCTTTGTCTACGGAATTTACAATCGTGTATGAGGGCGTACTGAATGTTTCCGTGCCGGGGGCGGGCGCAGGCGGCGTCGAGTAGCTTGGCTCAACTCCCCAGACGCCTTCCAACGATTTGGAAGCCAGGTTCTCGTCAAGGGCCCGTCGGTGCGTGCCGGCCTGCGCGGCATGCTGGTTGTGGCAGTCCACGCACTCCACATGACGCTGGGCCGTGCCGAGATCCTCTGTGGGATCATGCACGCCGGTTGTGTCGTAGATCGGGTGGCTGAATGTCTTCGCAAAAACAGCCTCGATGTTCTCTGAAACCACGTTGCCATTGTGACAGGGCAAGCAGTTGTTCTCCTCGGACAGATCGTTCAGAAGACGCTCACTGCCGCCCGCGGTATGCGGCTTGTGGCAGTTTTCGCATGCATTCAATTTGACCGTAAGGCTTCCCGCCGGATTCGGCGGTTGCACGAGGTAGGACGTGTGAGGCCATGGGTTCTGACCGACACCGTTCCATGTGCTGGTTAACGTCTTGTGCGCAGTGAATGTCGGCGGGTCAGGTTTCGTGGTCCAGTAGTCCATTGTATGACAGGTGAGGCAGAGCGCGGAGTCTGAGTTGCTCACCACCAGGAACTTGCCATACGCGTCCGTATGCGGATCATGACAAGACGTGCACTCAATCTTTCCGCTGGAGAGTTTCACATCGCCCGTCAACGTGGAGGGGTCCGCTAGTTGCCCGTTGGAAGCTGTGTATAGGGTGCTGTCATATGAAAAAGAAATCGGATGATCGTCCGAAAGATCAGTCTGGAGGTTCGAGGCATGGTCAACGGGCATAGTTGTTATCGGAACGCCGTCATCGACCATGCTGAAAACCATCTGTTGGTAAGGCGGACCGAAGGCAGGTCGGTCCGGGCCGGCGGCCCCGACCGCTATCGAGCCATCGTGGCAACTGAGGCACAATCTTGATGCGCCGGTGGGTTGGCCGATGGTCGTGGTCTTCAATGTGGTGCTTGTGTAAAGCGTGTAGTTCGTCACCGCGGACATCTGGTGGCCCCAAAGGGGGACCGCGACATTGGCGTTATGCGGCGTATGACAGAAAACGCATTCCTCTGTCATGCTTGTGGCCTTTATCGGCCCGGGACCGGAGACCGAAAGATTGTGCTTTGATGTATGCAATCCCTGCGGGGCATAGCCTGCTTGTGTTTCTCCAAGCCAACCCATCAGCGCAAGCAGAGACACCAGACCGAGAAGAGCCGGCCTGCGTTTGATCAAGTAATTGCAGACGGCCGCGATGAAACCCTTGGGGGCTGCGACCCTCATGAGTCGCAAGCCATCGCGCTTCTGACTTGGTCGCTCTTTGTCGCCAATCGCTCTCATTGTCAGGGCTCTCCTACAGGATGTTGCTTCAAGTACTGAAATATCTGAACTCTCGTGTTATAGGAGTCTGAAACATAAATCGTATCCTTTTCATCTATGTGGATGCCGCTGGGAAGCCAGAATTCACCCTCGCCGGCTCCCGACTCTCCGAAAGCCAGGAGCAGCCGTCCGCTGCCGTCGAAAATCTGGACAGCGTCAAAGAGGGCATCCACCACGTAGATATGTCCTTCGCTGTCCACCGCGATGCCCTTCGGTTTATTGAACGTCCCCGACACTTTTCCCAGTTGTCCGAAATATGAGAGAAGCTCCCCTTCGCTTGTAAACACTTCCACCCTGAAATTCAGGGAATCCATCACATATATGCGGTCGTTTGTGTCGACGAAGATGTTCGTCGGAAAATTGAATTCTCCGGGTTTATCACCCCGACGCCCGAATTCAAAAACCCGGCTTCCATCGGTATCGTATACGACTATCTTGTGCCCGGCGGTGTCGGTGACATATAGCCTTCCCGTCTTCCTGCTGATTGCTATGCCCGAAGGCCGTTCGAGTTCTTCGTCTGAGCCTATCTCGCGCAGGCATTGCCCTTTTTCATCGAAGACATAGACTCTTCGTCGAACAGAATCGGCGACGTAGAGGTTGCCGGACCGGTCCATAGCGACTCCGATGGGACTTAGGAGCGCCATCTCTTCTTGCCCCGAAAGCAACCGGCTCACGAAAGAGCGCCTATTCTTTCGGTTACCTCCTCCACACGGTTGGAACTCTTCGTACCTGTATATTTGCCGTTTTTCGAGATCGAACCTGTAGATCATCCTCTTGGCAGTATCGGCAGCATATATTCTTCCGGCGCCGTCGGTTGCTATGCCATAGGGCTTAAGGAGTTTCTCGCGTGAACGCCCCAAGATACTCCGCACAATCTTGCCGATCCATGACGGCTCTCCGCGCACGTCCTCCATGTACCGTATACTCCGAACATACTTGATTCTCGGAACTTGCGGCGGATCGGGCCAGACAAGTTCAATCGGTTTTGCCGCGCTCGCCGTTCTTGTTGATGCGCATCCGGCGAGAATCAATCCGACCATCGCGAGGCCGAAGAGAACAAGTTTGTGCGTGCGCTTCTGCATCTTCCCTCGAGACTGACACAGGGCCGAACGTCACTCACCGCCGGACGATTCCCGTCTTATCAATTTGCCGTTTCCTTTCTACCGAATATGACACGTATAACAAAGCGCGCTGTTATCGTTCGACTTTATGAGAAACGGAAATATGTCCGGGTTGTGGACGTCATGGCAAGAGGAGCACTCTATCCGGTCGTTGACGAGCATGTCCTGCCGGATAGTTCCACCGAGGCCGCTCGGCGTCGAAGACGGGCTTTCAAGAGTCCCGTCAGCCTGCGCCAGACTGTCATTGTAAACAAAGGAAACCGGGTGGTCGTCGGCCAAGGATGTCGTCATGAAGCTGGGCTTCACGTCTCGCGCGGGCGGGTTTTCATAGAACCACATGTGACAGAACCCACATGATCCACCGTGCGGATTGTCAGTCTTTGCCATTTTATAGTGACTTGTTGACACAGTATAAGTCTTGTTCGGGTAGTTCACCAAAGTGTCCACGGCTATAGTGCCGTCATGGCAACTGAGACAAAGCCGGGTGACTCCGCCAAGCGCGGGCTGCTCCATTGTCGCGTTCAATGTGGAACTGCTGTAAAGGGTATAGTTCCCTTGGTTTGTCAGGCGGTTCCACAGGGGGACGGCGGGATTGGCGCCATGAGGCGTGTGACAGTAGACGCATGCATCAGCGTAGTCGTTATAAAACTGGCCAGGATGCTGGCGAGTAAGTTTGGGAGGCTTCAGACTGGTCAAATCATGGTCCGATCCCATGATCGTGCCGCTGCGCGCCGTTCCCGCAGCAAGCGCCACAATGAGAAATATGACAACCGCAAATCTCTTTGTTGCTGCTCTAGAATCCATAAAAGACCCCACCGCCTCGATGATCTGAGGACATTGACTGATTCCCCTGCCTCTAGAACGATCTTTCAACAGTCAGCTTTACGCTCAGGTCCTCCTTGTCATCCGTTTCCTCGAAATCTGTTCTGTCGTAATCTATCTCGAGAGTTGCTTTCGCTTTTGCATAAATGTATGAAACGCGAGCATCGAGTTCGAGAGTGTCTTCGTTTTCCCCTAATTCGTCTTTCACCCATTCCTGGCGGGCGCCCAACTCGAAGCGGGCCGCGCGTCCAAGCGCGTAGTTCACGTCACCTTCAAGAAAATAGGTGGTCTCTGAACCGTTGTCCTGTTCGGTCCTCGTATTGATCCAATCAAGGCCGGACTTGAGTTCAAGCCATCTAAGTGGTTTGTATCTCAGTTCCGAGTCCGATTCCAGTTCCTTGGTGAACTTATCGCCCTGGCTCTCGTCTTCATACTCCAGCGACGTCTCGAACGAGATCGCTTTGTATTTCACCTCTTCTTCGAAAAGATAGTTATGCCTCGTGTTGTCGTCTTCACCCGAATTCCTGTCGAGCTCGAACTTGTACTCGAGGGTCGTGTCCAATGCAGCTCCCCGAAAAGCCTGTCTGTTTTCCGCCTTTAGGTCATAAGTGAATTGCCGCTTCTTGGAATCGGGCGTCTGCGTTTGTTCATCGGTGTTCTCCACGTCGTATTCGATCTTGTTCGTGAGCTTCGTTCGACCCATAAGGAGGGAGAGATCGAGAGCGTTGTTTATCGTATCCGTCTGTCGGGTTGCTTTTTCTTCACGAGTTTCCAAATCAAGTGTATGGTCTACCTCGAGGGTGGCCCAACTCAATAGACGGGTGTATTCGACCTCGTTTGAGAAGTTCCATTCGACCATTTCGGTCCTGTCGACGAGGTCTGCCGGGTCTCCGACCACGTCAGGGAGACGTTCAAAGTTGGTCACATCTTGTTCATAGGATAGCTCTGTCGTATTGATCAATCCCTTGGCCAGAATACACTTGGTCGTTGATTTTATAAGGTGGTCGGTTGTGTCCTTGTCGCTTTCGCTGGTACCGTCGAATTCATATCTGAGTTTCTGCTCCACGGAGGGAATCGGCAAGTAAGTAATCTCCATTTCGGCGAGGATGCTTTGGCCTTCGCCGGGGCTGATCCTGGTAAGGTCGAAAGTTGTCCCGGTTTGCTGGATGTCAACATTGAGGAATTCGTCCTCGAAATGATTGCCCGACCTCGTGTTGTATGCAATCGTAACATCAACGTCCTGTATGGGGAATGGCCCCGTGGCGATAGGCTCGGGTTGAGTCACTCCGCTGAAATCGAGGGTTACCTGCCCGCCGGAAATATTGAAATAGTCGGCGAAAACCATGAAGTCATCTGTTACAGTCGATACTATCACTTTCGTGACGGTCAGCGCGAATGTTTGCGTTGTGCCGTCCCCCAGATAGATATCGAAATACTGTTGTCCGTCCTGTGTCTCGTACTCAATCACGACAACGACGTCATCGCGGGGCGCCACGACGAACTTTATCTCATTATTATTGACCAACTCAACGTTACTGGAGAAGGTGGAAAGAACCCAATCAGAGAAGTCCGGATCACCCAGAGCGGTCAGCGGAACCGCTATGTGATCCCCGATATTATTGGCCGTAGCGTCGAAGAAAGTGACCTGTGTAATGGCATCTACGTCTTCTCTGACGGCCAGACTGGTAACCACGCTGGCGGACTCCTTCGTCTCATCAATGAACTCGGCTCTTGCCTCAATTCGAAGATTCGACACAGGCTCCGAGGTTCCCGAGAGGACATAAGTTTGCCGAATATCCTCGGTGTCATCGATGGCGTTGGAATCTCTCTCGTCCTGGTATTCGAACTTCAATGACGTCCTCCCTGCGAAAGTTCTTGTGGCGTTGAAGAGGAAATTGTCGTGTCGGGCATCGGTTGTCTCCACGCCGGCGTCGGTATCTTCCGTTGTTTCCAGTATTCGCTCGAATTCAAACTGCATCTCGGGCAGCTTCTCATGCAATATTCGCCAATTGATCCTGTAAGTATCTTCCACTGTTTCCGTGTTGGCTGATTGCTCCGAATCCAACAGGATCAGATGTTTCTTGGTATAAAGCGTCAAGGGTGTCGGCCATTCCGGCATCACATTTGCCGTTATCTCATAAAGATTGATGTCGCGGTCACGGCTTTCGCCCTTGTCCGAGTCGTCCTCCATTGAATCATCATAGGAGAAGTAAGTCTGAAACGTTACGAAGTCGCGCCTCCAGATATATCCGTCGAACTGCAGCTTGTATTCCTGCGTAAATGTCGTCCGGTCAACGGTCTCATCGCCCGTCTTTTCCTTTTCAACTTCGTATTCGAGCCTCACGGAGCCGTATGGCCTGAAATCAGCCGCTGCGGCAGCTTTCTGCTTGACAAAGAAAGCAAGCAGAAACACCAATCCCGTAGCCGAGCCTATCCTCCACAACTTGCTCCCCAATTTTGCTATCTTCTCCCCGAAGACCCGCGCGTGCCATCAAGTCGAGCAGGTGGCCTGCTTCTGTTAGCTCATCCTGATCGTTCCGCCTCGAAACATCGCTCATGGCATGGTCCTTCGACAAGTCCCTTCAGCCGGCCCACGACCAGCCGCGCGTCAGGACCGATGTGCATCAACCTCCTCATTTGATATGACAGGTGAGGCAAAGCGCACTCATATTGTTGTTCTTCACCAAGAAAGGCTTAAAGTCCGGATTGTGCGGATCATGGCACGAAGAACATTCGAAATTTCCTCTCCCCCCCGAATAGTTCTTGAGCAATTGCTGGATTTCAGAATGAGCCGGGTCGGCCGGGTCATAGATTTCGCCGTCGGCGGAGGCCAATTGACTGGAGTATTCAAAAGAGATCGGATGATCATTGCTGAGATCGGCCACCGAGCCGCCGAGGGTGGCGCCGCCCAGGTTGGATAGTCTGCTCTCTCGCAGGCTGCCGTCGAGGTCGAGTTCCGTGCCGGAGCCCATGAGCGGGTCCTGATCGTCGGGGAATCTATTGATAATGTTGCTCACACTGATTGTGCCGTCGTGACAGCTCAGGCACAGTCGGGAAGGACCGCCCAGCAACTCGGAACTGCCGGGGCTGCCTGTATCCTGAAATGCGGGAGAGGCATTCAGTGTAGGGCTGCTATACAACGTGTACGACATGCTCGAGGACGAGATGACCCGATTCCACAGTGGAACGGATGGTCGCGCGCTGTGCGGCGTGTGACAGAAAATGCACACCTGGGTCTCATTGGTTGATTTATTGGTGATTCCCCCGGTTGTTGAAAGATCGTGTTTTGAGCCGAAGACAGTTCCCGCAAAGGCGGTGTGCGAAAAGAGCAGAGCCGCCATAAACAGGCATATGGATGTAGCCGCATGATGATTACTTCGCACCTTGTCCCACCTCCGCTTGCCGCTCATGAGATTCGTTGGGAACAGGCGGCGCTGAGTCCCCGGCCGTTTCTTTGATATACTGGAAAACCTGAATCCGCTTGTTGTATTGATCAGTCACGAATACCGCATCCTGCTTATCGATACAAATGCCGGCCGGCAACTGAAACTCTCCTGGCCCCGAGCCGAATTCGCCGAAACTCAAGAGAATCTGCCCGTCATGTGAAAAGATCTGGACGTTGTCGAAAGCTGCGTCCACGACGTAGACGTGTCCATCGCTGTCCAGCGCAATACCCTTCGGCCGAGCGAAGGAGCCCGAAACCGCACCGGCTTCGCCGAACTTTCTGACAAATCGTCCCTCGCTGTCGAAAATGGCGACCCTGTTGTTCATACTGTCAACGACAAAGATATTGCCGGACTTATCGACAGCCACATTCGTAGGAAAATTGAATTGGCCGTCCTCCATGCCGCGTGCGCCGAACGAGAACAAGAACCGACCGTCAAGAGCGTAGACTTTCACGCTGTGCGTGGAGACATCTACCACGTACAGACGTTGTCGCGCGTTGTCGACCGCGATCCCTGCCGGACGCTCCATTCCGCCTTCCTGGCCTATCGCTGCAAGGAACTCGTGGTCCGGCCCGTAGACCACCACCCTTTTTCCCAGTGCATCGCTCACATAGAGATTATCATGCGCGTCAACAGCCAATCCTATGGGTCTGGCAAGCTGTCCGGGCTTTTTCATCCCGATGAGAGAGAGTTTCTCCGCGCCGCCTTTTGTTGCGAGGTTGAAGACGAAAACGAGTCCGAAACCGGTATCTGAAACATACAACGTGCCGCGTGAATCAACGGCCACCCCGTAGGGTTTGATCAGCGTCTCGGACGCTTCGGCTCCGAACATGACGTCCTTGAAATGTGTCCACCCGGAACGCTCCAGGTCCGGCAGCGTCGAGATACTGCGCACGTACCTGATCCTCGGTATCTCCGGCGCAGGCGGCCACACGAGGTCAACCTGCCTCGGCCGCGCGGCGCATCCGCCTATCGTCGCCGCCAACACGAAGATGATTGCCGACTTTCGCATTTTTCTGCCGGACATTCCGCGTCTCTTCAATAGGTGCGGAGCTATTTCTTGTGGCACTTGGAACATAGGTTGCTGTTAGTGTTTGCTACCCGCAGGAACGGTCTGTCCGTCCCAACGTTAAGTCCATCGCCGTTGATATCCGCCTCGTGCGGGTTGTGGCATGAGGTGCATTCCACGGTGTTGTCGGGTGGATGCAAGAGACTCCTTCCGCCGGCATCCATCGGATTGGCGTTGAACGCGGTGTCCCTTCCGGTGTCATATATGATCGCCACAGGGTGGTCGTCGCTGAGGTTCACGACTCCCGTGGCGGATGCCGGTCCTGCCGGGCCGGCGCCAACGTCTGAACCGCCTGAATCGATAATACTCTCATCGGTATCAGTTCCGTGCCCACTAGCCCCCGCCGGGCTCATTCCGTTGGCAAGAGTATCCATTGCCTGCACACCATCGTGACACGAAAGACAGGCGTTGCTCGGCCCGGCGATTCCGTAGAAAGTGTCCGGGTTGAACCCCTGTGTGACCATATCGATGGTGTCGCTGCTGTAAAGGACACCGTTGTTTTCAACGCTTGTTTCCGTGTTTTGCTGATTCCAAAGAGGGCCAACATACTCATTAAACGTGAGGGCGCCGTGCGGCGTGTGGCAATACGCGCAGGTATCGCACGTCGAGCCGCTGAAGTATACGCGGTTGCTCGTGTAATTGAGATCGTGCGCCGTTCCGGCTACGCCTGCCGCAGTCGCCGCGCACGGCAGCATAGCAAGAGCCAGGATGCTTATGGTCAGAGATGTTATTCTGGTCTTCATATCGCTCTCTCCCTTGTTGTCCGCCGTCCCCGGGGACGGAGAGACCGGACAACTTGCCGGGATCACTCAATGCAAATACTGAAACACCTGTATCCGATGGTTGAGAGAATCGGAAACGTAGATGAAGTCTTCTCGATCTATACATATACCGGCGGGAAGCCAAAACTCACCGGCGCCGGAACCGAACTTGCCAAGACCGAGCAGAAGCCTTCCCTCCTGGTCGAATATCTGGACATTGTGAAACATGGCGTCCACCACGTAGATATGCCCCTCACTATCAACCGCCACGCCTCGAGGCCGGGCAAACATGCCGGGAAGAACGCCGATTCTGCCTATCTTCTTGATGTACCTTCCGTCTGCGTCGAAAACAAGAATCCGGAAATTCATCGAGTCCGTCACATAGACGCTTCCCGCCTTGTCCACCCAGATGTTTGTCGGATCATGAAATGTGACATTCTGGTCGGAGTCGCCGCGAAACTCGAATTGAAACTTTCCCCCTGCATCATAGGCTCTAACGACATGCCGAAGCGTGTCGCTCACATAGATTCTGCTCTTTTCCTCGTCCAGCGCGATTCCAGTCGGCCTCTCGAACTCGCCTTGTCTGCCGATGGCGTTGAGGAATTTCCCATTTGCGTCGTAGATCACCAGTCGCTTTTGAAGCGCATCTACAACGTAGACATTGCCGCTTCCATCGGCGATTACGTTCACCGGCTTGGCAAGCCGGCCGTTTCCATTTTCGCCTCCAATAAAGAAGGACCTGCCCTGTGTGTAGTCAAGGACGAGAATCAATCCCCATGCGGTATCCGCGACGTAGACTCTTCCCCTATCATCGGAGAAAACACCATAAGGTTTCTTTATCTGCATCGGTGAAGATCGCGATACCCACCGCTTGAAAGCGGCCCCTTTGACTTCGCTATCGTCGTAGATGCTGCGAACGTAACGTATCCGCGCCCGCGCAGGCGACGGCGGCCATACCTGCTCCGTCACCGGCGGCGTGGCGGCGCACCCGCAAGCAAAAGAGACAGCCATAAGCAATAATATTCCGGCGGCTTTCCCGCCCATACGGCAACGCACTTCAGCGCATCTCCAACTCCGGCCCAGAATTGCGGGCTGAATCAAGCGCCCCCCAACGTTATTTCTTGTCGCTGACGGAAGCAGACCCCCCCATTTCCGACAGAATCATCGCCCGCAGCTCGTCGCGTTCCAGGTCACCCGCCTTGGAAAATGTGATGTAACCACGCTTATCTATGAGAAAGAGCATTGGAGTTCCTTGCACTCCGTAAGGGTCTGCGACCTTGAGCGAATCGTCTACAAGCTCGTCCATCAGAACCGGAAACACAATGCCTTCTTCCGCCACATACGCTTTAACTCCCTCGATCATTTTCTTCCCGTCCATATTCACTGCCACAAGCTCGAATTGTCTGTCTCGCAGCTCTTTATAGATGTCATTCATAATCGGAATGGACCTCCGGCAAGGCGCGCAGAAAATGGACCAAAACACGATAGACACGACTTTGCCTTCTGTCTCCTTCTTGAGGTCGTATGATCTTCCGTCGAGCGTGTTGATTGCGAAGGGGGGCGCCAAGTCGCCGACCACAAGCTTTCGAAGCGTTTGCGCCTGCGCGGGCGGAGTCGCCGCCTTCATATTGCCGGTCCCGGACAAGTCATCACTGGTCGCACATGATGGAACAAGGACAAGAATGAGTATCAAGAGGGTAGCAGCGTTCAACTGCAACTTCCGCATCACTTTGCCTCCCCTGTTTGCGATTTCTGTCGCGCTTCCGAAGCCCGGAGAATATTCGTTATTCTTATGCACGCACAGTCGGTGCATTCCAGGCACCGGATGCAGTCAGCGGAATTCGGACTCTCATATACCTTGATGTCGACGGGACATTTCCTGTAGCATTTGTCACAGTGAATGCACTCCTTCTCGTCGAATTCCAGTCTGTAAGCGCTGTGGGCGTTGAAAGGAGAGAATATGGCCCCGAGCGGACATATGGCTCTGCAAAACGGCCGCTTTATGAACGTGAAGGAGACAAGGAATCCCGACAATATCCCTATCTTGAACCAAAACATTCCTCCAAGCTGCCTCCTGACCTGTTCGTCGAGCATGGCAAGCGGAATGCCGGCCTCCAGGACACCGGCTGGACAAAGCTTGCTGAACCAGGGCTCGCCGGTAAAGTACGGCACTGCAATAACCAGTGCAACGAGCAGGATATACTTTAAGTAGTTCAGCCGTTGTGGCAGCCTGCATTTGACCGAATGCATTTTGAAAAACAGGTCCTGCAAAAACCCAAAAGGGCACAGCCATCCGCACGTCATCCGGCCGACAACGATGCCGACCATTCCGAGCACTCCCACTACGTAGAAGGGGAATACATGAATCGCCGAGAAGTGCTGAAGACTCCCTATCGGACAGGCGACGGCTGCCAAAGGACACGCATAACAGTTGAGTACTGGAAAGCAGAGCCCTTTTGTGAACGGGGCGGTCAAATAGGAGTTCACCAGCGCTACGCTGACGATCTGAAAGACTCTCCTTTTCACGTTAGAAACTTACCGCCGGCCAAAGCCTGATCCGGCATGAGTATCCCTGTAAAAAGTTAGTTCGCAGAGTACGCTCGCATGAGCGCCAATAATCGCCCACCCCTCAATCCCCTTCATAGTTGACCGCCGCCATTTTCAAGGGTACCCTACCCTATCCCGATGCAGGAAAGTCAGAGTAAAGTCGCGTTGAGCAGAACTTCGCCAAACTCCTGGCGGTACAATCCAAAAACCACAAGCGCAACGAAACCAGCCGCGCTCAAAATCACGACAGTTCTTGACCGCATGAGATTTGCCCTCGTATTGGAGGAAGCCTATGCCGATTCGTCCAATTGCGAGACCGCCTCGCGAAGGCTTTCACCTCCCCCAATGGTTCTTGCAGCCCGTAAGGAGACACTCGTTTCGACAGCGCTCCTAGTAGTCTGTGTGGCATTCCTTGCAAAAAGTGTTGTATCTCAAATCCGGGATACTCGCGCCACGGGTGTTACCTGTGGCAGTGCCGGTCACATTATCCTCGAGGATGTATGTGCCGCCGTTGGTATCGGCGTCGTGGGGCTGATGACAACTGTCGCAATTCATCGAATCCCTCGACGTGCCGCCGGGATACGTGGCGTTTCCGTTCGGAGGGTTGGCCGCCGGAGGATTGTTATTGATGGAATCCAAAGGCAATCCCGTGCTATCAACGATATCCCCCGTCAATGGATGCGTTTTCCCGGACGGATTCTGTCCGTGGCAGCCCTCGCAAAGCTCCGAGGCATACGAATAGCCCGTACTGGTGAAATCGGTGTCGCCTTCGACGTACCGGTGAAGGAGCAAAGCCGTTCCGGGAACGTTTTTTGAACTCTGGACGTCGTGGCACGATTCGCAGACTATCCGGTTTACGCCGTTGGCGTCGAAGCGCGACCATCCACCACCAGGCCAATCCATTGTCGTGGCGTTGAAAGCGGTCCCGTCGGGACAATTCCCGTTGGCGTAGTTGAGAGCGCCTGCATTGGTGTCGCCGAGGTAATGACTCGCTGTGCCCGTATCCTGATATTCTCCGTACTCGGTTTCACTGCCGGTCGCATGATGGGCATAAGGAGCAGGATTGGGGCTTGCCGAAAGGTGACAATCCGCGCACTCTTTGGATGAACCGGGCACAAAGCGCTTGTTGGTGGTCTCCTCATAGGTCCGACCGTTGTCCGAGTAATTCGTTCCGCCGGTCGTGTTGGGTTCCCAGTCGGGGTCCAGGTTGAACGAGCCTGGTTGCTGCCAATTATGCGCGCTCTGCTGCGCCCCGCCGTGACAATCGCCGCAGTTAAGAATGCCATCGCCATTTTCGATGGCCGAATCGGACAGGGAGCCCATGGAGACTCCTGCGGGATGATGACTGCCGGCTCCGCCGCCATGACATTGTCCGCAGACATCCGTCGCCCTGAGAATAGGAGAGCCGCTAGCGCTCAATATGGTGGGACGATACGGCTCATTATGGTTTGGATGCGGAGTATGACAGGTTTCGCAAATAGGACCCGGATCAACATTTGCGCCCGGCGAAGAACCCTCGGGCCAATCTGTGGGGAAAGCGGCTACACCGGCCGAACCTGAAGCGCCGAGGTCATCGCATGGATGCGTATAGCCCTGCGCGCCGGGGTTCGGATTATACGAGCCGCTGTATGTAAGGCCCGTGGCCGGATCAATCGTGGTTGCAGTGCCCTCATTATGGCAACCCTCACATAGCGCATTACGCGGGTCCCCATTGCCGTCGTACACGCTTCCGCCATAAGCGCCACCCGCAGTCGGCTGCGCGATTGTCAACAGATTGGGTACGGGTGGTGTTCCCCCGGCGGGAGGATCTGAATCAGGTTGCACGCCGTGGACCGCATGACAGGTTACACAGGTGACGCCGCTGCCCGATCCGGGAGTCGTGCCTCCGTCAGTCAGGTGACCACCCAGATTGTAGGCCCCTGTCGCGCCATATGAGTAAGTGAACACGCCTGCCGCAGTCAGGTTTACAGGAGAATCTTCGGGAGTGTCTCTGTCATTGTAAACGTCGGTTCCCATGGGGTGAGATCCCGGGTTGCCCGTGCCGTAGTAGGCTGAACCCCAGTCGCCCTGGACAGCCTGCTCCACCCCGTTCACAAACTGCCTCTCGGTGTGACACCTGGCGCATAGCACATCGATATCGTCGCGCAGGAAGGGTCTATTGGTGTCATCGTGCACGTT
>JACRIR010000260.1 GCA_016215705.1 Candidatus Poribacteria bacterium | reverse complement strand
GTTTGCTGTCATCCTGAGCCGTTTGCTGTCATCCTGAGCCGTTTGCTGTCATCCTGAGCCGTTTGCTGTCATTCTGAGCGAAGCGAAGAATCTCCTGAGAAAGACGGGAAAAGCACGACTGGCACGTTTGCGGCGTTTGCGGTGACGTGTTTGTGGGCGTTCGTAGGGGCAAACCTTGTGTTCGTCCAGGTTCTCCATATATTGGGTGCCGGGCAATACAAGGTTCGCCCTTACAAACATGGTATCTTGACAGCGGAATACGAATTCCCGCTTTCGTGGGAATGACACAAATCGGAGGCTGCCATTTCTCTATTTGAAGCGTTGGTTCTTGGCCTTGTGCAGGGTATAACCGAGTTCCTGCCGGTCAGCAGCGACGGCCACCTGGTGATATTTCAAAACCTGTTCGGTATGACCGAACCGCATCTGCTCTTTGATGTGACACTGCACATGGGTACCCTCGCGGCAATCCTGTTCGTGTTCAGGAAGGATGTCGCTCAGTTGATCCGCGCCGCGCTCAGAGTCGTTGTCAACAGAAAGCTTGGGGATGACCCCGACGAAAGAATGCTTCTCTCCATCGCGGTTGGGTGTATCCCGACCGCGATTATCGGTGTCGCATTCGAGAGTCAATTTGAACAATTGTTTGCCTCGATGAAGGCGGCCGGAATTGGTTTGATCATTACCGGCCTGTTTCTTATAAGCACGCTCTTCAGAAAAGCGTCCCGAGCACAGTCTCAGCCCTCGCTTTCACAAGACAGTACGGACGCAGCGGGCTGCGCCCCTGCAAAAGCCTATAGTGTCCCACTACTTCATGCCCTCCTCATAGGCACAGGCCAGGGTCTCGCCATCGCGCCGGGCATATCGCGCTCTGGAACAACGATCGCCATTGCCCTGCTATTTGGAGTCGAACGTGAATCGGCTGCTCGATTTTCATTCTTGCTGGCAATTCCGGCAATCCTCGGGGCCTTTGTTTTCGAAATGAAGGACTATTCTCCGGCAGCCCGGGGTGGTCCGCAAGCCGTGGGCGCCGGCGCAATACTCCTTGGAACTCTCGTGGCTCTGCTTACAGGCATAATCGCGTTGAACCTGCTGTTAAGAGTGGTGAAACGCGGCAAGATATCGGGTTTCGCTTACTATTGTTGGGCAGTCGGGCTCGCGGCAATCGCAGTGGGAATCATCAAAGGCTGAACCCTTAATTCGGGGACACGCTGCCGCATCGTTAGCTTATTCGGGGACACCTTGCGGCAAGGTGTCCCCGAATAAGCGGCTGATTTCTTGGGAGCAGGCGAAGAATCGCGATCCTATGCATGAATCCTCAACGAAATACGATTGGAAGTTCCGTCTGCTGTTGGCGGTCGGACCCCGCCTGTTCTATCTCATTGCGAACGCAATCTATCGGACATGCCGTGTCACCATCATTGGAAAGGAGAACGAGGACCAGTTTCTGCGACGGAACAAACCGAGCCTATTTGTCTCCTGGCACCAGGGATTGTTATACTACGTCTACCACTTCCGTAATCGGAATGGTATCATCATGGTGAGCCAGAGCAAAGACGGCGAGGTGATCGACCGGGTCCTTAAGTTGTTCGGCTACCAGAGCGCGCGAGGCTCGAGCACACGCGGCGGCAAACAAGCGCTCGAAGTCATGATTGACACAATCAAGCATACTCAGTGTAGCGGCGGACTTGTCGCGGATGCGCCACGCGGCCCATTCGGAATCGCAAAAATAGGCATACTCAGGCTGGCAAAGGAAACCGGACTGCCGCTCATTCCAGTCATGTGGTGGGCCAGTCGAAAAATCATGTTCAATAGTTGGGATAAAACGCTGCTGCCGCTCCCGTTTTCGCGAATCGTTTTCTTCTATGAACCACCCATATTTGTGCCGGCCGACGCATCAAACGAGCAAATGGAAAAAATGCGGGCCGATTTGACGGACCAACTGAACCGCATGCACAAACAGGCACAAGAATACTTTGGTCAATCTGACGTCATTCTGAGCAACTAGCCCCGCTTGCGCGGAGTTACCTGTAGGGGCGCGATTCATCGCGCCCGACATGCGCTGTTTGGCCGCGGCTTTGCCGCCCTGTGATTCAACCGTAAACCGTAGGCTGTAAACCGTGAACCCGCTTTCTCAGGAGGGGAAAATAACAATGACTAAAGAAGACCTTCCCATGTATGCCGTGATCATGGCCGGCGGCTCGGGGACGCGGCTGTGGCCGCGGAGCCGCAAACAGAAGCCAAAACAGCTCCTGGACATCGTCAGCAACAAGACGATGATCCAGGAAACGGTCGAACGATTGGAGCCCCTTGTCGACGGCTACCACACGATAGTCGTAGTCGGTGACATCCATTTCAAAGAGATCGACCAACAGCTTGCGCTTGTGCCGACCGAAAACATTATTATCGAGCCCGAGGGCAAGAACACCGCCCCTTGCATCGGATTGGCCGCCGTCCACATAAGAGCGCGTGAAAAAGACGCCGTCATGGTTGTCCTGCCTTCCGATCACCTGGTGCGCAACGACGGCCGCTTCCGCAAAACCATCAGCGCGGCGGCAGAAGTGGCGAAACGTGCGAACTGTCTTGTGACCATCGGTATTGAACCGTCGGTTCCCGAGACAGGTTACGGGTACATACAGGTCGGAGAAAAAGTCGAGGAGGTCGACGGCGAAGACGTCTACAAGACGGTTGCCTTCACAGAGAAGCCCGTTCTCGCCATGGCAAAGAAGTTCCTCAAATCCGGCGATTACCTCTGGAACAGCGGCATGTTCGTGTGGACGGTGGATGCAATACTCGAGGAGATTAAGTTCCTTTTGCCCGACCTCTACGAAGGACTCACTAAAATAGAGGCAGCCATCGGCAAAAAGAATGAGAAAAAAGTGATCGAGGAAGTGTATCGATCCCTCCAGCCGGAATCCATAGACTACGGCATTCTCGAAAAAGCAAAGAACGTTCATCTCTTGAAAGGCAATTTCGGCTGGAATGACATAGGCAGTTGGGCTGCGATGGAGCAGTTTTGGCCCAAAGACAAGGACGGAAATTTCCTCGACGCCGAGGTCGTCTCCATCGAATCCACGGGCAACATAATCCACAGCACCAAAAAGCTGGTCGCTGTCATAGGACTCAAAAATATCGTCATCATTGAAACCGATGACGCCCTACTGGTTTGCCCGAAAGAGCGCGCCCCGGAAGTCCGCCGCGTCGTCGAGGAGTTGAAGAAACGCGGCCTCGACGCGTACCTCTGAAAAAGGGCGAAATGGTTAGAAGGCGAAAAGGCGAAAAGGGAAGCAGAACGGGAATTCAGAACGATGAACGAACAGAAGAAGAGACAATCTATCTCATCATTCATCACTCATAATTCGTCGTTCTTATTTTGCTCTCCTTTTCACCTTTTTCCCTTTTCACCTTTTCCCCCTGTTTGTTTCGCTTTTACCGCTTGATTCTTTCCCTTTCGCTTCTTGTTCTTCGGACTCGGCTCGTCCGCGCCATAGACCTCCACATATGCATCATGCGACGGGCAGCCCTTCTCCCAGTGTCCCCTCACCTTCTTGCCTATAAACGAATCCGGATACTTGCGCGCAATGTTACATCCCGGACATACTTTGTTCCACCCAGCAAGCACTTTCTTAAGTTCCATAGCTCCTCTCCTCGCTACCCCTGACTCTCCTTGTTCCCTTGTTTCTGTTTTCCCGAATATTTACATCATGATATGGTCATCTTCGAGTAGGCTTCTATCCCGGAATAATAGAGCATCTTCGCAATGTTGGCAGGATCGAATGCAGGACTCCTGATATCAAACTTGCGCAGAAGCAGTACCGCCAAGTCCCTCACCTTTACCGGACAACTCTTGATGCGAATGGCTTTCCCACACTCAAGCCTTCCCTCGACGCCGGAACAACTTCCTATGAGTGCCACCGGCTGCCCCGGGTGAACCACGTCTCCTCTATAGTATCCCATCACAATGCCGCCCGGCTTTGCGCCGGCGAGTGAGCCCGGATACTTCTTCTCCGCCGTCCCGAGCACCCCTTTTATGGAACAGATGCAGCCGCCATAACAGATGTTTCCTGTCTTCGGGTTGACGCCTTCATAGAACTTTATCGGTGTCTTCAGCTTCTGCAAATCCTGAAAAGCCGACTCGATATGCCTCGTCTTTTCTGCAAGCTCCTCGACGCTTACGTCACCCGAAATCTCTATGTCGCCAAAAACGAGCGAGCCATATCCCCGGTCCCTTGCTTCGACCAGATGCAGAACTTCTTCGGGTTGATAGTTCAGGATGCGTGCGGCTACCGTATCCACAGCCACAGGATCATTAGAGATGAGAACCGCGCCCAGATGAAATGGATACGGACTCGACTCGAACCCGTGCCCTATCACGACCGCATCGGTCACGACCAGGTTCGGATAGCCGAATTCGAGGAGGTCCACGACTTTTTCGTTCAACCGATCATCGTGATACAGGAACCTCTCTTTGTGCGTCAAAATGCCGATGTTGAGTTTCAGCGCATTGGTAATCTGGCAGACGATGTGATACTTCAGTTTCGGCATCCATATTTTGTAGTCCGCTTCATACAGAGACTTCGCAGCCAGAAAAGTCTTGTGCCATTTCGCCCGCGATAATTTCACTTCAACCGTTTTTTCTTCATTGAAATTCCGGAGAGGAACTCCAAGTTCCTTCGCCATTTCCGAGTAGCCGGAATCAGCGAAGAACAATCGCGTCGGCATGCCTATCGCGCCGGATTCTCCAAGAGCGATCTCGCAGTCCGTGCTTGTCTCACGCAGCACGTTGACCATCGCCTTAACCACCTGAGGCGCAGTATAAGAATGATGAATGTATTGTGTGTTTGCGGTCACGACATTGGGCTTGATCAATATCCTGCCCTTCGGCTTTTCCCCTAACTCTTCAATACCCTCTCGTATTATCTGCTTTATGAGAAGCTGATCATACTCCTCACATCTTCTGATAATGACCTTGCGCTTTGCCACTTTGCGACTCCTCTTCTAAGCAGTCAACGGGGGAAAGCCATTCTGAGCGAAGCCAAGATTCTCATTGTTCAGTCTCAGTCCCGTTTTGGCCACGTTACACGCGAAGGAGACACCCCAGACTGTCTCCCAATTCTCCAGGCGCGAATTTATTCGCAGGCGCGCGCTTATTCGGGGACACCATGTCGCATGGTGTCCCCGAATAAGCGCTACAGGCCATTTTATTGCCGAACACGGCGAAAGTCAAGATATGCCGATTCGCCTCAAGGATAAATCCACGAAGAGCCACAGCGCGGCACGGCCGCAACCAGACAGCACATATCGGGCGCGATGAATCGCGCCTCAGAAAATCGGGGGCACGATGCGACCCCGCGTCCCCGATTTTCTTCATTCATGTTTGTAGGGGCGCAATTCCTTGCGCCCTCGTGATTTCCTTTTCTTCTACTTTTCCCAAGTCCGCGTTCATCGGCGTGCATCCGCGGTTAAGAATGCCTTTTGTTGTTGCTTCTTCTTTCCCAAAAATCTCTACTACTCACGTTGAAACCCGTGGATTCCCTGTTTCTTTTTCTTCTTCGGTTTTGGTTGCGACTTCGCCGCGCTACGGGATTCTCAGAACATATTCTTATTCGTGAGCCTGGCGAGTTTTCCGGATAAGATTGCATTTGACATCCTCTGCTCCCAGTCATATACTCTAATCTCATATCACACCTGAGTTAGTGAGTGCAGGCGAATGCTCTTGTATGGGCGCAAGCATGCCGCTGTGCTCCAAACGGGCTCAGGAGCTCGTTTCATAATTCCAGTATCGTATTTCGTAGGGGCGACTCGGTGAGTCGCCCGCACAACACTCGAGTGCATACGGCGCCGTATTACGAAAACATGTACTCAGCCGCAGACAACGGAATTTAACAGGTTTACAACAATATCAATGGTTTGATGGGGGAGACTATGAGAAAAGCTTTGTTTGTAACGCTCGCTTGCGTCGTGATGCTAATAACCGCGAATGTACATGCGTCAGAAGCCGACGCTATTCTCGGCCAATGGTTTACCGATGGCGGCGAATCAATTGTCGAGATTTACAAATGCAATGAGTCATATTGCGGCAAGATTATTTGGCTGAAAGAACCGAAGAACACTGACGGCACAGAGAAAACAGATTCCAAAAATCCGGACGTGTCCAAGAAGGCCCGCAAGGTGCTCGGCATGGATATAGTCTGGGGCTTCCAACACAAGAGCAACAATGCCTGGAGCATGGGTAACATCTACGACCCGAAAAGCGGGAAAACCTACTCCTGCTCCGCCAAACTCGACAAAGATAATCTCAACATCCGGGGTTTCATCGGTGTTTCGCTTCTGGGCAGAACGACCGTCTGGAAAAGGAAACAATAGGGTTTTCTCAAACCTCCTATCTCAACGCGGCTTTGGAAATCGGAGGCCATCCAACAATGTCTGCGCCAAGTCGGCCAAAATGGATTCTTGCACTCGCAATCATTCTCAGCCTTTTTGCCATTGGAACGCTGGTCTATTGGATCACGTTCTACACGGTGGGGTTGGTGGCGGCGTCAAATGCTCCGGGCTACCTCGAACATGAAAATTCATTCCCCGCAGCGGACGGATACATAGTCATATGTATTATCGTATGCGTGATCGGATTGTTAAGACGGCGTTCGTGGGGAGTGCTTTTCGGGTTGATGGCTGGAAGCGCGATTATCTTTCTTGGACTTATGGATACACTCTACCCATTCCAGCAAGGGGTCTTTCGTGAATTCTCCTTCGGCGCAGTGGAGACATTCCTGATTTGCGCCACCTGTTTGGCCCTCGGGCCGGCGACGATCATCTATTTGTGGCGTAACCGGGCCTACTTCGACAAACCGTAGAACACTTCCTGAATCCTATTGCATAATCATCGGACGGCATTCCACAGTCGGTATGGGGTGCTCAGAAGCTCTTTGATTATGAGATATCCCTGTTCGATCCTCGTCTTCACATCCGTTGTTGATCGCCAGCGGTTTCCAAAACCTGTATGAGGACATGGATCTGCGCTACCTGCTGTCCGCGCGAACCACTGCCCCCAAATGCGCCGATGACACCAGCGCAGCGTATTTGGCGAGGTGGCCGGTGAGTTTGCGTTCGGGTTTGTGCCATTCGCGCAGGCGCTTGTCCATTTCTGACTGCGAAATTTCGAGTTCGAGCCTGCGGCCGGGGATATCTATACGGATCATGTCGCCGTTGCGGACCGCCGCCAGCGGGCCACCCTCATACGCCTCCGGACACACGTGGCCGACCGCCGGGCCGCGAGTGAAACCCGAGAAGCGTGCG
>JACRIR010000261.1 GCA_016215705.1 Candidatus Poribacteria bacterium | reverse complement strand
TTTTGTCTGTTTTCTCTTTTCTGCTTCTCCTTCACGACAAATCATGCCTTGGCGGCGTCGAGAACTTATACGACATCGGCTGATTTCGACGAAGGCGTTCTTACGGGAGTAAATCATGACCCACCCAACGGAGATCAACTTCGACTCGACACGACTTTGAGCACATTCCCGTTTATTTGGGTGGCGAACTCAGGCGCGGGCACAGTCTCGAAACTCGACACAAGAACCGGTCGGGAATTGGGGCGTTATAGGACCGGCCCAAGCACTAGCACCGATCCATCGAGAACGAGCGTTGACCTCGCCGGCAATGTATGGCTGGGCAATCGGGGTCCGGGGAACACGGCTGTCAAGATTGGCCTTCTGGAGGCCAACAACTGTGTTGACAGGAACGGCAACGGGACCATCGAAACGTCTACGGATGTAAATAACAATGGGATCATTGACGCGGGCGAGATTCTATGCTGGCAATGCGACGAGTGCCTCCTCAATTATGTGACGGTTGGGGCAGGAAATCCGAGGGCTGTGGCCGTCGACGCGAATAATGATGTTTGGATCGGCGGGGGCGTCACGGGCGGAAACCGTTACATTCAACTCCTGGATGGCGAAACGGGCGTCATAATGCGGACCATAAACATCGGTGCGCTCGTTGGCGCATGGGCCTATGGGGCGCTCGTAGATGGAAACGGAATCCTTTGGGTCTCAACCCATGAGTCGGCCGGAGGAAGCGTTTTGCGGATTGATCCCAGTCTGCCGGACGGTGATCCAAATCTTGTAAGAGTAATCCCTCTTGCTACAGGCCTTGTCTATGGGATCGGGATTGACAGCAATGGCAATGTCTTCGCGAGCGGTTGGACATATAGACGCTTGGCGAAGATTGCGCCCAACGGGACCGTGTTGTTTGATATCTATATTTCGGACAGCAGATACTATCAAAGCCGGGGAGTGGCCGTAACCGCGGACGGAGATGTATGGGTGGCCAATACATCATCATCGTACGTTACCCGGCACGATAATGCCACCGGCGCAGTCAAAGCTTATATCTACCTGGGCGCCGCCGGCGGCAGGTCCCCCACGGGTGTGGCCGTGGATGCCGACGGAAGGGTGTGGGTGCCGTGTCTTGACACCGACAACGTGGCGGTTATTGATCCTGCGACCAATACAGTTATCGGCATGTATCGGGTTGGGGATTATCCCTACAACTACAGCGACATGACGGGCATGATCGCCAGGACCCAGACTCGTCCCAGCGGTGACTGGAATGTTGTATATGATGGCGGAGAAGAAGGTCTCGAGTGGGGCTCCGTCAGTTGGAACTCGGAACCGGAGGGCAACGAGCCGGCCGGAACCGATATCACCGTGGAAGTGCGCGCGGCCGACACACAGGCTGGACTTGGCGGCCAACCATACTTTGAAGCATTAAGTGGAGGCCCGATACCGGGTGTGACAGGCCGGTACATCCAGGCCCGATGCACGCTCGAGCTAACCTCGCCGGGCGCTGCCGCATCCCCGGTTCTCTCGGACCTGAAGATCGAGACTGCAGGATGCCAGAGTATCAGCCCCGTGTATGTCGAGTATCGCGGCGTCACTTATGACCGTATCACAAAGATAATGTCGGGCAACTGCACGATCAGGAACGATACCACCGGCACACTGATCCCCGAAGTGAGACTCATTGTCGAAAGTATCAGCAGCGACCCGTCGGTTACAGTGGCCAATGCGGACGGAGTGACAGACGACGGGAAACCCTATTTCGATTTCAGCGCTCTGCTTGGCGCCGATAATGAACTCGGTCCGGGCGAAACAACCGGTATCAAAGTCATTCGGTTCAATAACCCCAACCAGGTTCGTTTCCGTTGGACCTATTCTGTCTGCGCTTACGTGGAGTAGAAAAGCAACAGGGGTCTGAGAATGATTGAGAGCCGCGCGACTTTGCGCGGCTCTCTTTCTGCTAAAAGTTCTTCTTGCTCATGCCGGAAGCAGGCGTACTTATTCCGCGATGACGATCAGATCGGGCGTATGGACGCTATTGCACCTCCACTCCAGCGATGCATTCGTTCAACTCTTCCAGCACGGCATTGGCATCCAGACCGTGCATGAGCGCCCCAAACGCGATGCTTTCGAGACGGGCGCCAGGACAGGTAAAGCATCCTTCGCCGAAGTATTTCCTGAATACGGGCAGCGTCTGAGGATGATCCTTTAGTACGTCGCCAATGAGATGATCGGCGGTTATTCTGTTTTCAGTCATTGCAGCGCCTCCTGTAAGACCGGTACAACCCCCTACTTCTTAGACAACCTTCAATTATATTATGCGTCTGGTTCTACAGGAAGCGCTGTGACTTCCATCACATTGCAGATTCATCTTCTTACTGGCCGCTGAAACGAGGTGGTCGCTTCTCGAGGAATGACGCGATTCCTTCGAGCGCATCGGCAGACTTGATGAGGCGCGATTGGGTGGAAGCCACCTCCTCGAGCGAAGCCTTCGTGCGCAGGAGTTTCTTGGCGGCCGCCATCGCAAGGGGGGCATGTGAGGCAAGCTTTGCCGCCAACTCTTTGACTGCCGATCCGAGGGATTCGACTTCAACCACACGGCTCACCAGCCCGATTTCGGAAGCCTCATCCGCGCTGATCAGGTCACCTATCAGGATGAGTTCCTTGGTTTTGGCAAGACCAATGAGATCAGGCAGCCGGGTCGTGGCGCCGAGCGCGGGAACAATGCCGATTTTCACATCGGACAACCCGAGTTTTGATCCTCGAACCGCAACACGGATGTCGCACGCGAGAGCCAGTTGCAATCCCGCGCCCACAGCATGCCCGTTTATTGCGGCAATTGTCGGCAACTCTATTTCCTCTACCCTATCAAACAAGTTTTGCGCTTGCCTTATGCCTTGTGCGATTGCGTCGCCTTCCGCTTCGGCGTGGTACTCACTCACCGTATTCAGATCGGCTCCCGAACAGAATGCGCGTCCCGCACCCGTGAAGACGACCGCGCGAACATCCTTGTTCTCAGAAATTGCCTCGACGGCCTGCCCGAGATCACGAAACATGTCGGCATTGAACGCATTCAGTCTTTCGGGCCTGTTGAGCGTAATCGTGAGAATCGGCCCGTCCTGATTCCATAAAAGAGTCTCAAAAGTGGGTGGTATGCCCATAACATCTATCCTTTTCGCATTTGCGGATTCATGTGCGGCTCCCGTGTATGTTATTTTAGATTTTGGATTAAGAAGAGAATCAAACCTTGGAGACGCGAAGATCGCAAAGACGTCCAAGAGGAGGGATGGAAGGAAACCTCAAAGACGTCATTCTGAGCCCTTCGTTGTCATTCTGAGCGAAGCGAAGAATCTCGTCAGAATCCGCCAGCGGAAATCTGTACTACTCACGTCCAAAATCATGAATTCCCGTAGTGATTTTCATGCCGCCTTTTTTGTAAGTTGAATGGCCGCGGCGTGATGGGCTGCAAAGGGGACTGTCCCTATTTACGGGCCGAGTTCTTTAGGCCGTAGAATAGGGACTGTCCCCGAAGCTTTGATTGCTACGCCGCGCTGTGCAATCTGCGGACTCGAACATCTCTTCTTTTTTTTCTCCTTTTTCGACCTGCGATCTGCGAGTCCGGACTCAAGATTCCCGACTCAGGGCTCCTTGAGTTCCCCTTTCGCCTTACTCCTTTCGCCTTTCGCCTCCTCTTGTCGCCGAGTGGTCGGCGATCGTTTCCTTCACGGCCTCGATGAGCATGCTTTCGCGACCGAAGAAAAAGTGGTCCGCGCGCGGGATAACGCGCATCGTCTTTGGCTCTGGAAGCTGCTCGAAGATGCTTTGCAGGTTATCGCGGTCGCAAAACTGATCGCGCTCGCCAACGATAATATGCCGGGCACGCTCTTCTTTGCCTTTGACGAGGGCGGCAAAATCGAACATCGAGGTCGGCGGCCCCACGAGGATGACGTGCGAAACCGAACTGTCCCCCGCGAGCGCATTTGAAACAACCCATGAGCCGAACGAATAACCGGCAAGGACTATCGGCGACTCGCCGTTTCCTGTCTTTTCCTGCACGAACTTGATCGCTGCGCGCACGTCTTCTATCTCGCCGATTCCCCCGGCATGACGCCCTTCGCTACGTTCGACGCCGCGGAAATTGAAGCGGAGCGTCGCGTGGCCCGTTTCCTGAAGCGCGCGCGCAACGGCCATCACAACGTTGTTGTCCATCGTGCCCCCGTAGATCGGATGCGGATGGCAGATAATGGCTGCCGAATGAGGCTTACCCTCGGGCACAGGCGAAAACATGCCATGCAACTTGAGGTCTCCGGACTTGAAGAATACGGATTGTTCTGCCATCGTTCTCCTCTCTCTTCTCTCCTCCACTCTTTTGTGTCTCCTCCACCGATGATAAGAGGATTCCGTTTCATGCTTTGGGGGATTCTAGCACGTTTTAATATTGCTGTCCAAGAAGATTGTGATCACCGTCCCCTCGACAGATACTGCGAGCATCAAACCCCTTTTTCAGTCAGGTTCTCTTTCCATGAGAAACGACAAGCACGCATACGCATTCGTAAAAGCGAACCACGGGCCTTATCTTGGAGAGCAGCGGTGCAATTGCTTTGTGAAATCGGCGGCAATATTGCGAAAACTGAACAGTGTTTATTTTTAAGAATATTCCGTCTTTATTACCGCCGTCTAAAGATGTCGCAATTTGTCTAAAGTTGTTTGTGTTTGATTAGGGTACGTTTCTT
>JACRIR010000049.1 GCA_016215705.1 Candidatus Poribacteria bacterium | reverse complement strand
GAGGAAAACGGCAAAAGCCAATATCCTCAGCGAACTCTGCGTACTCTGCGGTTGATGATTTGTGCAAGTTGTTTCGCCTCTGCTGTTCATGACAAAGGGGTTTCCTGGTTTGTGCATGTCAGTGTTACTCAGTAGTGACAGACTCTTTCGGGGATTCCTTTCTGTTATCTTGGACAAGAGTGATTTTGGATCCCCGATCGGAGTCGAGGACATGTTTTGGATTGAACCAGAAAGAAGGAACGAGAAACTGCTTATTAACCGCCGACGCGGGCTGATGGACGTGGACACGTAGAGACGGAAGGAACAAGGCGAAAGGGGCGGCGCGAAGCGCGCGGGGTTCATGGTTCATGGTTTATGGTTTATGGTTTATGGTTGCGAAGAAGGGCAAGGTTCAAGGTTAGAAGTTCAAGGTTCAAAGTTCAAGGTTTGGGGTTTGAGGTTGAGAACCATGAACGATGAACCGTGAACCAGAAACCAATCAAATGATCCGGCGAAGTCGGCGATCCACTCGCAGCGACATTGGAAATTCCCTCGATTTACGAAATTGCATCAATTTTGGAAGCAAGTGTTGCTCTTTTGCGCATAATATTCATGTATTTCTTGACAAGACATAAATGCATCATTATAGTGCTATCGGTTTCTGAAGAAATCCGCAACCCGGCTTAAGTGGAAGGAGTGTGTATGACCGAAAAGAAAATCGTGTTTCCCTATATCCCCAACTCCGTGCCCGAAGTGAAGGCGCAAATGCTCAAGGAAGTCGGCGTGAGCGACATCATGGAACTATACGCCGAGATACCGGAACATTTGCGCTTCAAAGGGAGAATGAATCTGCCGGAACCGATCCTCGACGAGTATTCGATTCGGAGACACGTCGAAGGACTTTTGAACAAGAACAAGAACTGCTCCGAATACCTGAATTTCCTGGGTGCAGGGTGCGCGCAACACTTTGTGCCTGCCGTCTGCGACGAGATTAACGGGCGCGGCGAGTTCTTGACGGCGTACTCGAGCCTCATGTGGGCCGACCACGGAAAATGGCAGGCGTGGTTCGAGTATCAGAGCCTGATGGGCGAGTTGCTCGACATGGATTTTCTGAGCATTCCCACTTACGACGGCGCGCAGGCGGCAGCGACGGCGCTCAGCATGGCCACCCGTCTCACCGGTCGCAGCCACGTGCTCATCCCGAAATCGATGAACCCCGAGGTCTTGATGGTCGTGAGAAACTATCTCAAACGGGCATCGGGAACTCCTGTCGCAATCGAGACCATTGAATTCAACCGCGAGACCGGCTTGCTCGATTTGAACGATTTGAAATCCAAGCTTTCCGCTGAAACTGCAGCCGTTTTCATCGAGAACCCGACATATCTCGGCTCGCTCGAGACACAGGCCGAAGAGATAGGGAAGCTCGCTCGAGAAAAAGGCGCGGAGTTCATTGTGTATGCGGATCCGATCTCACTTGGCGTCGTCAAACCGCCTGCCCAATATGGCGCAACAATTGTCTGTGGTGATTTGCACTCCCTCGGAATTCATATGCAGTGCGGAGGCGGCCAATCGGGCTTCATCGCGAGCGTATTCGACATGGACCATGCGACCAAATTCAAAGACATCATTGTCAGCATCACGGATACGGTCAAAGAGGGCGAACACGGTTTCGGTGTAGTGCTTCCCATAAATCTCTCATACTTCGGGCGAGAGGAGGCCAATGAATTCACCGGAACAAACACCGGTCTTTGGGCGATTACTGCGGCGGTGTATTTGTCCTTGATGGGTCCCAAAGGAATGGAAGAACTCGGCCAGACAATCATGCAGAAGGCGCAGTATGCGGCCAAGCGCATATCCTCCCTCAAGGGAGTCAAGCTCGCGTTTGCGTCGCCGTTTTTCAAGGAATTCGTCGTCAATTTTGACGGAACGGGCAAGAGCGTCAAGCGGATAAACAAAGCATTGCTCGAGCACAAGATTTTCGGCGGGAAAGATGTTTCCGGCGAGTTCTCTGACCTCGGCCAGAGCGCTCTTTACTGCGTTACCGAGATCGTGACAAAAGAAGACATAGACAGGCTCGTGAGCGCCCTGGGCGACGCAATAGAATAAGGAGAATCAGCAATGGGCAGAAATAAAGAGACGCTGCTTCGAAAATTTCACCAGGCTCGATGGGATGAGGAAATCATTTTCGAAATGAGCGTGCCGGGCGAGAGGGGAATCCTTGTTCCCAAAGCCGAACAAGCAATATGCGCCGAAGCGGGAGACGGAGTGTCGGCAATCCCTGAAAGCTTGCGGAGAAGACAGCCGCCTGCGCTGCCGGAGGTCGGTCAAATGCGTGTTCTCAGGCATTTCATGCGCCTGTCGCAGGAGACTATGGGCGCTGACGTGACGATTGATATCGGGGAAGGCACCTGCACGATGAAATACAGCCCGAAGGTCCAGGAACATTTGGCCGCGCGGCATCCGGGCATGACTGAAATACATCCTTTGCAGGATGACGATACGCTCCAGGGAATCCTTGAAGTATATTACAAGATGGAGCGCTTCCTCAAAGAGATTTCCGGCCTCGATTATTTCTGCTTGCAGCCGAGCAGCGGCAGTCAGGCCATTTACACGAACGCCTGCATTATCAGAGCATATCATGCGTCACGCGGTGACCGCGAACGGAATGAAATCATCACCACCATGTTCTCGCATCCGGTTGACGCGGCTGCGCCCGCGACAGCCGGCTACAAGGTCATAACGCTTATGCCGGGGGAGAACGGCTATCCGGACATGGGCGCGCTGAAGGGAGCGCTCTCCAAACACACAGCCGGCATATTTATCACGAACCCCGAAGACACAGGCATCTATAATCCCGAGATAGACGACTACGTCAGGGCGGCGCATGAAGTCGGAGCGTTATGCTCATACGACCAGGCCAACGCAAACGGGCTTCTGGGTATTGCGCGGGCAAAAGAGGCCGGGTTTGATCTCTGCCACTTCAACATTCATAAGACGTTCTCGGCGCCGCACGGCTGCATGGGGCCGGCTATGGGGGCGTTGGGCGTAACCAAGGAACTCGCAAAGTTCCTGCCCGTCCCGAGAGTCGAGTTCGACGGTAAGAGGTACTATCTGGACTATAATCGGCCCGAGAGCATCGGCCGTGTCCGGTCATTTTTCGGGAACGCGCCTCTAGCTCTGAAGGCGTATGCGTGGATCATGCAGCATGGGGCCGACGGCCTGAGAGAGGCCGCCGAAGTGTCCGTGCTCAACAACAACTATCTCGAGAAGAAGATAAGGGAAATCCCCGGTGTTGTCGTTTGGTACGCGCAAGGCAAGCGCAGGCTGGAGCAGGTGCGGTACTCGTGGGAGAAATTGACGGAAGAGACGGGGGTTGGAAGCGACCAGGTTGAGCGGCGAATGGTTGACTACGGCGTGCAGCACTACTTCCAAAGTCATCATCCAATGGTGGTCCCCGAGCCATTCACGCTCGAGCCGTGCGAGTCATACTCGAAGGATGACATCGACGAGTTTGCCGCCGTTCTGCGCCAGATATCGAAGGAGGCGTATGAGAATTCCGAAATCCTTTTTGGCGCTCCGCACAATGCGCCCATCCACGATATCCCTGTGCCGGCTATCCTCGATCCGGAAAATATTGCGACCACGTGGAGGCAGTACAAGAGAATAAAGGGGATGCAATAGGGGGATGGTTCCGAAATCCAAAATCGATGAAGAAACTGGGTGTTGTTGTCAATCCGATTGCAGGCATGGGCGGGCGCGTCGGTCTTAAGGGGACCGACGGCACGGAAATTCTCGGGCAGGCCCGCCAATTGGGCGCGCAACCTGAGTCTCCACAGAAGGCAATCGAGGCGCTCAAGGTGATCGCCCGCCTCAAAGACCATATCGAAGTCATAGCGTATCCGTCAGAGATGGGGGAGAACGAATGCCGCTCGGCCGGGTTTAATCCCACGGTAGTCGGCGCCATAAGCAGCGGAGAGACCACCTCTCGGGACACACAACGGGCTGCTAAGGAAATGGCAGCCGCCGGAGTTTCGCTGCTGCTCTTCGCCGGTGGCGACGGCACTGCGCGCAACATCTGCGATGCGATAGGGGAGAGTGCGCCGGCGCTTGGCGTGCCCGCGGGCGTGAAAATCCACTCGGCAGTGTACGCTGTTTCGCCGAAAAGCGCCGGTGAGGTGGCGGCGATGTTTCTCGACGGCAGATTGAAGAACACTCGCTCGGCGGAAGTCATGGATATCGATGAGGACGCCTTTCGAAATGGAGTTGTCGCTGCCCGGCTCTATGGTTATCTCACCGTGCCCGACGAGAGGCGATTCATTCAGAGTGTCAAATCAGGCGCAATCGTGTCTGAGCAGCGAGCGCTGCACGGAATTGCCGACGACGTCATCTCTGAGATGAATGATGAATGTTTCTACATAATAGGTCCCGGAACCACTACAAGAGTTATCATGGACAGGCTGGGCCTCAGGAATACGCTTCTCGGCATCGACGTTATTGGTAACAAACGGCTTATTGCGAACGACGTCACCGAGAGCCAACTGATTGGGCTTGTGAAAGGACATAAGGCCAAGATCATAGTAACTATTATCGGCGGACAGGGACACGTCTTCGGTCGCGGCAATCAGCAGATCAGCCCCCGCGTCATCCGCGAGGTCGGCAAGGAGAACATAATCGTTATTGCCACCAAAGAAAAACTCATATCATTGTCTGGCAGGCCGCTACTTGTTGACACGGGCGACGAAGCGCTGGATCAAGAACTCAAGGGTTACGTTCGAGTGGTCACCGGCTATAGAGATTATGTGATGCACAAGGTCGGGTACTGATAGAAGGTGAGAGGGGGACTAAGAGAGAGTCGCGCGTGCGAACGAATTCGCACCTGTGGGATTGCGGGACAGATTCTTGAGGGGAATTTACGAAAGGCGGGACAAAATGGGCAAGCTCGACGGAAGAATTGCTGTAGTCACGGGGGCCGCCATGGGCAACGGCGAGGGGATAGCGCGAGTGATGGCAAAATACGGCGCGCATGTCGCGCTATGGGATATTTCCGACAAGGTGTTCGAGACCGCAAAAGCGATCCAATCTGAAGGCTACAAAGCGTCGCCGTTCAAAGTAGATGTCAGGAAATTCGGCGACTGCAAGGCTGCCGCTGACGACATCGCGAACAAACTCGGCAAAATAGACATCCTGTGCAACAACGCGGGCGTCACTCGAATGATCAAATTCCTGGAAATGAGCGACGAGGTCAGGGATTTCCATTTTGACGTCAACATTAAAGGGGTGTGGAACTGCACGAAGGCCGTTCTCCCTCATATGATCGAAAAGAAATACGGAAGAATTGTAATCATGTCGTCCGTGACGGGGCCAATGGTTGTGAATTCCGGCGAGACGGCATATGCCACCACAAAGGCGGCGCTCTGGGGATTCACAAAAGCGCTCGCCATCGAAGTCGTCAAAGACAACATAACCGTGAACGCCATATGTCCGGGAATGATTCGAACGCCGATGGTCGAAAACGCCGCTCGGGAATTCAGCCCCGACGACCCCGAACCCATCCTTGATATGATCGCAAGCACGATACCGATGGGCAGGCTCGGCAACCCTCTCGAGATCGGCGAACTTGCGTCGTTCCTCGCTTCCGACGAATCCACGTATATCACGGGCACGCAGGTGGTCATAGACGGCGGCAACTCTTTACCGGAAGTCCCGACGCCGTAACGACAGAATAGGCGAAAGGGAAGAGAAGTCTCGAATCGCGAGTCTAGGGTCGGAGGAAAGAGATGTCATTCGGGGCGCGCCGGACCAGCCTGCGGCGGGGTTTGTGTGAAAATAAGGAGTGAAGTGACATGGACATTCGGGGTGGATGCGCGATTGTAACCGGCGGGTCGAGCGGCATCGGAAAGGCGATTGCCAAGGAGCTTGCTCGTCGCGGCGCGAACGTGTTCCTGATAGCCCGCAGGGAAGACCTGCTGAAGGCGACGCTTGAAGAGGTCAAAAAGCACGCCGTGAGCCCGTCGCAGCAGTTCGGCTGTTTCAAGGCCGATGTCGCTGTCCTGAGCCAGGTGCAGGCGGCGGTCAAAGCCGCCGAGGCCGCGTGCGGGCCTCCGGTGGTTCTTGTGAATTCGGCGGGCGTCTCGAACGCAGGCTATATCGAGAAGACCCCCATCTCAAACATAGAAGCAGAAATAACAGTGAATTACCTCGGCACTGTCTATATGGTCAGGAGCGTCATAGACGGGATGATACAAAGACGGCGCGGGTGGATACTCAATGTCTCGAGCCTCGCCGGAGTCAAGGGCATTTTCGGTTACGCGGGCTATGGCGCTTCAAAGTTTGCGATCATCGGGTTTTCGGAAGCCGTGAAGGCGGAACTTCGTCCGTACGGCATTGTGGTTTCAGTGCTCTGCCCGCCTGACACCGATACTCCCATGCTGGTGGACGATATAAAGATGAAGCCGATTGAGACGCGAAGGATATCCGAAGGCGCGAGCATCATGCAGCCGGAGGACGTGGCCCGATCTGCGATCAGCGGTCTGGAGAAAGGAAGGCTGATTATTATCCCCAACTTCGCAGGTAAGATGCTCTGGATACTGAACCGGTTTGCGCCGTCGCTCGTGACCAGGGTCCTCGATAGCACTGTTGACAAGGTAAGGAAAGAAAGAGGAGCAAACTGATAAATAGGTGAAAGGGCAAGACGAAAGAGAATCAGAAGACAGGGGGAAAACGGTAAAAGGGAAAAGAGGCGAAAAGGCAAAGAATAGAGATAACCAGCAAATAATATATTTACTAAAAGATAATCCTAAGATGGTTGGCTGAGAGGGCGCCGCCTCAGACGGAAAACACTTGACTATTTTCGTATAATGTTGTATAAGTAAGCGCAAGGTGGTTTCTTGAGAACGGAATCATAAGTTTCCCACCACCCATCTTTTTTCCGAGAGGGGCGGGCAGATCTCCCTATCCGCTCCTCTCACATTTTTATTCACCGAAGCTCAATCCACCATTCCCTTCTGAACGAATTTCCACCGCAAAGGCGCAAAGAGACGTGAGACCCAAGGCATCGAAGGCCGGAGGAGATGTCATTGCCATCGGAGCGAAGGAAACCCAAACCAAACCAAATCCAATATAAGATAACCTTCAACTGTCTCTTCTTTAGCATGAAACCAGAAGGTGGTCCTGTCTGATTGACATGCCCTGTTTGATTCTCTATAATTGCGCATAAATCCGTGCAATCGCGTTTGTACGAGGGCGTGATATTTGTCTTCGACCGGGAAATAGGGGACACGATGTCGCATCGTGTCCCCTATTTCCCCCGCCTGGCCGGAGAATGTATGATAATTTATTTTGGCAAGAGGCCGTCAACTCTAAACTCTGAACGGGCTCCCTATGAATTCTTTTTGGACTGAGTATCTCAGGCTGATGCGGCCATACATCTATACGTTCATCCCGTTGTTTGTCGCCATCGACACCATCGGAATTGTCCCGGTGTATGCGGGTCTTACCTCCGGAATCCCGGAACAACAGCGGCGCAAGATAGTCATGCAGTCGATTGTGACGGCCTTTATTATCTCCGTCATCTTTCTTTTCATCGGAAAATGGGTGTTTAAACTCCTAGGCATAACGGTCGCAGATTTCCAGATAGCCGGCGGCGCTCTGCTTTTCGTGCTGGCTGTCCTCGATCTGGTCTCGGGAGGCAAGCCGCAGCGGGAACCGGACACTGAGATCGGAGTCGTGCCCATCGGCACGCCCCTGATTATCGGGCCCGCCGTGCTTACCGTGATCATCATGATGGTTGACTTGCACGGCATCGTACCCACAATGGCAAGCGTGCTCATCAACCTCGGGATCGTCGCCATCGTATTGCTCAACGCCGAGAGACTCCTGCGGTTCATCGGAGAGAGCGGGACCAAGGGCATGGCGAAAGTGATCGGTCTTCTGCTCGCTGCCATTGGCGTGATGATGATCCGAAGGGGCATAATCTCGATAATCCTGCAAGCATCATCCTGATTCTATTCTAACCGAAGCGAAGGACCTCTCGAGAAGAGAAACCGGTTCATGGTTAATGGTTGAAAGAGGCCAAAGAGATTCTCCGCTTCGCTCCCAGGAAAGCGGCGACTGTCGCCCTTAATTCGGGGACGCGACGCCGCATCGTGTCCCCGAATCAAGGCGCGTGCCGTTCATCACACTATGGGAAAACCCTTCCACCTGTTCGCTGCGCTTGGATTCACCTCGATGCTGGGCCAGATTTTGCTCATGCGCGAGATGATCGTCGTCTTCTACGGGAACGAACTGTCGCTCGGCATCATGCTCGGCGCATGGCTGTTCTGGGTGGGTGTCGGGAGTCTTCTTGCGGCAGTCCTTCTGCCGAGGTTCAAGGTGTTCAGCCGGCTAAGGGCGCTTGCGCTCTCGCAGGCCCTCCTCGGGCTGGCGGCAGTAGGTTCGTTTCTGGCAGCCCGTGCGCTTCCGTCTCTCCTCAGGCATGCTTCGGTCGGGGAAATACTCGGCTATGCTCCCATTGTCGTCTCCTCGTTTCTAATGCTCTCACCAATGTGTCTGCTTCTCGGGTTCCTATTCGATGCCTTCTGTCACGTGTGGAGCGGAGAGGAAGATGCAGCCGCCTCGATAGGGTCGGTCTATGTATTCGAGGCGCTGGGCGCGGCGTCGGGCGGCGTCGCCTTTGCCTGGATTCTTGTCAAGGTCCTCGAACCGTCAGAGATCGCGTGGCTGCTGCTTGTTATCAATATGGGTGCGGCGGCTGCAATACTGGCGCTGGACAGGCGTCACCGTTGGGAAGTACTTGCGGTTTCTGCCCTAGCGGTTGCGACGGCCGTCACAGCCTTCTTTGGGGGATCGGCGTGGCTTCGCGCGCAAAGCCTCGAGTGGCTTTGGCGGGAACTGAAGGTCACGCACTCCGAAGACTCCATCTACGGAAACATCGCGTTTGTTGAAAAAGAAGAACAGAAAACGCTGTATGAAAACGGCCTTCTTATGTTCTCGTACCCGGACAGATTCTCGGCCGAGGAGGCTGTGCATTTCGCGCTCCTCGAGCATCCACTGCCCAAGAGCGTTTTGCTCATCGGCGGCGGCGTCAACGGCTCTCTTACTGAAGTGCTCAAGCATCCTGTCGAAAAAGCTGATTATATCGAGCTCGACCCGCGCGTTATCGGAATCGTGGGAAAATTCTTTCCGTCTGACATTACCTCCGGGCTCGAAAATCCGAGGGCGGCCGTTCACACGGTCGATGGGCGGCTATATGTCAAGACAACGCACGAAACTTATGACGTCATAATAATAAATCTGCCCGACCCCTACACTGCGCTGATCAACCGATTCTATACTCTCGAGTTTTTCCGCGAGTGCAAGAACAGGCTTGCGTCCGACGGCATACTATCGTTTCGCGTGGGGTCGGCCGAGAATTATATTTCTCCCGAGCTGCAGCAGTTTCTCGGATGTCTCGACAAGACGCTGCGCGAGGTGTTCCCTGACGTTAAAGTCATACCGGGCGAGTCGAATGTTTTTCTCGCGTGTTGCAAGCCTGCGGTTCTGACGCTTGACAGCGACGAACTGATCAGGCGGCTCGATACAAGAGGGATAAAGGAGAAGCTGCAGTACATACGGGAATATTACTTACCGTATCGGTTGTCCGAAGAACGAAAGGAGCGGCTTGCCTCGGCTCTGGCGACCGCAAAAGCGAGATTGAACACCGATCTCGCTCCCATCTGCTATTATTACGATGCCGTTCTGTGGAGCAAACAATTCAAGGATGTTTCCGGTGATATTCTTTCCTCCCTCGCACGGGTTCGTCCCTTCTGGATTTTTGTTGGTCTCGGCGTCGTCGTCTCGGTTGCGCTCTTGATTCAACAACTCTTCCCGATTTCATGGGGACAGAAATCGCTCCTCGTGGCGGTCGCGACAACCGGATTCGCCGAGATAGCGGTGGAGGTTGTCACCCTGTTGGGCTTTCAGGCGATCCACGGCTTTGTCTACTACAAAGTCGCGATCATTACTACGGCCTTTATGGCGGGGTTGACAGTCGGCGCGTTCGCGATGGCGCGCTCAATCGAGCGTAACGGGGCCAGCCATCGCGCATTCCTTCTGGTTCAATCGATCGTGTGTTTGTATCCATTGCTTCTGTTAGGCGCGCTGCTTATGCTTTCCCGAGCAGGAGCAACCGGTGAAAGCCCGGGGGCGCTGGTTTTCGAGGCCCAGGTGTCGTTTCCGTTTCTCGGATTCTTTGCAGGTTTTGTCGGCGGGCTTCAGTTCCCGCTGGCTAGTGCGCTCTGGCTCGAGCAAACGCCGGGCGCTGCTCGCGCGGCAGGCTACACTTATGGAGTCGACCTGCTTGGCTCGTGCCTGGGAGCTATGTTGACAAGCACGATTCTCGTGCCGCTGATGGGAATTCCTTACGCCTGCCTTACGGCATCTCTGCTGAACGTCGGCAGTCTTCTTCTGCTTCTGCTCAGGCGTGGATGATAAGCCCACAAACGGGCGCAAGCATGCTGGGGGAAAACCGCTCCTGCTCGACCACGGGTGATAAACCAAGGAGGGCGAAAAACGGGTTCTTCTGTAGATGCGAATTTATTCGCATAATGTCTCCAGCCTGTTTTATGTCTGCGCCTGTGAATAAATTCGCACCCAGAATTCTTTATTTGTCCAGATAGTATTGAACGGTTGTCACGACCCTGACCTGTTTGCGGTCGGGCGAATGTCTGTCCCTGTCTTCAATTGAAAAAATACCTTGCTCCGCATTTCGTATTACACCCACTCTGCTGCCCGAATCCTTCGCGAATTGTTCGGCTGCCCGCCGGGCATCCTTGGTCGCCTCGGCGACCATCTCGGGCTTTATCTTGCGCAAACCGGTGAACAGAAACTCCGCCTGTTGGCCATACTCCTCCGTCACCAGCACAATGCCCTTGCTTACGAGTTCACCCGATTTTTCCATGGTTTGCTTGACAAGAGGAACATTGTTAGAGCGCAAAGTCAATGTGGCCTGCGCAAGATAGCGATACGGAATCTTCTCCCTGTCTTGCACATAAGTTTGGGCCTGAAAATCGGTTACATTGAGAGGGGACTCCGATACGTCGGCTTCCTCGAAGCCCGCCTTGAGGAGAAACTCCTTGATGGTCTTCCTGTTTGCATCTATCTTACGCTGCAGTTTCGACAGGTCGTTGTCGGTTTCCCTGAACGTGACGGGCCAAATGGCAAGGTCTGCGTCCACTTCTCGCTCAGCCAATCCTTTCACCGTCACATAGCGTCCCGCCGCTCGAATCTTGTAGAGCGCGTTCCCCATGAAGAAACCGGCGAGCATGATACCCAGACCTACGGTGATACCGAGAACCGCTGATGCAGAGACAGAACCGTTCTTCATAAGTCCTCCGTTGGCGCAAGCGACTATTCCGAAGAAAGACAAAATGCCGCTACACGATTGACCTTGCTTCTGACCGTGACTATATTAGCACTTTGACGGAAAGATGTATACCGCTATCGGCAATTCATTCCGCGCATCCGTTCCCCCGCGGCGTGGTCGCTGTACCGCTCACGTTTGAAATTGTCAATCCTTGTCGTGATTTCGGACGACAGCCTACATGGAAGTAACGAGGGTGCAATGAATCGCATCCCACAGACATGAATGAAGAAAATCGGGGACACGATGTCGCATCATGTCCCCGATTTTCTGAGACGCGATTCATTGTGTCCGATATGTGCCGTCTGGCTGCGGCTATGCCGCGCTGTGCTCTCGGCTCTACTGTGGTAAGCAACGAGGACTTGATTGAAGGCCCGATTTCTTCTATAGTATTGTCTGCAACCCGGGAGGTAACCATGACACAGAAACCAAAACCGACGACAGCGCCCCCAAGCGCACAGGAACTCACCAGTCGGCTCGACAGAGTGCGCGCCCTGATGAAGCAAAGAAAGCTCGACTACTACGTTTCATTCGATCCCGTGAACGTCTACTATCTCACCAACTTCGCAAACTCCGTTCACGAGCGGCCCTTTATCCTCGTCATACCCAAAGAGGGAACGCCGAAAATGGTGTGCCCTCTGCTTGAGACAACCCACGTGAAGTCACGGGCGCGGCTGCCTCTCGAATACGCGACTTACTACGAATTTCCGGCGCCTAGGGGGCAGAACTGGTTTGATGTGTATCGGCCCCTCTTCAAAGACGGCGCGCGTGTCGGCGTCGAATCGGCCCTGCCTTATGGCATCTCGAAAAAGACTCCGGGCGAGTTGGTTCTCGATGATATCATCGAAGACCTCCGGCTCGTAAAGACGGAATACGAAATCGGCCGAACCGTCCACGCCTGCGATGTTATTAATGAAGGCCAGAAGAAACTTTTCGAGATCACGAGGCCCGGCGTGCTAGTGCTCATGATATACAGCGAAGTCCAAAGACTCATGATGGAGAGAGTGGTTGCCGATATTCCGGCCTTCAATGTCATGGTAACTTCGCTGACAGCGGCCGTTTGGCCTCCCAGCATATCCCATGATCCTCACTATGTTCTGACGCCGTTCACCGCCATGGAAGAAGGCGGCCCGCATGTGTCGATTGTCGCCGGCAAGGTGGACGGTTACGGCGTCGAGGTAGAACGGACCTTTTTCCTCGGGCACGTCCCCGAGGACGCAAAGAAGCCTTTCTCCGTCTCGATGGAGGCTCGAGCCCTTGCGTATGAAATGGCAAAACCCGGCGCCGTCCTGAGCGAGATAGACGCAAAGGTGCGGAAAGTCATCGTCGGCGCAGGCTATGGCGACAATATTTTGCACCGCACGGGGCATGGCCTCGGCATAACCGGCCACGAAGCGCCATATGTAGCCCTCGGAGACGACAGAGAACTTGTTCCCGGCATGATTATCAGCATAGAGCCGGGAGTTTACATCAAGGGTAAGGGCGGGTTCCGTCATTCAGACACAGTCTTGATAACCGAAACCGGCAACCTCAACCTGACACCCGCCCCGGACAAGCTGGAAGACCTGATTATTCCGGTGCAGTAGAAACCGATTCAGAGTTTAGGGTCTAGAGTTCAGAAACGAGAAAGCGGAAAGCCCGCGCTTTGTGTGGCCCCCTTTCCCCGTTCTTGGAAAATAGGGGGCATGATGCCTCATCGTGTCCCCCTATTTTCGAATAGACCCGGATTTAGCAGAAATGAGGACACACAAATGAATCTGAAGCAGCGTTTGATAGAAAAAGCCTCCGAATTAGGCTTCGACGACATCGGGTTCACAACTGCTGAGCCACTCGACTTGTACATTCAAGAGATCGGTTCGCGGCCTCCCGAAATGTATGATTGGATATCAAGCGTCGAGGGGGTGGACCTCAAACAGGGAGCGCATCTCTCACAGAACCATCCGTGGGCAAAATCCCTCATGGTGCTTGTCCTCAACTACCATCGACGCGCGTTTCCGCCTCAACTTACCGGCAAGATCGGGCGCGTGTACCTGGCCGACGATCGCCAATTGCAGCAGGATTGGTACCTGAATATCATGAGTTTCATCAGTTTCCTCGGCGAGGAAAATATCCGCTTCCATTTCGGCGAGGAAATTCCCGCGCGAATGTCAGCGGCCCGTGCCGGCGTGGCGACTTATGGCAAGAACTGCTTTGCCTATGCCCGGAAGTCCATGCTGGGCGCCTCGTGGCTTATCAGCATCCCGGTGCTTCTTGACGCCGAGATCGAACCTGATGAGCCTTCGGTAGAACTCGGCTGCCCGTCGTGGTGCAAGAACGCCTGCATCGCAGCATGTCCCACCGGCGCTCTCTATGCACCCAAGAAGATGAATCCACGCAAATGCATCGCATTCAACAGCTATTATACAGAGGGGATGACTCCGCTCGAGATCAGAGAGCCAATGGGAATATGGGTGTACGGGTGCGACCGCTGCCAGGAAGTCTGCCCGCGAAACCAGGCGTGGATGCACCAGGACTTGCCGCCGAATCCGTCTCTCGAAGTGCGCGCCAACGACTTCCGGCTCGTCACGTTGCTCACCATGAACGAGGATCACTATGTCAACAAGGTCTGGCCGCTGGCGTTCTATATTTCCAGGAAAAACATCGCGAAGTGGAAAATGAACGCCGCCCGCGCAATCGGCAATCAGGGTGACCGGGGCGACATTCCGCTTTTGATCAAAGTCCTCGATGACAACCCTGACGAAACCGTGCGCGGTATGTGCGCGTGGGCTCTCGGCAGGCTGGGCGGCAGCCAGGCCAAAGCCGCGCTCGAATCTCGCCGGGCGTGCGAAAATGGCATGGTGAAACAGGAAATCGAACTGGCGATCGAGAACCTGTGAGCGCGAATCGGATTATGCACGGCGCGGTGCCCAAATAGCAGTAACCATATTTGTCATTCTGAGCGAAGCGAAGAATCCCTGTTTGGAGCCGCAGATTTGCAGGAAAAAGAGAGATTCTTCGTCGCTTCGCTCCTCAGAATGACAATCCTGATAAAGCTGTCAAGTATAATCTTATTTGGGCAACAGGCCCATATAAATCTGTCCCGTAGTTGTGTGGGTGCGAATTGGAGTTTCTTGATAAGGAGAGAGCCATATGCCGAAAGTAATTGTTCTTGGCGGGTGTGGGGCGGTGGGCAGCGTTGCAGTGAAGACATTGGCCGCTCAGGGCACATTCTCGAAGGTCGTGATCGGTGACATGAACATGGCCAAAGCGAAGGCATTGATCGCTGAGACAGGCTCGAAGAGCGTCACGGCTGTCAAGGTAAACGCGGAAGACCCCAAGAGCGTCAAGAACGCCATCAAAGGGTGCGACATTGTCCTTAATTGTGTCGGACCTTTTTACAAGAGCGTGAAGACCGTTTTGGGCGCGGTTATTGAGTCGGGCATCAACTATGTCGATATATGCGACGACGTTGACGTTACCGTTGACATTCTGAAGATGGACAAGGCTGCGAGAAAAGCCGGAGTCATGGCGGTCATCGGCATGGGCGCGTCGCCGGGTGTCACCAATTTATTCGCAAAGTTCGTGGCCGATACTCTTCTCGACGAAACCGATTCGGTCGATATCTTTCATACCCATGGCGGCGAACCGATTGAAGGCCCGGGCGTCATCGGCCATCGGTTCCACTGCATGACGATCGACATCCCCATGTTCCTCGACGGCGAACTCAAGTATGTGAAATACTTTAGAGAAGACGGGATAGCGCTCAGGCAGACATTCGAGTTCCCGATTGTCGGCAACGTTCCACTCTATCCGTATCCGCATCCTGAGCAAGTGACGCTGCCGAATTATATCAAGGTCAGGCAAGTCACGAACAAAGGCTCGGTGCTTCCGATCGAATACTACGAGCTGACCGGCAGCGTCTGCAAACTCGGTCTCGCGAGCAAGGAGCCGCTCGAGGTGGCAGGCAAAGCCGTTGTCCCTTATGACTTCGCCGTCGCCTATATCATCCGCGAGAGAGACCGGATACTGAAGAGGACGAAGTTTGGCATACAGCGCGGAGCAATGTCGGTCGTTGTCAAAGGGAAGAAAGACGGAGAGCGTCAGGAGTACAGGGTGCACATGGCCTCTGAAGGGGCGGCGCTTGGCGAAGGAACCGGCGAGCCGGCCGCTATGGGAGTGGTCCTCATGCAGGAGGGGAAAGTCACGGCCAAAGGCGTGCTGCCTCCCGAAGGATGCATCGACGCCAAGGATTTTCTCGGATTGCAGGGCAGGATGAAGCCGGTTAAGACCAAAGGCAAGAAGAAAATTGTGCGAGTCCTCTACGCAGAACGAATCGACTCGCAGGGAAACGTGACCAAGATAGATTTGTAAACGCCGCATCTGCAAGAATTCGATCTGCTCTTGTCTCAAGGACAGCAGACGCATGAATGAACATAAGTACATTCTCGCTTTTGATCACGGCACGTCCGGCGTGAAGACATCGATCATTTCCACCCGAGGGGAGGTCGTCGCTTCTGATTTCGAGAAAACCCCCATCTATTTTCTGCCCGACGGCGGCGCCGAGCAAGACCCGCTAGACTGGTGGAACGCCGCTCTCGCAACCTCGAAGCGACTCGCGCGCAAGGGAGTCGTTCCTGCGCAGGAGATCGTAGCCGTCTGTGTCTCGAGCACTTTTTCCAGCACTGTCGCCGTCGACAGAGACGGCAATCATCTTGGGAATTCACTCACATGGATGGATTCGCGCGGAGCCCCCTATGTACAAAAGGCGATGAGTGGGTTTCCGAATGTGATGGGCTATGGGTTGTTCAAAGTGATGACGTGGGTGAAAAAGACCGCTGGCGCGCCGTCGCTTTCCGGCAAAGACGACATCGCGCACGTGCTCCTCTGGAAGCACGAATTCCCTGACATATACAAGAAGACTCACATGTTCCTGCCGAGTAAGGACTACTTGAATCTGCGACTGACCGGCCAGTTTGCCGCGTCGTACGACTCGATGCAGCTCTTTTGGGTTACTGACACACGCGACATCAACAATATCCGCTACGACGACAAACTGATCCATTCGCTTGACATCGACAGAAATAAGCTCCCTCCGCTCAAGGCTTCGACCGACGTTCTTGGCACTTTGTCGGCAACGGTGGCCGACGAGATCGGTCTTGGCAGAGACGTGAAAGTGGTGATGGGCTCGCCCGATCATCAGTGCGCTCTGATAGGTTCGGGCGCGGTGAGGGATTTCGAGGGCCACATATATATCGGCACGTCGTCGTGGGTTCAATGCATCGTTCCATTCAAAAAGTCCGATGTGTTCCACGCCATTGCCTCGTTCCCAACCGCAATACCGGGCAGATATCAGAGCGTCAACGAGCAAGACCTCGCGGGCGGATGCCTCGGATTCCTCGTGGACAATATCCTTTTTCACAAGAACGGATTTGTTGCAAGCGAGCTGCCGGAGAATCCGTACAAGCAAATGGATGAGATCGCAAGCCGCGTTCCTCCCGGGAGTCACAAGCTGATTTTCACGCCGTGGCTCAATGGCGAACGGACGCCGGTCGACAGCACGACCCTCAGAGGAGGTCTCCACAACATTTCAAAGACCACGAACCAGGATGACGTCGTGAGAGCATTTATGGAGGGCGTCGCTTACAACACGCGCTGGAGCCTCATGTATGTCGAGCGGTTTGTCAAACGAAAGCTGAATCCGCTGAACATGATCGGCGGCGGGGCGAAATCATCGGTGTGGTGTCAGATATTCGCCGACGTGCTAAACAGGGATATCCGGCAGGTAAAGGACCCCTTGCAGGCCAACGCGCGCGGCGCGGCTTTTATCGCATCGGTCGGCCTGGGCCATATCACTTTCGCCGACATCCCAAACGTCATCTCATACGAAAACACTTATTCTCCCAATCCTGCCAACCGTGCAATCTACAACGAACTTTTCGCCGCCTTCCTAGAGATATACAAGAACAACAAACGCCTGTACGATCGGCTGAACCGCCTTAATCCCTGACCGCCGATTCACTTCGATCCACCCCTTCACACTTCTTTCTTTGTAAACCCGCTCCAATAGTCAAAGCTGTAGCCTTTTGTTTTGCTGGTCCGCGAGGGGTCTTCATTCGGCCCGTAGAAGATGACATATGTGAGCGCCTTGGCGCGGGCAAAAGTCCGATTATCCCTGCACTTTCTGATTTGCTGCCGCCACGTGCCGGTGTCAAAGAAGAAGATGTCTCTTCTGTCGCTTTGGCGGTGGCAGAGAAACTCGACAGCCGGATTGTGTGTGTGACCCGCCACCACATATCGGTAGGCTTTGTTCTTCAGGATCGGCTCATGGGAAACTCTTTCCCAAAGTTTTGCTTCGTCCCATTTCATGCCGGAGAAGAGCTTGATAAGGAACCGGATCAACTCTTCGGAAGAGATCGCCGTCATACTGCTCCACAATTTACGCTCCAATGAGAAGCGGATGAGGTCCTGCCAGTCCAGTCCCGGCTTGTTGAGTCTGTTCAGCCAATCAGCCATGAATTCGCTCTCGAGCGCTTGCTGTATCACCTTAACCAAAACGGGGCGAATCGACTCCCACAACTTGTTTTCCGCCTGCCAGCCGATTTCCGCCTCCATGAAAGCAATGAGTTCCGATTGCGGACGCACGTCATCAAACTCAAGCAGTTTTTGATATGCCGCTCGATGCATCCCGGCGTCCGGCCCATCTATCATCTTACTCTCGTTCTGTTCACGATACTCGTATGCCATTCGCGTGGCAATATCGATCGTCATGTAGTCGCCGATCGGAGCATCATTATAGACGCTGGAAGGCGTCGGAGAGGCTTGGTTTCCCGGGCTTGCTCCCGCAAAATTGTACCGGTCATATTCGTGTCCGTGGCACACAAAAGCTCCATATTTCTCAAATAGTCCTACATTTTGAAAGGGCATATTATTTTGGAACTGCATTCCTAACAGGTTGCATACTGCGTCGAGCAGAGGGGGATAAAGATTGATGATGCGGTCATGGTTGCCAGGTATGTATTCAAACTGAAACGGAATCTCCTTATCATGGCCCGGTAGTTTCACAGTCTGCTGACTTCCAAATGTCTGGAAGATGGTGAATGTTTCGATGTTGCTTCGTATGATGTCGTTAAGAATGCCCTGCGCAATCGGCCCCCAGTCTGCAGGACCGTAGCGACCATAAGGGCGCACAGGATTATTGTTCTTAAACCATTGCTGGCTGCGATGAAGATCAAAAACGTCGCCGGCCAGGACGATCTTGAGTTCTTGCGCATGGTTCCGTCCGGCAATCTGAATGAGATGGTCGAAAACAATGCGGAAAGCTTCTGCGCTAACGTTACGGTCCACGGGTATCAGCGAGTTGCCTTTCCCATCTTTTACGATATCTGAGACGGTGTCTTGAAAATGAAAGTCGCTCATAACAACAAGCATATTCGACTCCTTTGGGGCGTGTTGCCCAAATGTCACGGCAGCAAGAAAAATGGATTCCCGCCTTCGCGGGAATGACAAAAACCCAAAGAATTCCTCAAATATCGGGACCTGCTGAGTTGGGAATCCATGGGAATTCATTTGGGCAACAGGCCGCTTTGAACTCTATCCCGGCCTCTCGGGTCCGAGTTGGCTAAAGCGGAGGTTTGGGAAGGCGAAGAACCTTCTCCGCATTCTCAAGGATTGTTTTAGAAAAGCCATGAGCCCGTTTGATTCTCACGTCCCTGTCCAATGGATTCTTCGTTCTGACGATCTCGGTGTATTCGGCGGGCGTCATATCATGGGTCACCCATGGAAGGTGTGGCCACCCATCAATCGGAATAGGGAAATCCGAGCCATGCACAAGCCATTCAGGAGGAAACTCTTTGACAATTCCGGGAATGAGATGGGTTCTGGTCGCGAGAGACAGGGCCGACGTATCCGCATATAACCGCGTCCTACCACCTGCATTTCTTTCCTTCATGAACGTCAGGAAATCCTTTGTCGTGTTGGGGTCAACTACCGGGAACACCGGTGTCGCACAATGCGCGGCAATCACGGTCACCCCGCAATCGAGAGGGTGTTCGAGATGCCGAAAATGGTCCAACTGTTTGTTCTGGATTCCCTCCGGGAACGAGTATTCCGGCCCCACGTGACAGAGAAGGGGCATGCCTGCCTTTCGCAGGGCCTCAAAGAATCCCTTATGCCCGGCATTCCGGAGACGGATGTGCTGGGTGGAAGGAATCAGTTTCATCAGGACGGCATCCGTCTCCTCGAGCACAAAGGCGAGTTCCTGCCGCAAGTCGTCTTCTTTTCGGTTAGGGCTCACGGACGCCCCGAAGAAGAATCTTTTTTCCCTTTTCTTTGGGTCATCCTCCGCCTGGAGATGTGCGTTCAATATCTTTACTTTCTCGGACAGGAACCTGTTTGATATCATTAAATCGGTTTTCCGCTTGTCGAGCTTCCCATCCTCGTAGACTCCGTCTAATGCGAGCAACACGAGCGCGTCGATTTCCTCAGAGGTCGCAAGCAAACCATAAGTGAATGCGAGATACTCGCACGTGGAAATTTCGCCGCTCTTGTCAAAATCGGCTCCCATCAGTTTTAGCTCTTTGTCGAGCAAATTAGCCAGTATCCTTGTGAACCAGTGGTGGTTATCGTCCATGCCGAGATAAACGTCTTCGTCCACCTCGGTTATTTCTTTGCCATTTCCGAGCATATGAAAATGTATGTCAAACTTCATGGGATTCTCCAGAAACCATAATTCCCTGCGCAAACTCAAGACAAAGCGCAGGGTCACGAAGGGGACTGTCCCTATTTACGGGCCCAGTTCTTTAGGCCGTAGAATAGGGATTGTCCCCGAAGCTCAACAATTGGAACCTGTGTCATTTGTTCGGGTCCTCGGGTGACGTGATTATATCGGGACGGGGCATTTCTGTCAACACTTTTTGCTAAGGAAAAAGACAAGCAATAATAAAATCTGTGCTACTTTGCTCCAAAATCACTGCTGTCCAAAAGGGCTTTTTGCACCGTAAAGGCGCAAAGGGCGCAAAGACAGAATCAGCGGCAAAAAGGAGATTTGCCAAAGAGGGACAGCTTTTCGCCTTGTTCTTCGTGCTAGCCGTGGTTAATTATTTCGTTCTCGAAGTCAGGCAGAAAGGGGGTCAGTGAGCTTGGTTAGTGTCTGAAAAAAGAAGACCGCTCGGTGATATACACCCTGAGCGGCCTTTCAAGCGCGCCATGAGGGATTTGAACCCCCGGCCTTCTGATCCGTAGTCAGACGCTCTAATCCAGCTGAGCTAATGGCGCATTAAGTCAACTATCGGCGGAGAGGGAGGGATTCGAACCCTCGATAGAGGTTTAAGCCCCTATAACACCTTAGCAGGGTGCCGCCTTCGACCAGCTCGGCCACCTCTCCTAACACTGAGGCGAAAGGCGAAAGGAAGAACTGAACAAAAGAAACAAAACAACACACATGACCCTAAAACCGCACGCCCCCCATCTTCTCTTCTCTTTTTAACCTTTTCCCTCTGTCCTCTTGTCCCTTTCGCCTTTGCCCTTTCGCCTTACTGAGGAGCGGAGGGAGGGGGACTCGAACCCCCAAGCCCGAAGGCGCCGGTTTTCAAGACCGGTGCATTACCAGTTATGCTATCCCTCCTGAATCTCTTTCGGCGCCTGAACTTGTATCTTCCGCGAAAATTATAGCAAATACGCATCATGCTGTCAAACAACGCAAAGGAGGCGGAAGAAACAAGACGAAAGAGGACTGTAAAGGCAAGAGTAAAAAGGTGAAACGGGGAAGAGACAGAAATTGCATCGTAAAGGCGCGGCCCTCATTCGTACCATCTATCAGCGTCTGCGTCACTCACGCTCCGACTTACGCACCTTGTGTCTTTGCGGATAGTCTCTTGACTACTTTCCGGCGCGGATGACCGCGAAGAAGAATAAGGCGAGGAAGAGGACGACGCCTATCCCGAGGATAATGAAGAACCTTACAGGATTGGCTGTCTCCGGAATGGTGCGGGTGTACTCACCCTTCTTGGGTTTTGTGCGTTTTCGTTTTGCCATGCTCTTCCGATGATTGGTTTTGTGGTTGTCTGAAATCTCACATCATTATACCGGAACGCCGATATTGGGGCAAGTGGGGATGGAAGAGTAATGGAAGAGTAGATGTTTGGCATTTGTGATTCGTGTTCCGGGCTTCTTGCTTTTTTTGGCGGAATGTGGTATGTTGATTTTAGGTTATAGGTTATTATCGAGGCAGAGGGCAGCGGCATAAGCCCCATGTTCGTGAAGGACTTGTGAAAAATCATGTCTGAAACCTCGACCAAAAGAAGCCCGCATCGCAATATCGAAAGATATGTGTGCCCGCCTTTTTTCTCCGCCCGCATCAAGAGCGACGCAGCGACTGACGAGAATGCCACTATTGAGAACCTAAGCCTGCGAGGGCTGAGCGCAAGGACGTCGGCGGCTTTTACTGAAGGAGCCCAGGCCGAAGTCGAGGTGAGAAGCACTTACGTTGCACCAGTCAAGGTGTATGCGCGCGTTCGGTGGGTAACGCCTCCCGAGTGTGAGGGTTCCTCGCACGTGGTGGGCTTTTCCATACATAGAATCCGCTTCACTGATTGGTTCAGGTTCATGAAACTCATCGCTCAAGTGAGGAAGGAACTGTGGTGAGCGCGCGCGATTGATGGATGGTTTGCGGTCTACGGTCTACGGTTCAGGGTTCATTTACGGTTCACGGTCTACGGTTTAGAGTTTACATCTTACAGTTCAGGTCGTTCGATTTGCGGCGACGGTTTACAATGTAAATAGGGATATCTGGTAAATGCAACCTGCCCAAAACATGACCAACGCGGTGTCCGCCTATCTGGGGACTGACAGGCGCAAGTCGCGTCGAACAGACTCCAATTATCCTATTCGTATCCGCCTCATGGGGCCGTCCGGCGACATGCGCGAGCACTTTTCGCATACCAGAAATATCTCACCGGACGGCGTGATGTTCGCCTATTCGAAGACACTCAGTCCTGGCGCTGAAGTGGACGTGGCCATAGCTATTCCCCCGACCTACTCACAGTTTCTCCCGCCGAGCCAACTCGATGCCGCCGCAGTTGTTGTCCGCTCTGAGCAAGTCGCGGGCGAGAACGACGGCTTCAACGTCAATGTCGCGCTCAGATTCATCGGGACTCCCAAGCTGTCGATGAATGTCTCAATGTTTGAGTAGTCCCGCCTGGAGAAAATCGGGGACACGATGTGGCATCGTGTCCCCGATCTTCTCCGTGTCCCCGGTTTTCTCCAAGGAATTTGTCTGATTTGCTCAAAATCGCGATTCGTTTCCTTCTCAGAATGTCGGAAGGCGCAGGTTCTGATTCTTGATATATTTCAGGGTGGCCGGCAGCTTGTCGGGCGTCATCTCGAGCGTCATTAGCGCATGCACGTTCTTTTCCCGCAGCAGTCGGTATGTTCTCAGGTAGTCGATGTTGCCTTCGCCGAAGGCGAGATGCAGGTCGTTCTGGGCGTCGTTATCGTTGATGTGGACCTTCACGATGTACTTACCGAGCACGTCGACCCATTCCTCGAGTGGCACAACCGAATAGACGTTCACATGTCCGACGTCCAGGCACACTTGCATGTTGGACGAGTCAACCATCTCGATCACTTTCCGTAGGAAGTAGGGCGCGTTCAAGAACATGTTTTCGATTGCGATCGTGATACCGAGTCTCCTGGCGTGATTGACGACCGGCTCCCACGTCTTCATGCTGGTTTTGAGCCAGAGGTCGCGGTAGTCCTGCGGGATCAGCGGGTTTAGGCCGAGATGGAACACCACGATCTTCGCCTTCAGCAAGGCGCTGATGTTGAGCGACCTCATGAAGTTGAACTTCGTGTAGTCGCGGATGATGGTGTCCTGGCTTCCTGGATTAAGGTCGAAGAGAGGGCCGTGCACGCTCACGCCCAGCCCCGCGGCTTCGAGCCGCTTTCCCATCGCCTCGACCGCCGCGCGCGGGAAATTTCGAATCCATTCCGTGTCGTACATCATGACTTCGACGTCGAGATTGTTTGCCCTCAGGAATTCGAGGTTTGCTTCAAGCCCGTCGAACGGAACAGTGACAGCGTAACGCGAGTTCTCGGTCCGCTGGTGATCACCATGTTTTGTCAGGTCTGAAGGCGTCTTTGATAATTTCGATAATTGGGTCTTCTTCATCATCCATCACCACCGCGACCACGTCGAACCGGCATTCCGATTCGTTGGCGCGGTTCTTTTGCAGGTACCAACGGGCAGCATTGCAGAGCCGTTTTCTCTTGCGAGCGACTATTGTCTCCTGCGGCAGCCCGTATTCAATCGAGCCGCGTGTTCTGACCTCGACAAAGACGAGGCATTTGCCGTCGAGCGCCACGATATCGATTTCGCCCGCCGGCGTGCGGAAGTTACGTTCCAGGATTCTGTACCGTGATTTCAGTAGAGCGCGGGTCGCCGTGTCTTCGCCTTCGGCGCCGCGCTCGATGTTATTTGCAGCCAAAGCGTTGGTCCTTCACATTCTGTAAGGGCGACTCGGCGAGTCGCCCCTACGGGGGACACACATACCGGCGACTGAGCGAGCCGTCCTTACAGAACCCGGGCAAAAATGCCGCAAAATGCGAGCGAATAGGTCACGAAACTTGCGAATCGCCCTCCTTCGGCAGCAGAAACAATCGGATTTCGTCGAACAATTTTGCCTGCCTGGCGGCGACTTCTTTGAGTCTTATCAGTTCGAGTAATGCGAGGAAAGTGGCGATCAGGAGCGCCTTGGTCTTCACGCCTCCCTCGAATATCTCATCGAGCAGCATGTTGTTCTTTTCCCGCAGTTTCTTCCTGAGTTCTTCCATCTTCTCCTCGATGCTGACGTCCTCGAGCGTTATCTCTCTGAAAGGCTCCACCGTCGCGTATTCCAGCACTCGCTTGAAGGCCTGAAGCAGTTCAAAGAGGGATACGTCGAACATGGGCTCGCCCGTCTCGGTGTCCGCAGACTCTCTGAAATCCCGCTGATAGATGTCTCTTTCCCTGGAGGCTTTCTCGTCGAGATGCGAGGCAAGGTCTTTGTATTTTCTGTATTCGAGAATCTGTTCGATGAGCTCAAACCTCGGGTCCTCTTCCTGTTCCTCTTCACCCTCCTGGGTCGGCAGCAGCATGCGCGATTTTATCTCCATGAGCGTGGCCGCCATCACGAGGAACTCGCTGGCGATATCGAGGTCGAGTTCCTTCATCATCTCGAGGTACGCTATGTACTGGTCGGTAATGGTGGAAATGGGGATATCATAGATATCCACTTCGTTCAGCTTGATGAGATGCAGGAGCAGGTCGAGAGGCCCCTCGAAATTGCTGAGCTTGAGCTTGTAAGTCATATATGTATCGCCTTTCGAACTTCCGACATGGTGGCCGCTGCCGTGGCCCGCGCCCTTTGCGCGCCGTCGGTGAGTATCCTCTTTACTCCCTGCGGGTCGGATGCCAGTTCGGCGCGTCGCGTCCTGAACGGTCGAAGGGCGCCATTGAGAGAATCGGCGAGAGCCTGTTTATCCTCGACGCAGCCGATCTCGGCGGTGCGGCATTCACGATTGACGCGCGCCACCCACTCCGGCGCGCCGAATATCTTCTGGAGGTCGAACACGGGGCAAACGTCGGGATTGCCCGGATCGCTCCTGCGCTTGCGTGCGGGATCGGTCATCATCTGCATCACTTTCTTGCGCGTGTCTTCTTCAGTGTCCGAAAGAAGTATGGCATTGCCATACCGTTTGCTCATCTTTCTTCCGTCGATTCCGCGGATGAGCGGGGTCTGCGTGAGGAGTGATTGCGGTTCGGGAAAAACTTCACTGAAAAGGTGATGAAACCTCCTGGCGAGCTCGCGCGTGAACTCGAGATGGGGCAACTGGTCTTGTCCGACCGGTACGCCATCAGCCTTGTAGACGAGGATGTCCGCCGCCTGGAGCAGAGGGTATCCGAGAAAACCGTGGGTCGCAATCTCGCGGTCTTTGTATTCCTCGAGAGCTTCTTTATATGTCGGCACTCGCTCCAGCCATCCAAGCGGCGTGATCATCGAGAACAGCAGGTAAAGCTCGGCGTGTTCCTTGACGTGTGACTGAACGAAGATAACGCTTTTTTCCGGATCCAGGCCTGCCGCAAGCCAGTCGAGCACCATTTCGCTTATGTTGGATTGGACGGTCTCGGACTTCATGTACTCGGTCGTCAAGGCATGCCAGTCGGCGACCATGTAGTAGGTTTCAGCGCCTTCATCCTGGAGGCGTTTCCAGTTTGCGAGCGCGCCCAGCAAGTGGCCGATGTGAAGTTTTCCGCTGGGGCGCATACCGCTCAGTATTCTCATTCTTGCCATCCGATTCTCCCGCTTCCTTCCAAGGAAGGCGGTTCATGGTTTAGGGTTTAGAGTTCACGGCCTGCTATTTACTTATTCGGGGACACGATGCCGCATCGTGTCCCCGAATAAGCGCTATGTTGCATCGTGTCCCCGAATAAGCGCCTCAGCCCACTTCGTCGTAGTGGCGCTCCCGGAATCCGACGCCGAGTTCCTCGCGCGCCAGCTTCTTGCATGCTTCGATTTCCGAAGGATCGATATCGAGAGCGGTTACGCTGACTTCCGGAATGTACTTCTTGCATTCGCGAATGAAATCGAGCACTGCCGAATACGTCTCCGGCCCGAATCTCGGCCTGCACAACTCGAAGTATTTCGCTGCGTCGGAGCTGTTCAGGCTTATCGAAATTGAATCGACCAGTCCTTCCAGCTCGGGCGCGATGTTGCGACCATATATGAGATTGGCTTGGCCGTTCGTGTTGATCCTTATTTTGCAGCCGATGCCCTTGAGATGCTTTGCGACTTGTTTTATCACGTCCAGCCGCAGGAACGGCTCACCCAATCCGCAGAAAACCACCTCTTTGAATGAGCGGCCGTGTCGCGTTGTGAGCGCATGCACGATTTCCTCCGCGGATGGGTCCCGCTTGAGCGAGAGATTGTGCCCTTTGACGTATGGGCTCTTGAAGCGCGTACAGAAAGAACATTCGTTGGTGCATGCGCCCGTCACGTTGATATAGAGCGAATTCCGGATGGGGTAGACAATCACGTCTCCGTTCTCATTCAACGGCAAGCCGAAGAGTTGTTTGGCGTTGAGAGTCGTGATTCGGTCGACGTCTTCGAGGCTCAACCCCTTCACGCGCGCCAATTCCTCTGCAACTAAACGGACAAAAGCGGGCTCATTCCGTGATCCCCTTTTCGGCTGCGGAGTCAAGTAAGGGGCATCGGTCTCGATGAGCATTCTCTCAATAGGGATTTGCCGCACGACCGAGCGCAGTCTCTCCGCGTTCGGATAAGTCAGTGGACCGGCAATCGAGATGTAGAAACCCCATTCCAACGTCTCCCGGGCAAGCTGCTCATCGCCCGAGAAACAATGCATCACTCCGCCCACGAGCTTCGAGGCGTGGAGCGACAGTATTTGCCGCACTTCAGCATGAGCGTCTCGGTCATGAACGACGACCGGCAGACCGAGTTCCTCCGCTATCGCCAAATGGGTCTCGAATGCCGCACGCTGTTCGGCTCGCGGGGAAAGATTGCGATAGAAGTCGAGGCCCGTCTCGCCAATGGCGACCACTTTGGGATGCCGCGCCAGCCTCCGCAATTCGTCCATCGCGGAGTCGTCAAGCGAAGACGCATCGTGTGGATGCACGCCTACCGCGGCCAGTAATGCGCCATTTTGCTCGCATAACGCAACGGCCCGTTTACTCGATTCGAGGTCAAAGCCGATTACGGCCACATACTCGATTCCGGCCGCTTCAGCGTCATCGAGAACCTTGGCCCAATCGCCGGCGAAATCCGGCATCTGAAGATGCGCGTGGCTGTCGATCACGTTTTCACCTTCGGGAAGAGCGCCTCGCCCGGATTGGTCGCCGCGCCTGCTTGCAGAACACCCCACGTGTTCGCTTGGTCGAAGCTGAGGTCGGCACTATCGTCGAGACCGAGCTGGCTCCACATTCTTGCGGTGGCGGTCGGCATGAATGGCCTCAGCAAAACGGTTATTATCCTGAGCGATTCTGCAAGGTTATAGAGGACCGTATCAAGCCGCGCTTTTTTCTCGGGAGACTTGGCCAGTTCCCATGGCGCGTTTTCCTCGACGTACTTGTTGCACCTCCGGACAAAGCTCCATAGTTCATCGAGAGCGAAGCTGAACTGCAATTGCTCCATCTGCGCCTTCACTCGAGCAAACAGTCCTTTCGCCATGTCCAGAAGCTCATTATCAGCCGCCGTCACGCTGTCGGCTCGCGGCACAGCGCCTTTGTTATACTTCTTAATCATCGCGAGGGTGCGACTCAAGAGGTTCCCCAGGTCGTTCGCAAGCTCATTGTTTATCCTGGAAATCACCGATGAAAGCGAGAAATCGCTGTCCTTGCCGAATGCGCCTTCCCGCAGAAGGAAATAGCGAACCGCGTCGGCGCTGTACTTGTCGGCCAACTCGATGGGATCGACCACGTTGCCGAGCGATTTCGACATCTTCTGGCCTTCGACCGTCCACCAGCCGTGCCCGAACACGCGCTTCGGCAGCGGGAGCCCGGCCGCCATGAGCATAGCGGGCCATATCACTGTGTGGAACCACAGAATCTCTTTTCCGATCAAGTGCAGGTCGGCCGGCCAGATATCGCGGAACCGTTTCTCGTCAGTCCCATAGCCGCAGGCGGTGACGTAGTTTATGAGCGCGTCAACCCAGACATAAATTGTATGCGCCTCATCGCCGGGCACAGGGATACCCCATTTCACCGTGATCCGGCTGATGCTAAGGTCATTGAGCCCTTGTTGAATCCGGCTCACGACCTCATTGCGTCTCGTCTCGGGCTCGATAAAAGTTGGATTGGAGCGGACGTGTTCGAGCAGTTTTTCCTGGAAAGCGGATAATTTGAAGAAATAACTTTTTTCCTTTACCCGTTCGACCGGCCGACCGCAATCAGGACAATTCCCATTCACAATCTGTGTTTCGGTCCAGAACGCCTCATCGGGCACGCAATACCATCCCTCGTAGTCGCCGAGGTAAATAAAGCCATTATCCCTGATGACCTCAAAGAGTTTTTGGACACCCGACTCGTGATAGTCGTCGGTGGTTCGGATAAGGAGATCGTAACTGATATTGAGTTTCTCCCATGCCTCTTTGAACTTCGCAACCACTTTGTCGGCCCATTCCTTCGGCTTTTTCCCGTGCTGTTCCGCCGACTGGGCTATCTTGTTTCCGTGCTCGTCGCTGCCGGTCACAAAGAAGACTTCGTATCCTTCCATCCGCTTGAAGCGAGCAAGAACGTCGGCTGCTATCTCGCAGTATGCATGGCCGATATGGGGAACATCGTTGACGTAGTATGCCGGAGTCGTGAGGTAGAATCTGCCTTTAGTCATGAGCGGAGTCAGTCCCCTCTTTTTCGCCTTCTTCCGGAGTTTCGTTAGCAGCTTCCTTTGGAGTGGTTTCCGCCTGGGCTCCTGGTTCCGTATAGCACGCATATTCATACTGGATGCAGCACATCAGGCGTCCGCATTGGCCGGATATCTTCGTCGGATTCAGCGCCAGGCTTTGCTTCTTGGCCATCTTGATGGAGACAGGCGAGAAATCCTGCAAGAACGTCGCACAGCAGAGAGCCCTGCCACAGCATCCCATCCCGCCCACGATGCGCGCTTCGTCGCGCACTCCTATTTGACGCAGCTCTATGCGCGTACGAAACTGGTGGGCCAAGTCCTTGACCAATTCCCGAAAATCAACGCGGGTCTCAGAACGGAAATAGAACAGAATCTTCGTCTTGTCGAAGGTTGCCTCAACCCCGACAAGTTTCATGGGCAGCTCGCGCTCCTCGATTTTATTTTCGCCGACCTTAAATGCCTCTTCCTCGAGCTTCTTCAACTCTTCATAGCGGTCAATATCCTCTTTGGTCGCCTTTCGAACAGCCTTCATGAGTCTATCCAGGCATACCGCGTCGAGGGCGATATGGCGCGGCTCTACGACAACCTCCCCGAGCTTAAGGCCGATTTCGGTCTTGACGATACAGGCATCGCCGGCCTTCAGGTTTAATCCTTCGGATTGGAACGTGTGAATTCGGCCGGGTTCCTTGAACTTTATCTTTCCTACACCTATCATTTCAGCACCTCTGCGTTTCCAGACAACTCAAAGCTCCAAAGTCGAAGCTCTTGCCTCAGCGCTTTTCTGTTTCTTATTTCTGTGAGGATGAATTCGCATCCTCGAGAATCCATTGCAATCCGTGTAGTCGAATTCATTCGATTACCATTACTACGCGGTTCGGAGCCCCATGAGCAGATCTGCAAATACGCGGTCCTCTCCGACATAATGCGCGCAATACTTAGAGGCCCTCTCAATATCTTCCATGTTTTGAACAATTGCCGCAAGGCTCATTGACTTCGCATGTTTGCGAATCATCCCGAGCCTGTTCCGATTGATGACGAGCTCTTCCGCATTTGTTTCCTTCAAAACCAATATGTCGCGGTAGAAGACCAGCAGCAAGCCTAAACAATCGTTTATCAGGCTGCGGTAATATCTATCGACAAATGACTTACGTAAATCTTCTAAGGTGGACCTTGAAGCCGTCGCCGACTCGTCAGGCGAGGTTATCTTCTTCTCGGCCTCCTCCTGGATTGACTGTTGTTGTTCGGCAAGGAACTCGAGCAATTGATCGGACGCTTTCAGTTTTCCTGAACAAGTGTTCAGCTCATCCACAAGGCCCAGTACTGTATCCAAACGCTTCGGGTCGGCAAACTCCAATCCGCGAGTCACCTGTCCGTCGGCGAGGCTGGCGGCCACGGATGCTCGTTCCTGATCTATATGGAAATCCGAAACGAGTATTTGGGCGACCGATTCGGTGTGGAGCCTGCCGAACTTGATTGGCTGGCAGCGTGAGGCAACAGTCGGCAGCACGCTCTCCGGCCGCTCGGTTATAAGAACAAAAACGGTAGAAGGGGGGGGTTCTTCGAGCGTCTTTAGCAGTTTGTTGGCTGTTTCCAGCCCCATGCGGTCCGCTTCGGAAAGCACGAATACCTTACATTTTCCGCTGATGGGCCGCATGTATGCGATGGGAAGCAGCTCTTCGATCTGTTTTACCCCTATTGTGGAGGACCTTTTTGTGGGCATAATCGTTTGAACGTCGGGATGTTTACCCTCCGCAATCAAGTGGCAGCTCGAGCACGTTCCGCAAGGATTATGACCACGGAGTTTTTCACAATTGAGCGATTTGGCTAAAACCGAGGCGGTGAGTTTTCTGCCGACGCCTGCTGGCCCAATGAAGAGGTATGCGTGCGCCACTCTGTCTTTTTCAAGAGCCGATTGGAGTGTCCGCACAGCCAAGGATTGATCAAGTATTCTATTGAAGCTCATGGTGTTTTGACCAGAAAGGGGGCTACAAGCGAGACTACTATTCTATGAATGTCCTTAATGGAGCCGGTTACAGGAACAACCACAATGCGTTCCGGTTCCCGCCTCGCGAGCTCGATGTATCCCTCGCGCACTCGGCGGTGAAACTCTTTATCCTGTTTCTCTATTCGGTCGCCGTCCTTGCTTTCCCTGAATTCTCTTTTGTGCGTGACGGCCCGGCTGATGCCGGTTTCGATGTCCAGGTCCAACAGAATTGTCAAGTCGGGCTTGAGTCCTTGTGTGGCGATTTCGTTCACTTGCGAGATCGAGTCGAGATCAAGACCGCGTCCGTAACCCTGGTACGCGATCGTTGCGTCGCTGAATCTGTCGCAGATTACGCATTTTCCGCTCTCGAGTGAGGGCAATACGATTTCGGCGACCTGTTGGGCGCGGGCGGCGAGAAAGAGCATGAGTTCGGCAATGGGGGATAGGGCGTTGTTTGAAGGGGACAGCAGTATCTGCCGAATTTGTTCTCCCGCGCGTGTTCCCCCCGGTTCTCTTGTTACTACGACGTCGATCCCTTGCTCGCGCAGATAGTCGGCCAGCAATGCGCACTGTGTCGTCTTGCCGCTTCCCTCTACTCCCTCTATGGTGATGAATTTGCCACTCTTACGCATTTGAATCTTTCTGGTTGAGAGAGTCTCTCAAGCGTTTTATTGAATTGAAGAAGTCGAAGAATTTCTCGTATTCGCCTTCGTTCAAGTACATTTCAAACTCGTCCAGGTCGTCGCGGAGCGTAGCCAGGGCTTCTTTGATTTCTTCAGCGTTGCTTATGCAGATGTCGGCCCACATTTCCGGATCACTCGAAGCGATTCTTGTAGTGTCGAGGAAGCCTTTGCCGACGAGTTTGCTGTACTCCTCAGGGAGCGCTCTTAGCCCCGCCACCAGTAACGCGGCCACAATGTGTGGCGAATGGCTGGTGCGGGCGACAATCCGGTCGTGAGCATCCGGTTCAAGGTCGACAACCTTTCCCCCGAGTTGTTTCCACATTTCCCGGATTTCATTTGCGGCGCTCCGGTCGGTTACCGGTGTCAAGGTAACAAATACGAAGGCGTTCTCGAAAAGACTCGCGGAGGCGTGCTGAACGCCTTTTCTTTCGGAACCTGCGAGTGGATGACTGCCAACGAATCTGGGGCCGGCCCGACGCAGTTGCTCCACTTCGTACACGATGCTTCGTTTTGTGCTTCCGACGTCCGTGATGATGCAGTCGCTCTCGATAGAGTTTTCCAATTCGGCTATGATTCCTGCTACCGAGCCAACGGGCGTGGAAACAACAACAAGGTTTGCTCCCTTTGCGGCGTCCACGACCTCTTCGGTGGCTTCGTCGATGGCGCCCACCCTGAGACCGGCTTCAATTGAGCTTTGACTGCGTCCCACGCCGACGACTTTGCCACACATGCCTCTGGCCTTCAGCGCGAGCCCAACGGACCCGCCGAGAAGTCCGACGCCTATGATCGCGACTTTATCGAAAAACGGGTTCACGGAACGCGAAGTCCAAGGTCCGAAGTCTAATGTCCAGAGTTGACTTCATTGAGAAACATGCCTACGGAACGGATTCACGCGCTTGTCGCTGCGATGTCGATGGCGCGTTTGAGGCTGAAGGCGCCCTCATACAGCGCCTTGCCTATTATCATCCCGATGATCCGGCCGGGCGCAAGTCTTGTGATCTCGGCCACGTCCGCAAGGGTCGATATTCCACCCGATGCGATGATGGAGACCGGGACGGCATCGGCCATTCTCTTCAGTGCTTCCTTGTTTGGGCCGGACAGCATCCCATCGCGCGAGATGTCGGTGTACACTATGAACCGCGCCCCTTCTCCGGCGGCGCTTTCGCCGAACCGGATCGCATCGACGGTCGTAACATCGTGCCACCCTTTCACGGCGACCTTTCCGTCACGGGCGTCTATGCCGGCGACGATCTTGTCTCCGAATTTCTCGCATGCCTGCCGGAGGAAGCCGGGCGACTCGATGGCCGCTGTTCCCAGCACCACGCGGTTTACACCCATTCGGAGAACCTTCTCCAGGTTCTCCAAGGTGCGCACGCCGCCGCCGAATTGAATTGGGATGGTGATCGCATTGCGGATTTCACCCAGGACTCGCAGGTTCTGCGGCTCTCCGGCAAATGCGCCGTCGAGGTCTACCACATGAAGCCATTCCGCCCCCTGCTGAGCCCAGTTTCGCGCCACTTCGAGAGGGTCGCCGGAATACACTTTTTCTTTTTCTGGTTTACCCTGTTCGAGGCGCACGCAGCGGCCTCCCTTGAGGTCAATTGCCGGAATTACGATCATTTCTAGCTCAGATGCGCTTTGGCCACTTCCACCAACTGGTTGAAGACGGGCCGGTCATTGACGGCGAGTTCGGCCAGCATTTTCCTGTCCACCTCGATTGATGCTTTGTTCAGTCCGTCAATGAGTCTGTTGTAGGATAGTCCGTTAAGGCGAGCGGCGGCGTTGATGCGCGTAATCCACAGGCGGCGGAACTGAGCCTTCCGCACTTTCCGGTCGCGGTAGGCGTAGCGGAGGCTCCGCATGACCGCCTCGTTCGCGGACCGAAACATTCTGCTCTTCCCGCCGTAGTAGCCCTTCGCCTCCTTCAAGACCTTGCGCCGCCGGTTGCGTGATGCTCGGCTGTTGGTTGCTCTTGACATTGCTCAACTCACTCCCTTTCAAATACTCGAACCAGGCCGCGCGCCGTCAGACCGGCAGCATCAGTTCGATTCGTTTCTGGTCAGATTTTGAAACCACGCTGGATCTTCTCAGTCTTCGCTTCCGTCCGCTGGTCTTCTTGGTCAGCAGATGCCCTTTGCCCGCCTGCGCGTGCTTGAACTTGCCGCCGGCGGTCCGCCGAAAGCGTTTGGCGGCGGAGCGGTTGCTTTTCATCTTAGGCATTTCACATTTCCTTTCCCGGAACGGGACACACCCCTTCCCTCTTCGTAATACGCGCGGCTCCTTTTCACCCGATTCAGTGTTTGGGCGCTATGACAAGGGTCATGTTTCGACCCTCAAGCCTCGGCAATTGCTCGACGACCGCTATTTCCTGCGTGTCCTCGATCAGCCTGCTCAATATCTTCTTGCCGAGCTCGGTATAAAGCATTTCACGGCCGCGGAACATGATGGTTACCTTCGTCTTGTTCCCGTCGGCAAGAAAAGTCTGGATGTGTTTCAATTTGAACTGATAGTCGTGCTCCTCGGTCTTTGGCCGAAACTTCATCTCTTTCACGACGATCATGTGCTGATGCTTCTTGGCTTCCTTGGCCCGCTTGCTCTGCTCATACTTGTATTTGCCGTAGTCCATAATGCGGCAAACCGGCGGGGAAGCCTTCGGCGCCACCTCCACGAGGTCCAATTCCCGCTCTCGCGCCAGCCTGAGACCTTCCTCGACCGACACAATGCCGAGTTGTTCTCCCTCCACGCCGATGAGGCGTATAGACTTGGCGCGAATTCTGTGATTTATTCTTGTTTCATCAGCTCTTATCGGACATCACCTCCAAAGAAATGTGGTTTAAAAGGGACCGTTTCTTAAAACAAAAAAGGTGGCAAAACGCCACCTTGCACATGACATACTTCTCTCATGTGAGCTCGATAACCCTCCCGGCAGCATTCGAGCGCCTGAGGGTGAGAAGCTGTGGCTTCTGCTTTTCAACGAAATTTGTGCTCTATGGTCTTAATATTCCGTTTCTGCTTGACTTATATGTTAACACAGGGCGCACACCGTGTCAAGAAAATCAGCGCTATTCGCATGGCGCGTGCATATTCGGCCGTCTTTATGTTATCCTATTAGCGGTATGCGCAAAGGCATCTCACAGGAATGATATGGTCAGAAAAACACCGTTAGATATCCTTAGTCATCCTTCAGCCGAGGAAGTAGAGCAACTTGTCGCCGGAGAGTCGCGAGACCCTCACAAGATACTCGGAGCGCACCCGCTCGAGGATTCCGGCGGCAAGACCGTTGTTATTCGATCTCTCCATCCTGACGCCTCCGAGGCCGAAATAAGGTTTGACAAAGACAAAATCCTACCGATGACCCGTATCCACGAAGGAGGCCTGTTTGCCGCTGCCGTGAAAGGCAAGCAATGGCCGTTTCCGTACAAGGTCCGGTTCACGTTTCCCGACGGTGGCGTATGGGAACGCAAAGACCCATATGCGTTCTTGCCCACACTCGGCGAGATGGACCTTTACCTCCACGGCGAGGGAACACACAAACGGCTGTATGAACGACTTGGCGCACACATGGGCACGCAGGATGGTCACCCGGGCGTCACGTTCGCCGTGTGGGCTCCCAACGCCAGAAGAGTGAGCATCGTCGGCGATTTCAACAGGTGGGATGGGCGGCTGTATCCGATGCGGACAATGGGCTCTTCCGGTATATGGGAACTCTTTGTTCCCGACATCGAGCCCGGCGCGGTCTATAAATTCGAAATCAAGGCCCTCGACGGCGCATTGCGCCTGAAGGCTGACCCCTATGCCTTCGCTATGGAAATCCCGCCCAAGAGCGGTTCAGTCATTTGGGACACCTGCAAATACAAATGGGGCGACGGGGAATGGATGAGCGAGAGGTCTCTTCGAGAGCCGAGACGTAGTCCGTTGGCCGTCTATGAAGTTCATCTCGGGTCGTGGATGCGGATCGAGAAAGATGGAGGCCGGTGGCTGACATACCGCGAGCTCGCCGACCGGCTGGTGAAGCACGTCAAGGAATTCGGTTACACGCACATCGAACTCATGCCGGTCGCGGAGCACCCGTTTGACGGCTCCTGGGGCTACCAGGTGACTGGGTACTTCGCTCCAACCGCTCGCTATGGAACACCGGACGACTTCAGACTGTTCGTGGATGTCTGCCACCGGAACGGAATCGGTGTTATCCTGGACTGGGTTCCGGCCCATTTCCCGAAGGATGATCATAGTCTGCGCTGGTTTGACGGCACGGCATTGTACGAGCACCTGGACCCGCGTCAGGGCGAGCAGCCTGAGTGGGGAACGCTTGTCTTCAATTTCGGGCGAAACGAGGTGCGCAATTTCCTGCTTGCGAACGCCCTTTTCTGGCTCGATGAATACCATATCGACGGCCTGAGAGTCGATGCGGTCGCATCTATGCTCTACCTCGATTACAGCAAGAAGTCCGGCGAATGGGTCCCGAACCGCTTTGGGGGGAACGAGAACCTCGAGGCGATTGAATTCCTGCGCCGACTGAACGAGGCGGTCTACGGACAATTCCCGGGCTGTTTCACAATTGCCGAGGAATCAACCTCGTGGCAAGGGGTGACTCTCCCGACGTATCTGGGAGGTCTCGGATTCGGCTTTAAATGGAACATGGGGTGGATGCATGATACGCTCCGTTACTTCGGCAAGGACCCCATCCACCGGAGTTTTCACCACAACGATCTGACGTTCTCGATGCTTTATGCTTACAGCGAAAACTTTGTGTTGCCGCTATCGCATGACGAGGTAGTTCATGGAAAGAAATCCCTGCTCGGAAAGATGCCCGGCGACAGGTGGCAGAAATTCGCCAACCTGAGACTCCTCATGGCGTATCTGTACTCCTTCCCGGGTAAGAAGCTGCTCTTTATGGGAGCGGAACTTGCCCCTGATGATGAATGGAACCACGACTGCGGGCTCGACTGGCGTATCGAGGGTGACCCTCTCAGACGAGGATTTCAGAAATTCCTCAAAGATATCGGCGCCCTTTACCGTGAGAACCCTGCGTTCTGGGAATCGGACCACGACCCGCAAGGCTTCTCATGGATCGATTGCCGGGACTGGAGACAGTCAGTGGTCTCGTACATCCGTTCGTGCTCGAGAGGGCATCTTGTTTGCGTATTCAATCTGACTCCTGTTATGCGCCACAACTACCGCGTCGGAACGCCGGAAGCAAGCGCGTATATCGAACGTTTGAACACCGATTCCGAATTATACGGCGGCGGGAATGTGGGCAACCTGGGGGAGGTCCATGTTGCCCCGATTCCATTCCACTGTTATCCTCAATCAGTCTCTCTCACATTGCCTCCATTGGGCTGTTTGATCCTTGAACCTCGATGAAAACTCTGAACGAACTTATCCAGACATTGCGGATAGCCGATTTCTTCGACATTGCCATCATTTCAGTATTGATTTATATGCTGCTCGTATGGTTCAAGGCGACAGCATCCCGATTCGTTCTCTTGGGAATGACTATCCTCGGGATCATCTATATCGTTGCCCGTTTTTTTCACATGTATTTGTCCACCACGGTGCTGCAATCCTTCTTTGCCATTCTGTTGATTGCTCTCGTTGTCATTTTTCAGGAAGAACTTCGCCGTTTCTTCGAGCGCATAAGCATCTGGGGCCCGCTGCGCGCTCATTATGACGTGCTCTCCGGATATCCCGAGATTGAAACGCTCACAAATGCGTTAACGAACCTTGCCCGGAGGAAGATAGGCGCGCTGGTGGTGATTCGCGGCAAAGACCCGATCGAGCGTCACATTGAAGGCGGCTTTGACCTGGACGGCAAATTGAGTGAAGCTCTGCTCGAGAGCATATTCGACCCGCATTCGCCCGGTCATGACGGGGCCCTTGTCATCGAGAATGGAAAGGTCACGAGATTCGGATGTCACCTTCCGCTTTCGGTTCACAGCGGGAAGGCGGGGGCGATGGGCACCCGCCATAGCGCCGCCCTTGGGCTGGCCGAGCGTTGCGACGCTCTCTCCATTGTGGTCTCAGAGGAGCGCGGGAGGATATCAACCGCCCGGGAAGAAAGACTCACTGAGATGGACGAGCCCTCGGAGCTTTGCGCTATCCTCGAGAGATTCTATAAGGACTGTTTTCCAAAACCGGCCCAAAAGACATGGCGCCAGTGGCCGACCGAAAACTTGTGGGAAAAAGCGGTGGCGGTCCTGTTTTCGTGCGGCCTATGGTTCGTGCTCGTGTATCAGGCGGGAACCATCAGCCGCGATTTTGTGGCGCCCATCGAATACCACAACCTCGCATCGGATTGGTTCATCGAGGAACCGAAGCCGAAAGAAGCGACTGTCACTCTTCTCGGTCGCAAGCCGGCATTCGACCTCATGGACCCTCAAACATTGATAATTACGCTCGACGTGTCTGCGCTAAAAGAAGGGCCTCAGCAGATAGTCGTTTCAACGAATTCGGTCACGCATCCCTCAAGCTTGGCCGTCTTGTCGATCGAGCCCGACAAGATATCGCTCACCGCCCATCAAATGATCCCTATCAGTCTGCCTGTCAAGGTTCAAACAAGCGGACGGCTCCCGAACGGACTGAATCTGGCCGGAATGGAAGTTTCGCCGCCGTCGATTACAGTCATGGCGCCCAACAGGCGTTACAACGGCTCTCTGAAAATCCAAACGGAACCGATTGACCTCTCCGCCTTGACTGCGTCCACGACCTTCACTCCCGAAATTATTCTGCCGGAAGATGTCAGGTTTGCCGATCGCGAGACACCGGAAGTGAAGGTCAAGATCGAAATCCGCAAGAGACGATAGGACTAGGACAGGTTTTGACAAATGCGCATCATAGTGTAACCCGTATCGTTATAGATCCATCCCACAAATTCCTTTTCTTATAATGACCTGCATTCCGGGCGTAGGGGCGACCCGGCGGGTCGCCCCTACAAAGAATTATGGGACAGTCTCAAAGGGGGGATTCGCCCTCTGCATGGGGATTCCCCCGTCGCATCTGTCCGTGCGATCAACGTCTACGGCAGATGCCGAAAATCACCTGCCGGTTCCGTGGCATGACACACGGTGCACTTTTCCAACGTTCCGGGCTCACCTTGCAGGATCATGAATTTGTACGCATCCTTGCGCTCGCGGCTGGGCGCGATTGCATGCGGACTGTCATGGCATCCGGCGCAATAAATGCCGTTATGGCCCGTAGACTTTCTGTACAACGGCTGATTGAGCGCAACCTGCCCGCCGTGGCAATGCGCCGCGTCGCAGCGCGGCTCGTGCAGCCATGGATCGGGGTTGCCGGCGACCAACGCCATATCTCCGTGACAAGTTGTACAATTGAAGCCGTATTTTTGGGTCATCACGCATCGCAGGCATTTGGTCACCGGGCCCGGATGACAATTGTAGCAACCCTCCGTATCAGGAGTGATGTCAGGCAGATTCTGGTGATGGTTGTGCATGGCATGAGAGAGGTTTGAGACACCGACCGCGCCGGGCATTCCGAGTGCGTTCGAGGCATGACAGTTGGCGCACAAGACGGGTCGGCTATTCATCAATGAAGGCTGGTATTTTCCCTGGTTGAGATAGTCGTGCAGTGTCAGAATGTTGGTCTCAACCTTGCCGGTCGGCTTTATGGGATATGCCGTTGTGGCATCGCCCACGTCGTTGTGGCAAGTGTCACAATGCATCTCGGAGGAAACCGGCACGACCGCCAAATTGTGAGCAAGCAACTGCATCGTGGTTGCATTCCAAACGCTCACATACGCCAACTGATAAGGATCGGGCCGGGTCGCTCCATCGCGATACTCGGTAACGGGGATACCCTCCGCGACAAAGTGATCGCCAGCCAGGTCCATTGTGCCGCTGAGCCCTTTCCCTGTAAGCCCGATGTCGGGTGGCAAAGGCTCGGCCAGATTGAAGAGTGACTGCGCGTACGTCCAGAAATTGGTTTTGGTTACCGAACTCGTGTTTCTCACGATTTGGTATTTGACAATTATGCCGCTTGTGACGATCTGCGGCGGATTGCCCACGCGCACAACCTGAGCCCACAGATTATTGTAAGGGGGAAGAACACCCAACTCGCGGAAATCCGCGTTATAGCAGTGCATTCCCAGATCATTCCACGCCAGAACCTTGTATGCCCTGTTGACCGCAGAAGTTTCCGCCGCGTCAGCCACCGGGGCTGACCACGCCAATCCGATGATCAACGCAACGGACACTGCGCATGCTGCCATCACGGCTGCGCCCCGCGCGCCTGCTTTGTGCGTCAACCAGACCCCCCCGGAGCCGCGGGCTGCAAAGGCTCTCATGTGAATCGCCACACGATTAGTCATTCTCATTGTTCTCCTCTCCTTTGAGTGGCTTCCGCCACCAATCGCTAAATCTTAAGATACATCTACCAGAAACGCTCACCTCCCTTTCACAAGAATTCGCGTTTTCTTTCTGCGCAAATCCCGCTCCGCCGGTTCTCCCGCCGTTCAGGCTTTTGCTTCGTTGGAGGAATTCTACAAGTAGAGATAGAACAGCTTGTTGAAACCGTGTTGCTTGAGAAACGGCGGGGGGCTTCCCCAGAGGGCCTCGTTGCCATAATCGGGATGGGAGCAGGCGCATTGCAGACAATGAGGACATACCTTGGAAGGACGCTCAACGTGGGCGCCACACCCGCACCACGTCGCGCCAACTAATTCAAATTCCTTTTTGCAATGCCAACACTTTACCACGTGCAGCACCCGCGAGTTCGGCGCTTCTGTCATGGTAGCCCTGCCTGAACGATACATCCGGTCCTCCTGCCGGAAACATCTGCGCTCTAAGTCGTACAACTATGTATTTACTATTCAAACGTTTCGTCGAAAAGGCAATATGCCGGGCAGAATTTCCCGTACACCTTATGTATTTTTCCTTAAGTGGAATTATCTCTCAAGAGTCAACCGGCCGGACCCGTATTGCGCCGCATGGGGGGTTCCGATATGATATGCGCTGACCAACGTAATCACACCCGAAGGGAGCCCTTTATGGAAATCTACCGCAGCCGCATTCGCCAAAAGATCGACGTTCATACGCACCTGTTCGCTGACGCTGACTGTCTCGTGAATCTTATGGACAGGCATGGGATAGAGAAATCGACGCTGCTCGTTATGGGCATGGACAATCCGGAAGTCCTCTCATATAACGAGTCGATATGTTTCAAGCACAGACGCAATCATCCCGACCGTCTCGCAATCATGGTCTCCTTCGATCTTTCGAGAATCGACGAGAAAGGATACGCGAAACGCGAAATGGAGCGACTTGAACGCGGCAAGGAAGCGGGCGCCGTCGGCGTGAAGGTGGCAAAGGAACTCGGGCTTTTCGCAAGGGACTCCGCCGGCAAATTGATAATTGTCGATGATCCGAGGCTGGACCCCATATGGGACAAGGCGGGCGAGCTCCGTCTGCCCGTGCTAATCCATGTCGGTGACCCCCCGGCATTCTGGCGGCCGGTTGACGAAAACAATCCGTGGCGCATAATGCTCGACGAACTTCCCGGCTGGTCCTATCATGGGCGTGAAGGCTATCCGAACTTCGACGATTTGATGGCGCGCCGCAACAATATCCTGCGGAAGCACCCAGGAACCACATTCATCGGAGCTCATTTGGGGAGCGGAGCGTGGGACATGGAGGTTGCCGACGTCATGGCAAATCTCGACGAGTTCCGGAACTTCTACGTTGACGCCTCGGCCGTTGTCGATGAAATCGGCCGGCATCCCGAGACGACCCGCGAGCTTTTCATGAAGTATTCCGACCGCATCATGCACGGAACCGATACCATTGTTCTGACAGCGTGCGACGGGCCTGACGATGTCCGGCGATGGGTCGATGACATGGCGCGATACAACTCGACCATCTTCCGTTTCTATGAAACTTCCGACAAAGCGATTCCGCCGACCGAGCCGCGCACGCGCAACTGGAAAATCGACGGGATCAATCTGCCTGATGACGTGCTCAGAAGAATCTATTGCGATAATGCGCGAAAGGTGATTCAGGGATTTTGAGATATGCCCCGAGCAACGTTGCTCTTCCCGGAGATGACTTCGCAATGGGGTGAGGCGGGTCTGAATTGCCGGTTTGGATCATCAAATCTGCTCGGTCGACAACCTGATTTTTCGTTCCCACCGCAGATTGAGCGCCCAGAGGACAATGAGTAGAGAGAAATAGAGGAGGCTTGTTACCACGGAGAACGGGACGCTGCCAAGAAGTTTTGCGCAATACGGATAAGAGGCAGGCGTTCTGGTCGGTTCCACGGCATACCCAAGTGCAATAAGAGGGCTGAAGAAGACAGACAAGTCCCAGGCAGTTTCCGGGATTTCGGTCTTTCCTCTCCGATGGACATAAGTGATCAGATGCGGCGCAACCAGGACTATTAGAAAGCAGAAGGACGCCAGAATGCGCGGCAGGCTGTTTCCCTTGGTTCGGCGAACAAGTGAGAAGAACCTTGCCAGCATAGCGCATGTCAACGTGCCGGTGACAAACAAACAACCAACGAGGAGAATGGAAAGCATCCTCCTTTTGACCATGTCCACCTGAAAAGCGCCGAATGAGAAGATGACTACGCTCATGAACGCGATGAGCAGAGAATACCGCGGGCCCACACAAAGTCCCGGTCCCAACCAGCCTTTCAGCCGCAGGCATTTTTCTTTCCATGACGATAGCAGTTTCTTCCGCTCGAAGCCGCTCAAACTGCCTCCTGAAACGACAATGGCTTGTGCGACACAGAAGAGATAAGAAACCCAGACAAACCTCTCCAGTCCCGCCGCTATGTCTGCCGATCTCGGGCCATATTCAATTGTCGAGGACAGCAAGAATAACAGCATGGCGCAATAGAATAGTAGGCGAAGCGCGCGTGGTTGCGAGGATGTTCTCCGCTTTTCTTCATTCAGAATCTCAACCGTATAGCTGAAAACGCACAGGAAGAGCAGACTCGTGAGAACGAGACTCGGAACCCAGAAAGGAGTCTCGAACGCAAAGAATTTAGTCGTCCAGCGCGACGTCATAAGGTGAAACGCATATAGAGGGTTAAGAGTCCCGAGAGCGGGCGAAAGAAGTTTGGCAATCAGAAGAGTGGCGATCAGAAACACTATGATCGTGAGACTGCTTATCGGCACGGCCGCAAGAGTCCGTTTGAGGAGGGCGGAATAGCAGAGGCCTATTGCGCCCGCAAGGAGGATTCCTTCCAAGGTCAAGAAATACGCCCAAAAGATTTCGGATGGCGACACGCCGCCGAGTATGAAGCATACCGAGAGCATCGGAAGCGATACCAGCACGAGAACAAAGAACACCGAAAGAGAGGCAAGGAGCTTTGTCCGTGCTATCTGCACTAGGGATAGCGGCGTGGCAAGAAGCATGTCAAGGGTTTTTTGTTCGCGCTCAAGGGTGAATGCGGACGCCACTATTGTCGGACTCGCGATCACGAGAAGCAGAATCTGCACGTAGTTCACGGTCTCGAACAGGCTTCTTCCGGTCTCCCACGCGAAGCTCTCGCGCCCCGCCGACGAGATAGCGAGCACAATCAGGAAAATGCCGGTGAGTAGCACGAGATAGACGTTCTCAATTGCGAAGATCGTCTTCCCGCGCATGCGTGTGCGAATCTCTTTTTTAAGCAGCGCATTCATTCCATATGCTCTCAACTGACCGTTCCGCGTGTGAGTTTTTGAAACAGACTTTCGAGGCCGGGCTTCTCCTCGGAAACGCTCAGGATTCCGGCGCCGGAGTCAACCAGCGTCTTGATAAGTCTTTCGGCGACTCCGTCCGTGTCTTCTATTCTTAGCAATAAACAACCTTCCTTCATCTCAGAAGACAAAACGATTCTGGAAGCCGCCGCGAATCTTGCCGCCGCCTCGATATCTCGCGCCCTGACCTTAAGCAGTCTTCCCGGCTGCAACTGTTTAGTTATTTGGTCCATTGTGCCTTCACTGACCAATTTGCCGACTTCAATAATCCCTACTCGATTGCAGATGTCGGCAAGTTCGGAAAGAATGTGGGAGGATATGAAGATCGTTTTCCCCTCTCTGCTAAGCGTTCTCAACAGTTCCCGAATTTCAACGCGCGCATTCGGGTCCAATCCCGAAGCGGGTTCGTCAAGGATCAGGAGTTTAGGATCGTGTATGAGAGTCTTCGCCAGGCAAAGCCGTTGCTTCATTCCCCGCGAAAGGAAATCAACGTATGCCTCTCTCTTCCCTTCGAGTTTTGTGATTTCCAACGCTTCATTTATCTTTGAAGGAATTCCCGCGGGCTCCATTCCGTAGACGCGCGCAAAGAAATCCAGATATTCCCACACCTTCAGATTGTCATAGACGCCGAAGAAATCCGGCATGTAGCCGACAAGCGGCTTGACCTTCTCGGGATATCGTTCGACATCCATTCCGGCAATCGTCACCTTGCCTGCAAAGGGGAGTAACAGGGTTGCCATCACGCGGATAGTCGTAGTCTTGCCTGCCCCGTTCGGCCCGATAAAGCCGTAAATGTCGCCCTCCTCGATACTGAGGTTGAGTTCGCTCACGGCCGTGAAATCATCGTATTTGACGGTCAGGTTTTCAACCCGGGCGATCATGGCGTAACTTTCAACCTTTCGCTAGACTTTCCTTTCAGGGACACGTCGAGAAGAATCAAGGGCACACCATCGAACGGCCGCAACCTCGGACGCTCCAGGTTCAGGGAGAGGTAGCCGTAATAGAAATCAAAATAGTCGCTGCTGTCGTAGAAGCGAGATAGCTCTCCTCCTCCGACCAATTCTGCTTTCAAACGAATAAGTCCCTGGGGAAAGAGTATGTACTTCTCCGGTGCTTCACGGACAAGGTAATGGACTTCTCTTTCCTTCGTACTAAGCAATTGTGTCCACCTTTTGGTTGTCCAATCGTAAACCGAAATCGCCAGAGAGGGTTCATCCATTCCCTCCTCTGTGCCTGCGAAATCCCTGGCTGCCGGCCGCGACATATGGACGACCAACTCGTCGACTGCGAATTTCTCATGCGCTGCGAAAGGTAGTTCCAACTCCAGGCTGCCCGGCAAATAGCTCGAAACGGAAAGCGCGAAGGGATTGCACCACCAGCTTTCTTCCGCACAGGCGCGTTTTGAGAGTCCGATCGGAACGTCAACCTGGTTTCCGTCAAGAAACAAGGGCAGCTTGAAGACCATGAGGTGTGAGGCCAACTCCGCGCCTTTCCATTCTCTTCCGGTTTCCACGTCAGTAGGTGGAGAGTCTGCCCACCCTATGAGAACGGGCGTTTCGAAATGGCTGCGGTACGACGCGAAAACCGATTCCAGCAGCTTGAGTTGCGAGTCATCAAGGTTCTCTTTTTCCCAGAAGATCTTATGAAAAATATTCTCTCTTGCCCGCTGCTTGCCATAAGCCGTCAGTCTGATTCCGTCCAGTGACGGAGGCGGAAGAATACGCAACTCGAAATCCTTCCCGCTTCGCGGCTCCAATGCGCCGAGTGACACCTTGTTATGTCGCGAGACTATGAAGCATTGTTTCAGCGGAAACG